>CAMYKI010000029.1 GCA_947258985.1 uncultured Acidimicrobiaceae bacterium
AGAACCAGCCGTATCAACAAACGAACCAGAAGCACCAGGCAAATCCAACGCCCTCACCAAAAACGTCGCCATCTGCTCCCGAGTCACCACATCCTTCGGACAAAACAGGTCATTCGTAGGCGGATTACAACCCCTCGTAATCCCCTCATCAGCAATCGCCTCAATCGCACCCTCGTGAATTGAGTCGTTGTCGTCTACGAATGTGCCCCCGGGGTCAAGGGCGAAACCACCTATCGGCGTGACCGCAAGCAGCCCCAGGGCGAGTAGCGCCACAAGAATTGACCGAACCGAACGACGAGTCTTCACGAATTAACCATCCCGGCCGAAGGCGTTTCCAGAAACCGAGATTAGCGACGTCCCGCAGTTTCCCCCGGCGTTGTCGCCGCGCTCAACAATCGCCGGTTCCGGCCGACGGGGACCTAGATGAGCGGTATTAGCGAGATCCAAGCGCGCATCCATGCGATTCAGCATCGTGCCCAACCGCCCGCACTCCCGGGCCGGTTCCAGACGGTTTTGAACGCCCAGTTTGCCGAGGTGCCCAAGGCATCTTCGCCCGGGGATGTTTCGTCGGCGGAGGCGTTGGATCCGGGCCAGTTCGTCGTCACCCCTCAGGGTCAGGCGAGCACAATCGGGGGTCTCGATATGTCTGCGGCCCAGGGAATGACTCTCGGCATGATGCTCGGGATCACAGGCACTCCAACGATCGCCCCTCGTTCAGCGACGGTAGTCCGGTCGGCCGACCTGACCGAATATCTGCAGATCAACGGAATCGAGTACCGCAACGGGCATCTCGGCAGCGCCGATCTCGTTGAGGTATCCGGCGGCTGGACGGGCAGCGCACGGTTGCTGCCGCCTGCTGCCGCAGCGTGGGAGGAGATGAGAGCTGCAGCCGCCACCGACGGCATCGACTTGCGGGCCATCGACTCCTACCGGTCCTGGGATGTCCAGGAAGGTGCGTACCACGCCCACCTGCGTGGCGAGAAGACAGCCAACGTGCTCCCGCCTGGTCAGAGCGAGCACGGCAACGGCTTGGCGGTCGATGTGACCAACGGACATCTCGTCGGGGTCGGCGATCGGGAATACACCTGGCTGCGCACCAACGGAGCACAATACGGCTGGTATCCGATCTCGAACGAGTCGTGGCACTGGGAATTCAGGGGTGTCCTGAGCTAGGAGACTCCTGCCGGAGTCGGGCTCTCCACGGCTGTCAGAGCTTCGTGGATGGCGACCACAATGGAGAAGACTTCCTCGTCCATCGATCGCTCCTTCGTTGCGAGCAACACCGTCTCCATCGTCGTTGCAGGCTGAATGGGTCGTACCGGCAGAGCAGTCCCCGTTGCCATCGAGCGGGGTAACACCATCGCACCACCGGTAATCGATGCGATGCGGAAACCGCTGGCGACGTCACCCACGGTGTGTGCCAGCACCGGGGACCCCGTCTGAGAAGCAAGCAGTCGACGCACACCTTCCTCGAACTCGGGATATGGTCCGGCGACGATCAGACGGCCGGCCAGGTCGGCGATAGGCGCTTCGCTGCCCGGAGAAGGCAAAGCTCCCACAATCACCAATTCCTCGGCGCCTAATGGGAGTGCCTCTACCCCCGCAAAGCTCGCCTCGACGTCACCGGGCCACCGAACCGCCAGACCAAGATCTATTGTTTTGTCGGCGACCAGGGCCGAAAGCTCGGACGCCGCCACCGTGCGCCTCAGTGAGGGTTAGAGATGTCGGTTTCCGTCACACTGTCGGATCCCGACGGATCGCCCGGCTGGTCTCCCCCAGCATTTCAATGCCAGCACCGGCTCACAAACACACACACAAACCACAAACCCCGAACCACCCACGAGCCTCCACAGCATCTGTTTGGGGGGCTCCTAACATCACACATATCCTGTGACATCTAGGAGAATCGATGAGTCCGCTCAGTACTGCCGATATCAGGGCGCAGTTTCCCGCGTTGCGGCGCGAGGAGAACGGCACAACCGTCGCCTGGTTCGATGGACCCGGCGGAAGCCAGGTTCCGTATTCGGTGATTGATGCCATCGGCTCGTTTCTGACGCGAGGTGGCTCGAACCACGGCGGAGCTTTTGCAGCCAGCCGCGATTCTGAAGCGGCCCACGAAACGGCGCGGGACGCGGTCGGCGACCTCTTCGGCGCCCGCCCGGACGACTACATCTCTTTCGGGATGAACATGACCAGCCTCAACCTCGCCCTGAGTCGGGCCCTGGCGGCGACCTGGGGGCCCGGGGACGAGATCGTCGTCACCAGGCTCGACCACGATGCCAACGTAGCCCCATGGCTTCGCGCCGCCGCCGACCGCGGGGCAACGGTCAAATGGGTGCCCTTCGATACCGATACGTACCGACTTGATCTCGAACGCCTCGCAGAGGTCGTGGGACCCCGAACCAAGCTGGTGGCGATCACGCACGCCTCCAACGCCATCGGGACCATCGTCGATATCACCGAGGCGACGCGTATCGCCCACGACGCCGGCGCCCTGATCGTCGTCGATGCGGTCCATTACGCCCCACACGGCCTCATCGACATCGCCGGGACCGATTGCGATTTCCTCCTGGCATCGGCCTACAAGTTCTTCGGTCCCCACATTGGGGCCATGGCAGGGCGAGCGTCTCTCCTCGAAGAGCTCGACGCCTACAAGGTGCGGCCTTCCCCGGCGACGGGACCCGGCAAGTGGGAGACCGGAACCCAGAGCTTTGAAGCGCTTGCCGGGGTCACCGCTGCTGTTGACCACATAGCCGGACTTGCTCCCGGCGAGCCGACAAGGCGTGACCAGATCGCCGCCGCAAACGCTGAGATACAAGACCACGCCATCCACCTCGGAGAACGCTTCCTCGACGGGCTTCCCAAGTCGGCCACGGTCTTCGGTATCACCGACGATCTCACCAAGCGCACACCCACCTATGCCATCGAGCTGGACGGCATATCGGCGCGGCGACTGGCCACCGAGTTGGGCGACAGGGGCATCTACGTCACCGACGGTCACTACTACGCGGTCGAGGTGATGAAGGCCCTACGCCGCACCGACGGGGGTCTGGTCCGAATCGGCTTTCTTCACTACACGACCGAGGACGAGGTCGATCGGCTGCTCACCGCGCTCCATGACCTCGCCTGACGGTTTCGCCTCGCTACCCAAGGTCGAGTTGCATCTCCACCTCGAGGGCGCCGTCCCCCTCGATACGCTCTGGCAACTCATCGAGTCGTGCGGAGGTGATGCCGCCGTCCCCGACAAACAAGCTCTCATCTCTCGGCTGCAGTACTCGACCTTCCCAGAGTTCATCGACACCTGGTGGTGGATGACCGGCTTCGTTCGGAACGCCGAGGACTTCACCATGATGGCTGAGGCGGTCGCAGCCGACCTAGCCCAACAGAACGTCGTCTATGCCGAGGCCTCCTTCTCACCAACAGACTTCGAGCGCCACGGATTGACTCCCCAAGAAATCGCAATCGCCATCCGGAGCGGGCTCGACAGAGTCCCCGCCATCCAGGTCGTCCTCAACTGCGACCTGGTTAGGGACACGGGCGTCGAACGTGCCCGCCGCACGCTGGCCGCAGTCACTGAAGTGGCCGACGAGGCAGGCATTAGGGGAATAACCATTGGTGGCTCCGAACAGAGGTATCCGGCCGAGCTGTTCGGGAGCGTCTACCGGCAAGCGCGCACAGTGGGCTTCCGACTGACGGCACACGCCGGCGAAGCCGCGGGGCCGAGCAGCGTCGCTGCCGCATTGGACGTACTCGGGGTAGAGCGAATCGGTCACGGCGTGCGTGTCGTCGAGGACGAATCCCTTCTCGAGAGGGTGGTCGAAGACCAGATACCGCTCGAGGTTTGCCCGACGTCGAATCTCCGTACAGGCGTCGTGGAGTCCTGGGCCGAGCATCCGGTGGAAATCCTTCTCGCCCGCGGAGCCAGAGTCACGGTCAGCTCCGATGACCCGACCTTCTTCCACACAAGTGTCGCTGCCGAGCTACGCGAAGTGGCTGCCAGGTTTGGCGCCGATCCGGTCGAGCTGACCCGGGTGGCTGTGGGCGCATCGTGGATGACCGGCACTGAGAAGGTGGGCGTGCTGGCCCAGATCGCCGGCTGGGAATCGTTCCGCAGCTCTCCCGAAGACCGATAATCGCTGCTCAGGCGTCGCGATGCCCTCTCCCCCGCTCGTTGCCTGCAGCGATTACGGCTTCGTATTCGGCAGCGTCCATGTGGGATGGCGTGTAGGGGACGCCTCTCTTGTCCAATTGCCTAGAGAATGCCCTCAGGTGATTGAGTGACGCACGCTCCAGATTGCCGAGAACCCGCCCGATCTGCGGATCGGAGCTCAACCCGGATGCCAATCTGAGGTCCCTTATGTCGAGGTCTTCGATCACCGCCCCGACCATTAGCCCCTCCTCGGGCGACGTCGCCCCGCGCCCCACAAGATCGTCGTAGAGATTCTGGAGGGCCGGGTCGGTGAAAACACCCCGACCGTTGTCCCTTATCGGGTCGGCGATGCTGGACGCATCCAACAGTCCGAGGACCGCATCCATATGCTTCTGCTCAGAGGCCGCGATGTTTTCGAAGATCGACAGGCCCCACAACTTCTGCATCTCGAGGTAGACGTCGCGCGCCAGCTTCTCCTCCTCCCGCAATAGGAGAAGGGCGGCAGTCACATCTTGTTCCACTCCTGCAACCGACGTCGCTGAACCGGACCTGTTCCGCCCGGCGCGATCATCGCGGTCGGTGGACTCCGCAACGTCGGAGATTGTCGGCGTCTCCGCCGCAGAGTCGGCGAACCCCGCTGCCGCCTGTGACGTAACCACAGCTCCGTCGCTAGCCGAATCACATGCGGCAACAGGAATCGCCAATGCAGCAAACACAAGGCCGGTCTTCCACCAACTCAATCTCTTCATCAACCGCAAAGCCTGTCTCCTGAACCGGGTCGCCATCACACCATTGACGTGTGAAAGCTCAGGGGTCGATCACGTGAAACTTCTGTGAAGCCGGTTCTGCGACACACCACGGCACGACCTCATTGCCGAGGTGACCCAGCGGTCGAAGGCATCCATGCCGACAATCGTCGCCCCGAATCGAACGCCTAGGGTGCCAAAATGCGAACACGGATCATCGCGGTTCTCGGCGCGGCTTCTTTCGGTTGGGGGCTTGCCGGCGTGGGGGTGCGCGCCGTCTACCAGGAGGGAGCAACAACCTTCACAGTGGTCGTGGTCCGCACGGTGGTGGCAACGCTGGCGGTCGTGCTATTCGGGCTGGTGACACGAAGGGTCCCCAATAGGACGGAATGGCTTCACGGTTCGCTGATCGGGATCCTTCGCATCGGCCTGGCGCCGATCCTGTTCATATCGTCTTTGAATTACATCTCGGCAGGGGTCGAGGGACTTGTGATCACGCTGATTCCGGTCACGACGTCCGCGCTGGGCGCCGTGTTTCTCAGAGAGAACCTGGCCAAGTTGCAGATGTTTGGCCTTGGGCTGGGAGTTCTCGGCACCACGCTGCTCATCCTGTCGGGCGACAGCGGCATCGCCGACGGCTCGGGCAACAGCGTCATCGGTGGCAGCCTTGCGCTCGGAGGCGTGCTGTTCGGATCGATCAGTGGCATCCTCAGCCGCCGCTTTGCACCACTCCACGACACGGCAACCCTCTCTATCCCCATGTTCGTGTCCGGGGGGCTTGTGGCTCTGCTGGGAGGCCTGGTAGCCAACGACATCGCCATCGCCGAGCTCAACACCCGCTCCTGGCAATTGCTGATCCTCTTGGGACTGGGCAGCACCCTCCTTCCGTTCGTAGCCACGCTCTACGCTTCACGCCATACAACCGCCGCCAGGGTTGCCCTGACCGGCTACGTCGCCCCGCTTGTGGGGGTCACCGCAGGAGCTCTCCTGCTCGACGAGGTGATTACCCCGGCCATCGCAGTGGGTGGCCTGCTCACGCTCACCGGCGTAATCATGGTCGGTCGCAAAACCACCGCACCCCGTTAGCCTTCCGGCCCATGAAGCGGATCCGGACTCACCAATGGGCCGTCGTCGCCGTCGCTGTCGGATTGCTCGGCGCCTGCAATGCCGGCACCGCTGAGGTCGACAGCACAGAACTGCCTCCGGCGGTCACTTCGTTGCCACCTGTGACCACCACATCCACGACTTCCAGCACAACCAGCACAACCACCACGACTACCACGACTCTTCCGCCGACTTTCGACCTCTCCGGTTTCGTGAGCGACGTATCCGGAAGCGGCCTCGCGGATGCAACCGTTGTCGTGGGCAACCGATCCGAGGTCACCTCCGCCGACGGATCGTTCAACTTTGTGGCGATCGAGCCGGGAGCTATCGCCGTGTCGAGGCCGGGTTGGTTGCCGGTGACGGTCGAGTGGGCCGGGAATGCCGACCAGTTGGACATCACGATGGAGCCGCGGGTCATTCGAGGGCTGCGGGCAACCGGTGACGTTGCCTCTAGCCCGGAGCTGTTCGCAAAACTGCTGGATCAGGCCGAGAACAGCGCAATCAACGCACTCGTGTTCGACACCAAGGACGAGACGAGCAAGGTCCTCTACGAGTCTGAGTCCGAGTTTGCAGCGGAAATCGGTTCGGTTGAGCCCCGATACGATCCGATCGAGTTGATCGCGATGGCAAAGGACCGGGGGCTCTACACGATTACCCGGATTGTCACGTTCGAAGACAAGATGTGGGTCCGGGAACGGCCCGACCACAAACTGGCCGGCAGGTGGATCGATCCGACCCTCGAGGATGCTTGGGAATACCCCCTACAACTCGCGGTCGAAGCATGTGAGATCGGGTTCGACGAGATTCAGTTCGACTACGTCCGCTTTCCCGCCGGACAAACCGCAGTAGTCGCTCAGCAGCGCAAGCCAATGACGGAGGAAGAACGTGTGGCGACCATCGCCGCCTTCTTGAGCGAAGCCAGGTCTCGCCTCCATCCGCTCGGCTGCGCCCTCTCTGCCGACATATTCGCCATCGTTCTCTCCTCTCCGGGCGACGAGGGAATCGGGCACCGACCCGAGGAAGTTTCCGCGAGCGTCGACGCCGTCAGCCCGATGATTTACCCGAGCCACTATTCGGATGGATGGCTCGGTTTCCCGGATCCCAACGAGCACCCAGGACCGGTGGTTGGCGATGCCCTGGACAACGGGATGCCGCGTTTGGCCCCCGGAGCGCTGATGAGGCCGTGGCTACAGGCGTTCTACTACAACACTGCCCAGGTCCAAACAGAGATCGAAGAAGCTGAGGCACGTGGTGTCGGCTGGATCCTGTGGAACGCCAGCGGCAACTATGCCGACTCGTGGTTACCGGAACAGGAAGCGGAATAATGAGCCCGCAACTCGATGCAATCGGGTTTGTCGTATCCGACATGGCAGCCACACTCGCCTTCTACCGACTGCTCGGCCTCGACCTGCCCGAGGGCACCGACGAAGGCCATGTCGAGGCAACCCTCCCCTCAGGTATTCGCCTCATGTGGGACACAATCGAAGTCGTCACCAGCTTCAGCAAATGGGAGCTTCCGGCGGGCGGTCACCGTATGTCGCTGGCCCTCCTGTGTGAAACGCCCGACGAGGTGGATGCGACATTCAGAGAAGTCTTGGCTGCCGGCTACCAAGGCCACGTCGAACCGTTCGACGCTCTCTGGGGTCAGCGCTACGCCACGGTGCTTGATCCAGACGGGAACCCGGTCGACTTGTTTGCCCCGCTCGCCTGAGAAAGTGGCTACCCGATCGTCCCGAGGTGTTTCAGTACATCGGTGACGCCGTGACCGACCAGAACCGCCGGCTCTAATCCATCCCGCTCCAGGGCTCCGGCCGCGACGGTCGACCGATGGCCGGTGCCGCAAAGCAACCAAGCGGTTTTTGATGGATCGATTCCAGCGGTGTCCGCGAACAGGTCCGGCACGTATCGGAGCTCCGACCCATCCAGATGACCTTCGTCCCATTCGTTCGGGGCACGCACATCGATCACCTGTTGGATCAGACCTGCTTCCATCTGCTCCAGGAAGTCTCCGATGCGAAGAGTCTCGTAGGAGACCAGCTCGATTGTCGGGGGCAGGTCGTAGACAACGCCCTGGACGTGATCGAACCCGATGCGAGCGAACTGGCGATGCACCTCATCGACATCCTGGCCTCGCTCCGCGACAAGGACGATCTCCGCGTCGAACGGAAGCACCCACCCTGCCCATACGCCGACCTGGTCGCTGAACGGGATACCGATCGACCCCGGAAGATGCCCGGTTGCGTAAGTCTCCGCAGGACGGATATCCACAACGGTGGCCGCTTCGATCTGCGCAAGCCCGAGCTCGGGCAATTGCAGCGGCGGAATGGGGTCCGGGCCGGCCAGGTTAGATGGGCCCATGTAGGCGTAGTACTTCGGAAACGGCTGCAAGCCTGCGAGCTGATCCTTGATAAACGACTCACGGTCGTCGTATTGCAGTACAGGATTGGATCTCTTCTCCTGGCCGATAGTGGAGGTGTGCGCACCGGCCACGGTCGAGGTACAGAAGGAACCGGCACCGTGGGTTGGAAAGAGTCCTACTTCGTCCGGGAATCGGGCAAGCCGATTCACCGACAGATACTGCAGATGCGCCAGGGTGCGGGCCCGATCCATGCCAAGCAGGTCGGGACGGCCCGCAGATCCAACGAGCAGACTGCCGCCGCTGAACAGAGCGACCGGCTCATCTTCCACAATCGCTACGTAACTGAGATGCTCCGGCGTGTGGCCCGGGGTGTGGATCGGCCGGATAGACCAACTGCCCGACTCGATGTCCTCATTGTGGAACGCAGGGAGATGATCGAACTTGACGGCACCAGCCGCCGGCAAGACAAGTTCGGCCCCGGTGATCGCCGCCAGTTCTCTGCCACCCGACACATAGTCGTTATGAATATGAGTCTCGAGCACGTATCGAAGTTCAGCATTGGTCTCGCTGAGGATGAACATGAAGCGATCAATGTCACGCTGGGGGTCGACGACCAGTGCCTGACCTTCGTGGACGACGACGTAGGTGCTATCTCCTAGGCCGGGAGTGCGGACCGTTGTGATCTCCACGCCTACACCAGTTCGACCGGCCCACGGGGGGTATCGAGCAGCGCACTCAGCCCCGGCAGTGGAGCACGCTCTACAGGAAGTTCAACACCGAGGGCGACGAGCATCGCATTGATGGCGTCCGGATCCGGATGATGTCCCCGGAGGTTCACCAGTTCAACGCCCTTCGGCGCGGTCTCAGACGGATGCGGACAACCCGGATCCCACTCGATGATGTTGGGGACCAATCCGTCCCCGGCGCCCGTCGGCATGGTGAGACGCCATGACAAACGCTCCCCATCGGGAGTCTCCCGGAAGACTTTGTGAACGTCCCCAGTCTCATAGCCCTGGGCGTGGGCATGGGCGGCGACCCTCTCGATATGTTCCAGCCGAGCCGTCCAAGTCACCAGTCGCGGAGTTTGGATGCTGTTGATTCCGTACCAATAGCCACCGGCCGGCGGCGGCTGGCCTGAGTCGGGCCCGATGATCTCGAGGTAGACGTCGGGTCCCAGAGAGATAAGGGCGTTGCGAGTGCCATAGCCGAGGTGCCGGCCCCCGGGGGCGGCCGCAACGCCCAACCGGTCGGCCAGGTCCTTTGCCGTCCGGTCGACGTCGTCGGTTGCGTACACAAGATGGTCGATCACATTGTCAACACTACCTGCCCAACCTGGTCTTCCGGCACACTCTCACGGGCCAGAGGTCGCTTCGTCGCGAAGATCCGGCGCGGTCGGTAACCTCGACGCCACCACCTTATTGGAGTCAGCAGCATGATCATCGATGGGTTCACTCATCAGCTTCCCGATACCGATCCGGGCGAAACCAGTGAATGGCTGGAGTCGCTCGACACCGTCATCAGCGCAAGTGGCCACTCCCGCGCCCAGTTTCTCATGGCAAAGCTCATTGAACGCGCCCGGGCGCAGAACGTGGGTGTTCCGGCCTCTGTGAGCACGCCGTACATAAACACAATCCCACCCGAGCACGAGGCGTGGTTCCCCGGCGATGAGGAAATCGAAAGGCGGATTCGCCGCTTCGTTAGGTGGAACGCTGCGGTGATGGTCATAAAGGCGAACAATGAGGCCGAAGGAATCGGCGGGCATCTATCAACGTTCGCGTCATCGGCAGTGCTCTATGAGGTTGGCTTCAACCACTTCTTCCGAGGCAAGGGCGACGGCACAGCCGGCGATCACATCTACTTCCAGGGTCATGCCGCCCCCGGCGTCTACGCCCGGGCGTTCCTGGAGCGGCGCCTCGACGAAGGAGATCTCGACCGTTTCCGCCGCGAGATCGGTGGCGGGCTGTCATCGTATCCACACCCCCGCCTCATGCCTGAGTTCTGGGAGTACCCGACCGTTTCGATGGGCCTCGGCCCGATCAACTCCATCTATCAGGCCCGGTTCAATAAGTACCTGGCCAACCGCAGGATCGACCAGACGTCCGACTCCCGGGTTTGGTGCTTCCTCGGGGACGGCGAGACCGACGAACCAGAGACTCTCGGGTCGATAACTCTCGCCGGTAGAGAAAAGCTGGACAACCTCACCTGGGTGGTCAACTGCAACCTGCAGCGGCTCGACGGCCCGGTCCGGGGCAACGGCAAGATCATTCAGGAACTGGAAGCCATTTTCCGGGGCGCCGGTTGGAACGTGGTCAAGGTCATATGGGGAAGCTCATGGGACCCGCTGCTGGCCAAGGACGTCGACAGCGTCCTCGTCGAGAAGATGAACACCACGGTCGACGGGGAGTACCAGCGCTTCAAGGCCGAGGACGGAGCCTTCGTCCGGGAGCACTTCTTCGGCCCCGATCCCCGTCTTCGCCAGATGGTCGAGCACATGAGCGACGCCGATATCTGGAGGCTGCGTCGCGGCGGCCTCGACTACCGCAAGGTCTATGCCGCCTACAAGGCGGCCACCGAAACAAACGGTGCGCCGACGGTAATCCTCGCCAAGACCATTAAAGGCTGGACGCTTGGGCCCGATGTGGAGGGCCGCAATGCGACCCACTCCATCAAGAAACTCAGCAATCAACAGTTGATGACGCTGCGCTCGCGGCTCCATCTCGAGGACGACATCCCTGCCGAGGCTCTCGACGACGATGTCGAGCCCCCGTATTTCCGGCCCGCCGAGGATTCACCGGAACACAGGTATCTGATGCAGCGGCGCAAGGCGCTCGACGGCCACGTTCCCGCACGCGTAGTAGATGTCCGCCGTCCCCTCGAGATGCCGGACGAAAGCGTATACGGCGAGTTCGATGCAGGATCGGGGAAGGCCGAAGTCTCCACGACTGGTGCCTTCGTTCGGCTGCTCCGCTCCCTGGCCCGGGATGAGAAATTTGGGGATCGGGTGGTGCCCATCATTCCCGATGAGGGCCGTACCTTCGGTATGGACGCCCTTTTCAAGGAGCTCAAGATCTATGCCTCGCAAGGTCAGCTCTACGAGCCGGTCGACCACAACATGCTGCTGTCCTATGTCGAGGGAACAGATGGCCAGATACTCGAAGAGGGGATAACCGAGGCCGGAAGCCTGGCCATTTGGATCGCCGCAGCAACCTCGTATGCGACGCGGGGCGTCCCGATGGTTCCGTTCTTCACGTTCTACTCGATGTTTGGCTTCCAAAGGGTGGGCGATTCCATCTGGTCCGCCGCAGACTCGAGGGCCCGCGGGTTCCTGCTGGGCGGAACGGCAGGAAGAACAACCCTCCTCGGAGAAGGCCTGCAACACCAGGACGGGCACAGCCTGCTGCTCGCATCAACGGTTCCCGTATGCCAGGCATACGACCCGGCCTTCGCTTACGAAGTGGCGACGATCATCCGGGATGGCCTGCAACGGATGTACGTCGATGGCGAGGACATCTTCTACTACCTCACCATCTACAACGAGAACTACGTCCAACCTGCGAAGCCAAGCGACGTGGACGAAGGAATTGTCCGGGGACTGTACCGGTTCGACGAACGGCCGCAGGCCGGTGCCCACAGTGCGACGATCCTGTTCTCTGGACCGGCGCACGCTGCCGCCCGTGAGGCTCAGCAGGATCTGCTCGAACACTATGGCGTTGCGGCGGATCTCTGGAGCGCCACGAGCTACAAGAAGCTCAGAGAGGAAGCGATCGAGGTTGAGCGGTGGAACCGGCTGCATCCGAACGACGAGCCCCGGGTTCCCTTCGTCACCCAGGTCCTCCAGGACGGATCAGGTCCGGTGGTGGCGGTGTCGGACTACATGAAGGCGGTCCCCGACCAGATAGGTCGATTTGTGCCCCGCCGGTGGGTGCCGCTCGGAACCGATGGGTTCGGTCGATCCGACACACGCGAGGCACTGCGCCGATTCTTCGAAGTCGACACCGGTCACGTGGTGGTGGCGACCTTGGCCGCGTTGGCCGCCGACGGGGCCGTCGAGCCACACGTTGTCGACGATGCGATCAAGCGCTACGACATCGACCCCGACTCGGTCGACCCGCGAGCGAGGTAGACGATGAAGCTCGGGGTAATGATCTTCCCGACCGACAAGACGATAGAGCCGGGGGAACTGGCGAAAGCTGCGGAGCAACACGGCTTTGAATCGGTGTGGTTTCCGGAGCACAGCCACATTCCGGTCGATCGCCGCACCCCGTGGGGGGGCCAGGCAGATGCCCCTCCTCTGCCCGAGATGTACTGGAGGACGTACGACCAGTTTGTCTCACTCACCGCAGCCGCAGCGGCAACCACGACGCTACGGGTCGGCAGTGGGATCACGCTGGTTGCGCAGCGTGATCCGATCTGGCTGGCCAAGCAGGTGGCGAGCATCGATGCCCTATCGCACGGAAGGCTCCTGTTTGGCGTTGGCTACGGATGGAACAAGGAAGAGATGGCGCAGCATGGCGTGCGCTACACCGAGCGCAGGGCGCTCCTTCGGGAGAAGGTGCTGCTGATGAAGGAGCTGTGGACCAACGAGGAAGCCTCATTCGAGGGAGAACGACTTCATCTCGAACCGAGCTGGGCATGGCCCAAGCCCCATCAACAGCCTCATCCTCCAATAATCATGGGTGGTGCTGCCGGGCCGAAGACATTCGCCCATATCGTCGAGTTCTGCGACGGATGGATGCCGATCTACGGCCGACATCCCATCGGCGAGAAGACGGCAGCCATGGAACAGGCCGCAGAGGATGCCGGCCGGGACCCTGCCGAAATCGAGATAGGGGTGTTCTCCGCACCCCGCGACGAGCAGAAGCTCGCTGAACTCGCCGCAGCCGGAGTTACCCGGGCGATATTCACGCTTCCTTCCATCGAGGCGCCGATCGTCCTCGAGAAGCTCGGCCAGTACGCGTCGTTCATCGACCAGGTCTGAGGCAGCCCTCAGTCGGCAATACCCGACTTGGCGATGATCTTGCGGGGCCGCAGACGAACCAGCAGCTCACCGGGGACCCCGTTGCGTCTGCCGTAGTCGGCCGCACGCTCGGCACCCATATAGCGCCCGCCGATAGCGGTTGCCCAGTGCAACAGCTCGTCGGGTTCCTCCGAGACTGCAACTTCGCCCTCGATCAGGACGAAGGCATACGGGGGCGTCTCCTGATCCACCACCATTGCGACCCGGCGGTCACGGCGGATTGCATGAGCCTTGCTCGAAGTGTGGTGGGTCATGAATACGACGTCGTCTCCGTCGACGGCGAACCATATCGGCGTCACATGCGGCCGCCCGTCTCTGCGCACGATGGCAAGCTTGCCGGTACGAGTCCCCATCGTGAGAAAACCTTGCACCTCGTCGGGTGTCATGTCCTTCATTCCACCAAGATAGGCGCGGAGTGCCCGGTTTCCGTCCCGGCGGCGGGGGTCGACCGGCCCCTAGATGCTCGAACGTGAATGTGCTGCAATCATGCAGGCATGGGGAAGGACCAGTCCGCCGACCGCAACGGTTGGCTATGAGGAGGAGACCATGAACAAGCGCCTACCCGCGTTCGGCGTACTGGCGATCGGCGTTGTAATGCTGATCGTTCTGTTCGCCAACAACCTGTTCACAGTGGGCACGGCATTCGAGGAACTCACCGACGATTTCCGACCGATAATGACCGACGAGGCTATCGCCACCGCTGAGGCCGACGTGGCCGGCCTCGCTGCAGTGAGCGAAGAGTTCAACACCCAGCTCGGTCCTGCGATCGCAGAGGCGCTGCAGATGACCCCGGACGAGCTCAACGCCTTCCTGGGAACCAACTTCCCGGCCGTCGCCGCTGGTGTTGCGGCTCTGCCCGGCATAGTCGAACAATTCACCGGTGTAGTCGGGTTGCTTGGTCAACAACAGTCCAACTTCGAGCAAGCCGACTCCATTCCTACATCTAACCTCCCCGCTAGCTCCGTGCCCTGGATCATCCTGCTCATCGGTGTCGGCGCGATCGTCGTCGCCATCCTGATGCTCGGCAAGGTCGGCTACGGCTGGATGCTCGCCGTTGGCTTTGGCGTCATCGTTGTGGCGTTGACACTGTTGCTGCAGTTCCTGCCGAAGTCGAGCGCTGCCGACGACTTGAATGCAGCCCTCAAGCCCGTCTATACGGAGGAGCTCGTCGCCGGATCGGCACAGGCGCTGGGTGTCGTTGGAGCCATGGGCCAGCAAATGCAGGAAGAGATGCTTCCGGCGCTGGCGCAGCAGCTGCAGATGAGTTCCGAGGAGATGCAGGGGTTCCTCAGTCAGTTCCCCGCGACCTCGGCTGCTCTGGAAGGACTGGGCGACGCGATGGGCCGATTCCAATCGATGGTCACCGCGTTCGCCGCCCAGCTCGACAATTACGACACGATCAAGAACACGGAGCTCTATCCGATCTCGTTGACGATCTTGATCGGCGGTCTCTTGATCATCGTTTGCGGAGTCTGGGCATTCATGGCCGGACGCAAGGACGATGCTCCGCCGGAGCCTGCTGTCTAGGACAGTTACACAGATACCACGGGCCGCCGTGCCTCTATCACCGCTACGGGTGATGGAGCCGGCGGTTCGTCGGATCCTGCCCTCGGCAAGGTGACCGTGAAGACCGTCCAACCATCGTCCCGGGTCAGGACCAGGTCCCCGTTCATCAGCTGAGCCAGCTTGCGTGCGACCGACAGTCCGAGGCCTACCGACGCAGGTTGGGTACGACCGTCGTGGGCTCGAGCGTATGGTTCGAAGACATGGTCGTGCAGATCGTCTGGCACGCCTTCTCCATCGTCACGTACCTCGATGGCAACTCTTCCTGTTTCTTTCGCTACGTGGATCTTGACCGTGCTGCCCCCGTAGCGGTCGGCGTTGGTAAGGAGGTTGCGCAGTACCTGCCGGGTGCGGATCGGGTCGGCCCAAACTTCGAGGTCCTCATCCGCCCCGATCGAGAAGTCAACCCGGCCGGAGTGCGATGACAGCACCTCGCCGACAACCGTGCGAACCGACACCGTCTCGGGTGCGATCACGATCGAACCCGTCTCAGCACGGGCAGCAATAAGCAGATCATCGACGATATTGGCGACCTCCTGGCTTTGCACTGCCATGAGCTCAATCAGATCATCTCTTTCGGCAGCGCTGAACTTCTCGCCGGACTCGTGGAGTTCGTGGGCAAAGCCAAGGACTGCCGTGAGCGGCGTCCGTACCTCATGGCTGACCGATGCGATGAACTCATCCTTTGCCGCGACCATCTCTTGGAGGCGACCGAGCGCGTCTCTTCTTTCCCAGTAGACGCCGATCATCTCTGCGCCGACGACCAGAAGCTGGCGCTCGCCCTCGGTCCATTCCCGATCCGGGTTCTTGGCGCTGAAACCGACATTCCCGACCCAGGCGCCCTCGACCGTTATCGGGATGACGATTTCCGAACCAATCTGAGCGGCGCGATAGATTGCTGCAGAACGTTCGTCGAGTTCCTCTGGCCAGATGACGCAAGGCTCACCGGACTCGAGAAGGTGTCTTGTCTGCGGGGTCACTCGCCACGGCATGAGATCCCATCCGGCAGGCTCCCCTGTGGAGGAGGTTCTGAGGACGTCACGCACCGTTGTGACAATGCCGCTCTGATCCGCTTCGCTGTCACCAATCGAATCGAGGAACACCGAGCTCGCTTCTACCCCTTCGACGAGTGCGAAGAGTGCGGTTCCGACAGGATCGGCAACTCCACGCTTGAGGAGCGCCGCCGACGATGTCGCCATGGCCCTTTCCAGCCGAACCTGGCGATCCCGGGACGAGGTCAGATGCCTGGCGCGTACCGCCAGCACGACCACAGCGCCGACCGCCACGAGGGCAAAGACGGTGCCGCCGACGAGTGCTCCGGTCGCAGCGCTCCACAGCGAGGAAAGGACGAAGGAGGCGCTAACGGTGAGAACGATCACCAGACTGCCGACGGACGCGTAGTAGCGCCAGCCCGCCGGGGCCGGCCTATGCGTTCCATCCATGGCAATACTGTGAGTCACCACGACTCCTCCATGAGGCGTGCGTAGCAGGGTCGCTACGGGTCTTCTGTCGGCAATTTGCCAGGGGAGAAAAGGGTTCGGGCTAGAAGACCGTTGAACAAAGGCGGTGAAGGCTCGCCGGAACAACAAAGTGGCTGCTCACGGAGCAGTCGTCGAGTCAGAACTCGCATTGTTCGGCGGGCCCCTGGAGACTGTTGAACAAAGGCGGTGAAGACTCGCCGGAACAACGAAGTGGCTGCTCACGGAGCAGTCGTCGAGTCAGAACTCGCATTGCTCAGCGGGCTCCTGGAGACTGTTGAACAAAGGCGGTGAAGGCTCGCCGGAACAACGAAGGGCCTGCTCACGGAGCAGTCGTCGAGTCAGAACTCGCATTGTTCGGCGGGCTCCTGGCCATATTGACCGGCCGACCGCCGGTCATCGGCGGGTCGAATCGGAGCGTGTCGGACCGACCTGCCAGAATCGGGAGACTGCTCAGAGCTCGGCGTTTTGCCGTATCCAGGCGTGCATAGCGATACCGGAGGCTACTCCGGCGTTGATAGACCGTGTCGAACCGAATTGGGCGATCGAGTACACAATGCCGCAAAGGCCCTGGATCTCCGCTGACAGCCCCGGGCCCTCCTGCCCGAAGACGAGGACGCACTTCTCAGGTAGCGCCGCGGTTTCTAGGGGCCGCGACCCGGGAAGGATGTCGATCCCGATGATCGGCACCTCGTTCGTTACTGCCCAGTCTGAGAACTCGTCTACTCCGGGGTGGTGGCGGATGTGTTGATATCGGTCGGTGACCATCGCCCCGCGCCGGTTCCATCTGCGCTTGCCAATGATGTGCACCTCGGCGGCGAGGAAGGCATTGGCGTTGCGCACCACGGTGCCGATATTGAAGTCATGCTGCCAGTTCTCGATGGCAACGTGGAACGGATGGCGGCGGGTGTCGAGCTCGGCGACGATCGCCGCACGCGTCCAGTAGCGATAGCGGTCGAGCACATTTCGCCGGTCACCTTTGGCCAGCAAATGTGGATCGAGTCGGGGATCGTCGGGCCACGGCTCGGGATGCGGGCCGACGCCCACTTCGTGATCTGTCATCGAGCCCACCTTAGAAGGCGGTTGTGAAGCTGCTTCAGCGGAACCGGGCGGCGCGGCGCCCATGGCGGCGGCCCAGTACATACGTCGTGATAGCCAACCCGACCGCCCCGACGCTGGCGGTGGTGGTCCGGATGACCCTGCGTGCGGTCCGGCTGAACTCGACAATCGGCCAACCCCGGGTTCTGGCTACGGCCTCGAGACCGCCATCAGGGTTCACGGCGACGGGATGGCCAACAAGCTCGAGCATGGGCAGATCGCTCAGCGAGTCGCTGTATCCGTAACAGAGAGCGAGGTCGTAACCCTCCCGCTCCGCAACCCGTCGGATGGCATCGGCCTTTGCCGGCCCGTAGCAAAACGGCTCTGAGAGTTCGCCCGTGTAGACGCCGTCCACGGTCTCGGCAACGGTGGCGATGGCACCGGTCATGCCAAGTTCGTCAGATAGGGAGGCGACGATCTCAATCGGTGATGCAGTCACCATGTACGTGTCGCGCCCCGCCTCCGTGTGCAGATCGATAAAACCCTGCGACTCCTTGCGGACGTCGTCTAGGAGGCGAGGGATGACGTCATCGCCGAGAGCCATCAACTCGTCGACCGTTGCCCCCTTGATGGCCTCGAGGATTCGATCGCGGACCGCGTTTGCCTTCTCGTCGCTGGCGCCGGTAAACCGAAACTGAATCGCCTTTGATGCGTCCGACACGAGGTCCCGTGTCGGCATCATCCCGTGACTCCAAGCCGCATGACCGAAAACGAACGCCGACGACCCCGCTATCAGCGTCCTGTCCAGATCAAAGAAGGCTGCCGCTCGCCGTTCTTCCGCCATCGCCTCGTTCTCCACGTGTCTGCCAATACGTTACCGCCCGCGCGTCGGCTGCAGGTATGACCCTGGAATCGATCGTTCGAACGATGCCCGTGCCGGTGGCCGCTTGTACGATCCCTGTATGAAGCTGGATGAACGCCGCCGAGCTATCGCGACCGATGTGCTCCTGGGCGCAGGCATGTTCATCGTCAGCCTCGCCTCGGTCACGGTGTGGGACCCTGGAGATTCCACCTCACGCCCGACCGATAACTGGGCCTATGTGCTCATCGGCATGCAAACGCTACCGCTCATATGGCGGCGCCGCGCTCCGGTGCCGGTTCTAGCGATCACCATCATCGGGTTTCTGATTGATCGCGGTCTCAACTACCCAGGCTCCTGGGCCATCTTCGGTATCTCTGTCGCTATCTATACCGTGGGAGCCGAACTCGAACCACGTCGATCACTGCTTATCGGCGGTATCACCATCGACATCGTCCTTCTGTGGACTCTCGTCGGGGTCTTCGTGTACGACGTGGAACTGCTGGCGCTCGTAAGCGAGATTGCGTTCCTCGGCTTTCCGTTGCTGGTCGGACGGGAGACTTACCATCGTCAGCAGCGGATGGTCGCCCTGGAATCGCGCGCAATCCGGGCCGAACTCGAGCGCGAGCAGCGTGCTGCCGAGGCGGTCGTTCAGGAACGAACCCGGATCGCCCGCGAGCTTCACGACGTTGTGGCCCACGAAATCACAGTGATGACGGTTCAGACCGCCGGGGCGGGTCGGGTATTGCACGACCGACCCGATGAGGCCTCCCAGGCAATGGAGGCCGCGGAGGCTGCAGGGCATCGAGCATTGACCGAGATGCGTCGATTGCTGGGGATGTTGCGAACCGCCGACCCCGCGGCAATAGCGCCACAGCCGGGGCTGGAGACACTCGATGCCCTGGTCGAGCAGATGAACTCGGCGGGGTTGCCGGTAACGGTGGCGATCGAGGGCGACGCAAGACCGCTGCCGGTCGGAATCGACCTCAACGCGTACCGCATTGTCCAGGAATCGCTCACCAATACGTTGAAGCACGGCGGTCCCAATGTGAGCGCCCGGATTGCCGTGACCTTCGCTGATTCGTCGCTGTCGCTGGAGGTGACCGACGACGGTCGCGGCGCCGCCGCAGGAGTCGGCGGCAACGGCGGGCAGGGTTTGCTTGGAATGCATGAACGGGTTGCTCTTCTCGACGGAACGCTCAACGCCGGTCCTCGGCCGGGCGGTGGCTACCGGGTCGTAGCCAGGATTCCGATACCCGCATGATGGGCTCAACGAGTGTTCTCGTCGTCGACGACCAGGTGCTGGTCAGGGCCGGATTCGCCATGATCCTGTCCGCAGAACCTGACATCGATGTGATCGGGGAAGCCGGGAACGGGATCGAGGCCATCCGACTGGCGCGGGAGTTGCGCCCAGACGTGATCCTCATGGACATTCGAATGCCGGAGATGGACGGGATCACCGCAACTCGCGAGCTCTGCGATGCGCCCCGAGACGCATGCCCCCGGGTGCTGATCCTGACGACCTTCGACCTTGACGACTACGTCTACGACGCTCTGCGCGCCGGAGCCAGCGGCTTCTTACTCAAAGACACCCCACCCGACGACCTGGCCGCGGCTATCCGGGTAGTTGCCGCCGGCGACTCGCTGCTGTCGCCATCGATCACGCGCAAGCTTCTCGAGGAGTTCACCAAGACGCCGGCTACTCCTACACCCCACGCCGGCCTCTCCGACCTGACCGAACGTGAGGTGGAGGTGCTCGGGCAACTGGCACGTGGCCTATCGAACGCCGAGATCGCCGGGGAGCTCTTTGTCTCGGAAACAACGGTGAAGACCCATGTTTCCCACATCCTCAACAAGTTGGAGCTGCGCGACAGGGTCCAGGCCGTGATCGTCGCCTACGAATCGGGATTGGTCATCCCCGGCGACGGGTAGCACCCTTCCGTTCCTGCGTTGATCCTGCCGGAATACCGGCACCGGCAACGCCGGAACGGAGGGAGATCACAGCTTGCTATCGGGCAATCGTCGTCTCATGGGGCAAGTGCTGCCCGCAGTTCAGCCGCCACGCGATAAGGCTGGTCTTGCAGATCCCACCATGTGTATCGCAGAATTGTCCAGCCCAGGACGATGATGCTGTTCTGCTTTGAGCGGTCGCGACGGAACGTGACCCTGTCGAGGTGGTGCGCTTCGCTGTCTAGCTCGATCAGCAGCCGTTTCTCCGGGTAGGCGAAGTCGGCCCGGCAAACGAATGCATCGCAACTATCGCGCACGACATATTGCGACACGGGTTCAGGCAACCCGGACGCATCGACCAACTGCCGGAAGGCGTCTTCGAGCGCACTTTCGGTTGCCGTATCCCATTTCTTCCGCACTTCGATGAGAGGGCGGATGACCCCCACCCCACGACGCCCCTTCCGCCCCACTCTCGTCACAAATGCCTCGACCTCAGAAAGGGTGAACACTCCGCGTCGAATACCCTGTTCGAGAGCACCTTCAACGATCCACTTGTTAGATGCGCCCAGATCGACCACCGTCCGCACGGCCGATGTCACTGGAATACCGTCGACGAGAACGACGTCGCCGGCCATCAAGTCCAGCGACTCGTGAACCGTCACACCGGGTCTGGCGACACGATCCCACCTCGTAGTTTGGATCTCCATCTTTCGGATGCCTCGTCTGGTCAGTCTCCAGATCTCGGCCGCAGTCTGATGCGATACGGCGGCTAGCGCCGGCATCGATGCGACGGCAACCGACATCTCTTGCTGCGGCGTCGCCGGGCTGCCGGCAATGGTGTAGACCCGAGGTCCGGCTTGATTGAACCAGCCGCGCGCGACACCATCCGAAAGCGTGCTGTCGGGAATCTGAAGCTCTCGAGCGTCGGCTCTCGAGAAGACACCGTGGCGATGAGAGGCTCGTGCCGCTAGTTGGCGATAGTCTGCTTTGCTCATAGCCACACTGTGCAGGACCGCTGTGACACGAAAGCCTCACCCGTTCCGGCGTTGACCCTGCCGGGATACCGGCACCAACCACGCAAGAACAGAGAGGCACCTCCACTGTCCCGTTCCGGCGTTGATCCTGCCGGGATACCGGCAGGATCAACGCAAGAACAGAGACGCGGATGCTCCCGGGCATTCCGGCAGGATTTACGCCGGAAGCGAGAAACAACACGGGGTCGCCTGGTGAGGCGACCCCGTGTCTGCGGACTATACGTTTGCTCTTACTCGTAGGAGATGGCTTCGAGGATGTTGAGCTTGGCGGCGCGGCGGGCGGGGAACATTGCCGCTGCCAGGCCGGCGATTGCGCCAAAGACCACCAGACCGAGGATCTGGACGGCCGGGATCGAAAGAACGTCGATCCCTTGCGCACCGAGCGCCGCGGTAACCACGATGCCGAAGAACAAGCCGACGACAATCCCGAGGACGGCCCCGATGATCGCCACGATGATCGCCTCCCAGCGGATCATCCGCTTGATCTGCCGCCTGCTCATACCCACCGCTCGCAGTAGGCCGATCTCCCGAGTCCGCTCGAAGATCGACAGTGCCAGGGTGTTGGCAATGCCGAATACGGCGATGATGACCGCCAGGATCAACAACGCATTGAAGATCACAAGCAGCTGATTGACCTGGTCCTCCTGCGACTTCCGATACTCCGCCTGGTCGCGCACAGTGACGTTTGCGTAGTCCGCCGCGGCGGCTTCGACTACAGCCCGCGAAGTTTCGCCGGGTACCCCTTCGGCGGCCTTGACCGCCAGAACGAAGTCGACATCAGTACCGACGCCCTTGAAGTTCTCCTCGTAGAAGCCCATTCCGATCAGGAAATTCGCCTGCACGACACCGGCCTCGGTGAAGGTACCCACCAGCTCGACCTGCTGCCGGCCCGTGGTGGCAAAACCCATCGGGATCGTCTCGCCGACCACCCAGCCTTCACCATCCACAATGTCCTCGTGGACCATGACGCCGCCCTGACCGAGAATCTCGGTACTACCGGCGGTGACGCCGAGGAAGATCGTCTGATCGACCGTCTCCGAATCGATGCCCATAAGGAACTCGTCGGAACCGTCCCGATCCCAGAACCCGAATCGCAGCGATGTGGTCGCCTCGATCTCCGGCGCTTCGTCGAGCGTGTTCCCGAGAACCGGGCTGAACCCTCCGCTGAAGCCATCCACATTGATGACGTAGTCGGCGCGCAGTCCCTCCTCGATGGCGGCACCGGCAGACGCCTTGATCGAGTCACCGAGGATGAAGAAGAAGGCCACCAGCGCCAACCCGATCATCAGTGCAGACGCCGTCGTTGCGGTGCGCCGTGGTTTGCGCACCGAATTCTCGATGGCAAGCGTCCCCGTCAGATTGTCGATACTCGGTAGCGGCCAGCCGAGGAATTGGGCGAATGGCTTGACAATGAGAGAACTCAGCATGCTCACGGCAAGGAACACCATGAGGGCCCCGGCACCGATCGCGGTCAGTTCGTTGAGTGGGCCCAGGTCGAGGATGTCCCCGAACAGTCCGTTCACAATGAGGGCGATGCCGACCACCAGGACGATGGACCCGATGATCGTCCGCCTTCGATCCGACATGCGCAGCCGGACGTCGACGTCCTGCAGAGCAGCCACCGGGGGAATCCGGGCCGCCCGAATCGCCGGGAGAACCGCCGCGGCCACAGTCACGCCCATGCCGACCGCAAAACCGACGACGATGGTGCGAGTTGCCAACGGGGCCGTCGTCGACGGGAGATCGAACCCGACGGCAGACAGGACACTCGTCAGGCCCTGAGCGATGACGAAACCGAAGGCGATGCCGATGATCGAAGCCACGGCGCCCACGATGATTGCCTCGATGACCACCATCCACACGACCTGATTTCCGGTCGCTCCGACAGCTCGCATCAGAGCGAGTTCCTTCTGCCGTTGCCTAACGATGATGCGGAACGTGTTCTGAATGATGAACGACGCAACAAACACAGCAACCAGCGCAAACACGAGCAGTGCCGTCTGCAGGAATCCGAGACTCTCCGATAGGACTTCCGACTGAGCGTCTGCCTCGTCCGCCGCGGTCACAGCCTCAACACCTTCCGGCAGAACCGAAGCGATGCTATTGCGCAGGAGATCAGGGCTGGTCCCTTCCTGCGCGATGACAACGATGGACGAATACTGGCCTTCTAGATCAAACAGCCGTTGTGCCGTCGCTAGTTCGAAACCAGCGAAGGTAGCTCCGGCGAGATTGTCGGATTCTCCGAAGCCAATAGTGCTGACAACCTCGTACTCAGCGACTTCCATGGGTGATTGGATCTTGACGACGTCACCGACGACGATGTTGTTGTCCGTGGCCGTCTTGGCATCGATCGATACCTCGGTCGCGGTTTCGGGAACCCGGCCGTCACGCAGTTCGACGTTGCCCGCAAGCCGGAGATCGTCGGTCATCGAACCGCCAATCGTGGGCGGGCCGGTGGGCACGATCGCCTCCCCCTCCTTGTCGTAGATGATGGCCAATCCCCCGACGCTGCCCTCGGCAGCATCGACACCGGGGACCGCTAACACGAGGTCGAGCACGCCTGCATCCATCGGGGGTGGCCCGCTGAATCCGACATCGATCTCGGTTTCGCCTTGAACGATGACGTCCTGACCCGCAAAGAGGTCGTCGAAGAGGTCGTTGAATGTCTCGTCAATTGTGTCGGTGAAGATGAAGGTGCCGGCGATGAAGGCGACGCCCATCATTACCGACATCGCGGTCAGCGCCAGCCGCAGCTTATGCGCAAAGACCGTCTTTAGTGCAGTACGAATCATGCCTCTACGCTCCGAACTGCCTCATGCGATCCAGCACCGAATCCGGTGTCGGATCATGCAATTCGTCGACGATCTTGCCGTCTTCGAGAAAGACAATGCGATCGGAATACGACGCAGCCACCGGATCGTGGGTGACCATGACGATTGTCTGGCCGAACTCCTTCACCGCACGTCGCATGAAATCGAGCAACTCGGCTGCAGACTTGGAGTCCAGGTTTCCGCTCGGCTCGTCCGCAAAGACGATGGCGGGTCGTGATACCAGTGCCCGGGCCGCGGCAACTCTTTGCTGCTGGCCCCCGGAAAGCTCCGATGGCCTGTGGGTCAACCGATCCTCGAGCCCAAGTATGCCCACAACCTGGTCGAACCACGCCTCATCGTGATCATCGCCGGCTATCAGCAATGGAAGAAGGACGTTCTCTCGAGCCGTCAGGGTGGGGATCAGGTTGAAAGCCTGGAAGACAAACCCGACCTTCTCACGGCGCAGCAGTGTCAGATCCTTGTCGTTCAGCGCCCCGAGTTCCGTGTCCCCGATGAACACCCGCCCGTCGGAAAGAACATCAAGGCCGGCGACGCAGTGCAGCAGAGTCGATTTGCCGCTTCCGGATGGTCCCATGATTGCCGTGAATCGACCCGATTCGAACTCGGCGGTAACACCGTCGAGCGCCCTGACCTCGGTATCGCCTTGCCCGTAGGTTTTTGTTCCACTGTCGATGCGAGCGGCGACGGCGCCGGTCGATGTTGCTTGTGTAGTCGTCATTGGTGGCGACCCCTCTCGTCGTACTCAGAATTGACGCGCCCTGCGACAACGTCCATCCAAACCTATCCGAGAACCGGCTGTCCGGCGTCGGCCGCATGAGGGATTGCCGGCTCATCCCCAGGGACGATTGCCGGGCCGGATCTATGATCGCCTGATGAGCCAGATCATCTTCGTTCACGGTGCCGGCCTCGATTCCCGATCGTGGATCCGGCAGACCGGGTTCTTCGAGAACTCGGTCGCGGTCGATCTTCCCGGACACGGCTTGTCGACCCAACCGCCGATGGATGAAGTCTCGGACTATGCGGGATGGCTCGGTGATGAGATGCGGAAGTTGAGTTCCGGTCCGGTGACCCTCGCCGGGCATTCGCTCGGCTCGCTGATTGCCCTCGAGACGGCAGCGGCAAACCCCGACTTTGTCGACCATCTCGTGCTCATCGCGACATCTGCGGTGATGCCCGTCCACCGTGACCTGCTGGCAACGGCTCGAGCCAACGATCCCGATGCAGCCGCCATGGTCATGAAGTGGAGCTTCGCCGAGCCCGCAATCGGGCGTCCCAAGGGTTGGCTCCGCGACATCGAGGAGTCGTTCATCAGCGCCGCGGAGCAAGGTGTGCTCGCCTCCGATCTGACTGCATGCAGCACCTACACCCGTGCTATCGAGCTTGCAGCCAGAGTTACCTGCCCCACACTGCTGATCCTCGGCGAACGCGACATCATGACAAAACCGAAGGGGGCGCAGCCCCTGGCGGCGGCACTCGCCGATGCTCGCATCGTCATGATCGAAGACGGCGGCCACATGCTCCCTCTAGAGAGCGCGGCCGCGGTGAACGACACCATCGCCCTGTTCCTGGGCACCGACTGAGGTGTATCCCGTCGGGAGCGCTACGTTGCGGTCATGAACTCGCGGAGGCTTTCCATCGCCATTGCCGGAACGCTGCTAATTGCCGCATGTGGCAGCAACGTGGGCTCGGACGCTGCCACCGCCCAGAGCGCGGGTGCCGCTGCGTCCACTCTGCCTCCCACATCTGCCACCACCAGCCCTCCTCCAACCACTACGACCACATCGACCCCGACCACCGCACCGCCGTCAACAGTTACGACTACCTCGCTTCCGCCCCCGACATCGACAACCCTCGCCCCGGTCTTTGCATACGACTATCGCCCCGTCACCGAAACGACCGTTTGGGCGAGTTGGCGGGAAGGTTGCCCGCTGCACTTTGACAAACTGTCACTGCTCAACCTCACTTACTGGGACTTCGACGGCCAGGTGAGGACCGGGGAATTGGTTATCAACACCTCCGTTGCAGCAGACGTCGTCACCGCTTTCGAGGGTCTCTTCGACATCGGATTCCAGATAGAGCGGATCGAACTGGTCGACAATTACGGAGGAGACGACAAGGCAGCGATGGCAGCCAACGTCACGTCCGGGTTCAACTGCCGGTACGTCGACGGCACCGAAAGCTGGTCCAACCACGCCTTCGGTCTTGCGGTCGACATCAATCCACTCATCAATCCGTGGGCCCGGGACGGGAATGTCCTTCCGCTCGAAGGCGAGCCGTACACGAACCGTGACCTCGAGCTCCCAGGGATGATCAACCTCGGCGACGAGGCGATCACCATATTTGAAGAGGTCGGCTGGAGCTGGGGCGGCGTCTGGCAGTCCGCCGACTACATGCACTTCTCAAAGCCGGGCAACTGAACAACTACGAGGGCGGCTCTTCGATATGGCCGAACCGACGCGACACCGGCACGTGCGATACCTCATCGGACTCCGGCAGCTCCGCAGCATCATCCCCCTGCGATTCGTACCAATCGGCATACCAGTTCGAACCCCACCACGCGGAAGCGCCGTGAGCGTAGATACTCAAGCCCACCGTGGCAGCCATCACCAGTGCGATCGTCTCAGAGCCGGCAAGCTCGGACTCCTCGACGATGGTTGCAACGAGGATGATCGACGCCAGCCCGCGCGGGCCGAACCATCCCAGATACAGGACAGATTGGCTCTTCAAACCGGACCCGATCATGGCGACGGCGACGGGAAGGATCCGTATGGCGGTCAGGCTCAGAACTGCATAGAGGGCGACCTGCCAGGTGATGCCATCGATCACATCGCCGAGAACAAAGGCGCCGAATACGAAAAAGCTGAGCAGCGTGAGGACATGGCTGGTGTCCTCGGCGAAATCGCCGATCCCGGGTTGAGCCTCACGGAGCTCTCGGCCGATAATGAGCCCTGCGATCCATGCCGCCAGAAAACCGCTGCCGCCGAGGCCGTCGCCGAATACCCATGCGCCGAGCGCCACCGCGAGCATTGCAACCTTCGACCACGCCGGAGCCATCCAGTCTCGGTCTGCTGTCCACATGATCAGTCGAGCTGCCAGCCATCCGACCGCCACGCCGACTGCCGCAGCTATGAACACCTGGCTGACAATCTCTCGGATGAGAGACCCTGCCCCAAGCGATGCTTCACTGGCTTGTGCGGTTTCGAGCACCACGAAGAAGACCGGAAGGGCCAATCCGTCGTTGAGTCCGCTCTCGATGTTGAGCGCCTGCCGGATCCGCTGCGGAACACGCGGGTTGGATATGACAGCCTGTCCAAGAGCAGCGTCGGTCGGCGCCAGGATGATCGCGATCAGCCCTGCCTCCCATAAGGACAGATTGCTGAAGAGGAGCAACGCCAGACCCCAGCCGGCCATCATGGTGAGAGGGAGACCGACCCCGAGCAGTCGCCCCGGCAAAGTCGTCTGTTCCCGCCAGCGGGTGATATTTGTGCCCATGGCGTCGGTGAACAGAACCAGCACGAGGGTCCCCTCGAGCAGAAGAGTGATCAGTTCGATATCCGTCACACGTTCGCCGGCCGATAGGTCGGCAAAGCCAAGTCCGGCGGGACCCAAGATCCACCCCAGCGTTGCAAAGACCAGCGGCCCGGTGAAAACCGTCAGGCTGAGCCGCTTCGAGGAAATGGCATACAGGAAGAAGCAAATGGCCAGGATCGCCGTTCCGTAGTGCATGGTCTCTCCATCGCGAGAACTCAAACCTACAAGACGAACTTGTCGATTCCGAGCCCGCCCGGGATTCGCCCTCTACCGAACCGCTGCAAGCCGTCTCATTGCCGGCCGCGGCCGCCGCTACAGAGCGGCGAACCGATCGCGGCTAGATAGGCGGCGATGGGGGCGGGTACTCCACATCCCATTGGCCGGATGTTTCCACGAGGTATTCGCTGACCTCACGGCATCTGTCGAGGATGTCGCACAGTTGCTCCTGGCCCATCATGACATCGACGAGCGACGTCTCCACCCGACCGACAAGCGAGAGTCTGATGTCGGAACCGGTGGAAAGAGCCCCCGTCGACTCCACGCCGGAAACCTCGATGGGGAGTTCAAACCCGGCGATACCGGCCAACTCCGCGGCCAGCACGACGAGATCGGGCGGGGACTTCATGGTGGGAAGGGCCCAGTTGAAGTAGATGGGCAGCTGAAAGTTGCCGTCTGCGCTTGCGATGTCCTCTTCGTGTTCCTTGACCCAGTCCTCCAATCTGAGCAGGACCCGCGGTTCTATCTCGAAAGCGAGATTCAGGTCAAGTGGGCCGTCGCAGGCAGACTCCGGGTGCAGGTCGATCTCAAACGACTGGCGCAGCGAGAAGGTCTCGATGAAGTGCCGCTCGTCGTGAACGTGAAAGCCGTGCTCGACGGCGTGATCCTTTACGTAGGTGATGAAACCTGCAATGTCGATAGCCATACCCGGATGCTACCGGCCGGCCGCGACAAGATCCCCGGGTTAGGTGAACCGGGCGGCCAGACGTTTCAGATTCCGCCGCCACACCCACTGGAGGACCGGCTTGGCAAAGAATGCCCCCACCGCACCGCCCAGATACAGGGGCATCTCGAGCGTCTCCGACCAGACAAACCGGGTTCCCGCCGGAGTCGGCACCAAGGTGAACTCGCCTTCCCCCGTCACGAGTCCTTCGTGTTGAACTGCGATCGCTGTCGGCGGATCCCAGCGCACCACCCGGATGATGTCCGTTGTCCGCAACGGACCGACCTTCGTCAGAACTCTCATGACGGTGCCTTCACCGCTACGTGCTTCCCCTTCGAACTCGATCGACTCGGCGTCCGCCATCCACTCGACATGGGTTTCGAGTCTGGCGACGTCGTCCCAGACCACCTGCGGGGGGCGAGGTATTTCGATACTCACGCGGATCTGAGCCATTGCTTCGTCTCCTAGATTGGTGCCATGAGCAAGTTGAACTTCAAGCAGAAACCGACGGGTCTCTTCAAGAGAGTCCTGCACGCTCCCGTCTGGCTGTTTCGTGCCCGGCTTGGATTTCTATTCGGCAAGCGCATCGTGATGCTCGAACACGTCGGCCGCCGGAGCGGGAAGCTCCGCCAGACCCCTCTCGAAGTGGTGCGTCGCGATGGCGATTCGTACATCCTATGTTCGGGCACCGGCCCCAACGCGGATTGGTACCGCAATATCAAGTCCAGCCCCGCCGCAGGGTTGTGGGTTGGGTCGAGCCGTCACCAGGTCGAGCAGCGGTTCCTGGAGGGCTCCGAGGCAGCGACAGTCTTCGTCGGGTACGAACAAGCCCATCCCAAGGCGGCGACGAAGCTGATGGGAATGATGGGGGTATCGCACGACGGCACCCACGAGTCGAGGGTGGCCATGGCCGCCAAGATCCCCATGGTGGAACTCCGGATTCGGGCAGAGTGAGCAACTACGATCGCGGCATGCTCGTCCTCAAGATCATGCTCACCGCCTGCGTCGTTGCTCTCCTCCCGGCCGGCTGCGGATCAAACATCCAACAAGAGGCCGAGGACATTTTTCGGCAGTGCATCGAAGACTCCGGCGGTACCGCAGGCGATTTCGAGGGACACATCGAAGACGGCCAATTGCTACTGGTGGCAGGACCCGTCGATGCCGACCCGGACACCTTCGACTTCTGCTTCGACTTCACCAACGAGCAACTTGCCGGCAATTAGCCCATCGATACTGTTCTTGCGTAGCAAGAACAGTTTGAAAAACTCGGGTGCGGCTGCGTTGAGCTAAGCGCTCTCGGCGCGCGTGTAGGCAGTTGCGGCGCGACGGAGCTGGGGTGCCTCATCGAGATCGGCGTGGACCTGATCCATGTAGCTGGAGATGAGACGTTGCAGACGGTCGGCCTCGGCGATGAGCCGACACAGCTCCTGCTCGTCCTCGGGCATAACGTCGGGCTCGGCAAGCTGGTTATGGCCCAGCGCATCCCAGTCACCGGCTTCGAGAGATTGCTCGATGCCGTCGAACAGCTCGGAGACCGCCTCGAGTCCGATGGCTACTCTCCCGTCTCCGCTGCGATGTGAGCCCACGCTTCTCGAAGGTCGGTGAGGCTCTTGGCCACGAACGGAAGCGACGCAGGGTCCTTCTCCAGGTTCGCCTGGGTTAGCCGTTCCAAACAGAACTCATAGATCGCGTTCAGCGATGCGGAGATCTCGCCACCCTGGTCGTGGTCGAGCGAGAGCATCAGTTCTGTGACGATGTCCTGCGCCCGGGTCAGCTCTTTGTGCGCCAGCTCGATCGAGCCGGGTTCGCGGTTCTGCAACGCCCACTCGGAGCGAGCGATTGCCGCCAGCGCCCGGTCGTACAGCATCAGCACCAACTGCAGAGGCCCGGCGGTCCCGACCGCCTGACTCTGATAGGCCTCGCCGGCCACCTGGTAGGAAACAGCCAGGCTTGTCATTGATCCTCTTTCCTTGCCGTCATTTATGAGCTACTCCCGCCATTGAGTGCACTCAGCTGTGAAGTGAGCCACTGAGCCTGTGACTGCAGTGTCGCCATCGCGGTCTCGAGTGCCGCGTACTGGCGGATCAACATGGCTTCCCGCCGATCCAGCCGATCCTCCATGATCTCGATACGGTCGTTGATCAGGTCGATCTGGGAGGCCGTCAGATCTACCGCCCGGGCGATACGTCCCCCGCTGCCTTCGGCCTGTCCGATTGTTATGTCGAGCGAGCCGAGTGCCCCCCTCGTGTAGGAGACGTCACCAAGTGACAGGCTCCCTCCGGCGCCGCTCACGTCCGCCGCGGTGGCAGTGATCGTGAGTGTCAGCCCCTGAGGGTCCCCGGAATCTGCGATGAGCGTCCTCCCGCTGCCGGTGGCTGCTTCCCCGCCGATGGTGCCTGCGACGTCGGTACCGGCATAGGCACCTGCAAGGCCAAACGGATCACCAACGACCTCGAACCCACCGGCCGATCCGTATGCGGAATGACCTAGCTGGATGTGATCGTCGCCGTTCACCTCGACCGCGCTTGCGGTGACAGAGGTCACCCCCGCAGCAGTCAGCGCATCTGAAATCTTCTGGATCACGGTGTTGATTTGATCCTGTCTGGCCAGGTTCACGTCGACGGTGGTGCCGTCGGCGATTATCTGGAAGGTAACGTCCGAGTTGGGCCGACGGAAACGGTCGCTCAACGCCGACGCACGCGTCGCCGCCTGGCTTATGACTACCTCGTAGTCGCCTGGGAGGGTTGCGCTGCCGGCACCGGCGAACGCGACTCTGGCGTCTGCAGCCGCGGCGCTCTCAACGAGGGTACTGACGACGGCATCGAAGTCGTCGTCCAGCGCACTGCGGAGCTTGCTCTCGTCGATATCGAATGTTCCCTCACGGTTCAACGAGATCCCGAGTGAGCTCGCCACCGGGTAATTGCTCGAACCGCTGTTGACAAAGCCGGATATGGCAGAACGAAGATCCAGGGCGAGGGCCCGTGCTGTGGCGTTCCCTGCGAGGGGGCCACCGGAGTCGGCCTCGGGGCTGTACCTCGTAAGGTCGGCGATCGTCGTCAGAGTTGTATTCACCTCGGTCATGAGGTCGGTGATTGCGGTCATCGCTGCTTCGGTGTCGCGCTTCGTCGACACGGTGACACTGGACACGGTCGTTTCGTTGAGGTCGATAGTGACACCCTGGAGCAGGTCCGTGACCGTGTTGCTGGACCTGCTCAACGTCAGGGCCGATGCACCGGATCCAATGGTCACCTGAGCATCCTGGCCCTGCTGGACGGTATTCATCGTCCCCAGGGAACCGATGCTCCCCGAGGTGGCAAACGCGGCGCCGGCTCCGGTCTCGTCTGCAGATAGGAGCAGCTTCTGGTTGGTGCCGTCAATCGAAATGACCGAGGCGGATACCCCGGCATCGAGACCGTTGATGGCCGCCGCCAGTTGAGCGACGGTGGTGTCGGCGGTAGCGGTGACGGTGTGGTCCGTTCCGCCGATCGTGATCGTGAAGTCGCCGGCGCCCACGAGGGCATCCGCCCCAGAGAAGTCGCTGGCCGTAGCGACCTGGTGGTTTGTCGCCAGCTGGCCAACCGTGAAGGTGATGGAGCCGGGCGTGGCAGCGCCGGTGGTTGCCACACCAACCGCCGACTCGTTGGAGCTGGTAACAGTGGCGAACTTGTCGAAGTCTCTACTCGAGTCGAGTGCGTTGAGGGCGGTACGTATTGCCGAGTATCGGGCCTTGAGGCTTTGCCAGGCGCTGTCCTCTACCTGGTGATCGGCCCGCCTTGCTTCGAGTTGCTGGATCGGGATGCGCTCTACGTCGAGCACACTCGAGATGATCGAGTTGGTGTCGAGCCCGGAGGCAAGGCCTCCTATGTTGAAGAGTGGGATTGCCATCTACGGGCTTTCCGATCTGGTTGCTTGTCTGAGTCTTATAGAGGGGGTGACCCGTGTTTCGGGCCACCCCCTCCCTGTCGGTCGATTGCCTACCTACTGAAGGAGAGCGAGGACGCTGCCGGGGACCTGGTTGGCCTGGGCCAGCATCGCGGTGCCTGCCTGAACCATGATCTGGTGACGGGTGAAGGCCACCATCTCTTCGGCCTCGAACGAGCGGTGGACGCATCCCCAATAGCCGAGTCGATCACGCCGATTGCCGTGTTGGCGCCGCCGGGCGTCGCCAGGTTGATCGTCGACAGGTTGTGGGTATCGAAGATCCCGCCGCTGCCGTTCGTGTTGATCCGCAGGTCGGACGTGACCGCGAGGGTCTGGCTTGCACCGGACCCGACGTGGAACGTCAGAGCATTGGAGCCGTAGTTAGAGAACACACTCTTGCCGGCGAACGTGCTGTTGCCACCAATAGCGGTCAGCTCTGCGAGCAGCTGGGTTACCTCGGCCTGTTGGGCTGTGCCGGTGGTAGTTGCAGTGTTAGCTGCATCAACAGCCAACTCACGCATACGCTGCAGAATCGAATGCACCTCATTGAGCGCACCCTCAGCAGTCTGAACAAAACTCACACCATCTTGAGCATTCCGAATCGCCTGACGAGAACCACGGATCTCAGCCCGCAGCGACTCCGACTTAGCCAACCCCGCAGCATCATCAGCCGCACGATTGATCCGGAACCCAGAAGAAAGCTTCTCGAGCGACTTACCCAACTGGGTATTAGTCGCGGACAAATTGCGGAACGAGTTATACGCCGCAATGTTCTGATTAATACGCACTGTGAGTACCTCCTTGTAGGACGGTGCGCTTCACCAACCGTCAACATCCATGTCAACGCTTCCCCACCACAGTCGGCGCGCACGGCTGTCACATAAGGAACTCACATCCCTATATTCCGGGCTTGGCCGAACACTCTTAGTGACTATTTATGGAATGGTCATCAAGGCTAGTCAGGATCGTGACGATTTCTCCCTCTACGGAATCGTCCGGGTGGGACGACCCTGGGAGGCCAGAAATGAGCACAAGGGATAACGAGCAGGAAACGAACGAACTTGTTCGCGACCATCTCGATCTGGTGGGGCGCACAGTCGCCAAAGTCTCAGCCCGCTACCCACGTCACGTGGATCGCGAGGAGCTTTGGAACGCGGGTGCCCTCGGGCTTGTCGAGGCTGCCAGGAGATTCAACCCGGATTCGGGTATTCCGTTCGAGCGCTACGCCGCCATTCGCATCCGCGGTGCAATCATCGACTCGACTCGTACCCGCGACTGGGCTTCCCGCTCAGTGCGCCGGCGCTACCGCGAGATGGAGGAAACCAACACTTCGCTGCGGGACGAAACCGGGAGAGATCCCGACCGTGAGACGCTGGCGACTGCTCTCGGAATCACCGTCGAGGAACTCGACAAGACCCAGGCCGAGTCTGCGGCGTCGATGCTGCTCTATCTCGACCATCAGCGTCCCGACGACAACGTTTCACTTCGGGACACCATCGTCGACCACGATCTCACGACTCAGCCCGAGGCCGCCCTCGAGCAGCGTGAGATGCTCGGCACGCTTCGTACCGCGGTTACCGGACTCCCCGGCACCCACGGCGAGGTAATCGAGCGGTACTACTTCAACGGAGAGATGCTGCAGGACATCGCCAAAGATCTCGGCGTCACCCAGGCCCGGGTCTCGCAGATCCGTTCCGAAGCGTTGACCTCGCTGCGTGCCTGGTTCGGCACTCTGTATGAGGGCGCTCCTGATGTCTCCGACGACGCCGCCGGCAAGCGGGCTCGCGCCGCCTACGTCGCACAGCTGTCGGAGGAATCCAATTGGCGAACCCGTCTCGATGCCGCCGATGACGATCCCGACCTCGCCCTAATTCTCAACGGCTGACCACCGCCTCCCCGACTACGACCTTCCCTCCCCCCAGGGGTCGTAGTCGCGCCCCGACGGGCTTCTGGCGGACACCACTTCGAGACACCGAAGCAGGGTACGCAAGAAGCGAAGAAGCGAGCTGCAGTTGCCGGTGGGCCGCTACAGGATGTGGGCGGCCAGTTCGGCAAGAGGGCTGCGAACCGACTTCTCCAGCGTGATATGCCCAAAGAGGGACTGGCCCTTGAGCTTTTCAATGAGCGCCGCCAAACCACCAAACGGCGAGATGTACGGATTGTCCACCTGGGTCAGATCGCCACAGAAGACCACCTTTGACCCAGATGCGATCCTGGTGAGGATCACTTTGAGTGTCGGGTACTCCAAATTCTGCGCCTCGTCGATGATGACCAGTTCGTCGGTAATCGAACGTCCCCGCAGATAGGTCACGGCAGCCATTTCGATGACGTTGCGGTCGAGCAGTTCGTCGATGGCTCCCTTGGCGGAATGCGGATCTCCGCTGAAGAGTGCGTAGAGGTTGTCGTGAACAGCCGCCATCCATGGGGCGAGCTTCTCGTCGAGGTCGCCCGGCAGGAACCCGATTTCTTGCCTGCCGACCGCGACCAGCGGTCGATATACCGAAATGCGCCGGTACCGTCCTGCCTCGATGGTTTGCTCCAGCGCTGCGGCGAGAGCAAGGAATGTCTTTCCGGTACCCGCCAGGCCCATGAGACTCACCGCCGTCACATCCGGATCCATCAGCAGATCGAGCGCAAATGCCTGGCGCACATTCTTCGACTCGATGCCGAAGGCCTGGCGCGAGCCGGGGACACGGACAACTGACGTCCCCTTTGCGGTGTCGACGACGCGGCCGACGGCGGACTGCGAGCCAATCGTCTTCAGAATGACGTACTGGTTGACGTGGAAGTCGTCCATGTCGAGGAACGTCTTACCTTCCGCATACAACTGGTCGATCGTTGCGCCGTCCACCTCGACTTCGGCGACACCCGAGTAGGACTCGTCGACGGGCACGGTATCGGCGCGGTAGTCCTCGACCTCGACGCCCAGCTGGGCGCCCTTGATGCGAAGCGAGGCGTCCTTGGTGACCAGCACAGTCGTACATGCGGCGTCCACGAGGTTGAGACAGGTGGCGAGAATCCGGTGATCGGCTGTAGACGGATCCAATACACTGGGGAGCCGGTCCGAATGAGTGCCGTTGAGTTCGATTCGGATCGTCCCGCCTGAATCGAGTTGGCGAGGAGATTCGAGTCCCCCGGCTTCGGAAGCGCCGAGCTTCTCCAGCGCCCGGATGGCCCGGCGAGCGTTGCTGCCGACCTCATCTACCCGTGTCTTCTGCCGATCCAGCTCCTCCACAACCACGAGCGGCAACACAACATCGTGTTCATCGAAGCGGAGTAGGGATTGCGGGTCGGCGAGAAGTACGCAAGTGTCGAGTACGTATGTTTTTCTCGTCACCCTGGCCTCTCCTGTCTGCGGCAGTCGCCGCAAGACTCATTGGCACGGGACCGAAAAGCAAGGACCCTCCTTTCCTATCGGCAGGTCGCCTACGCTTACTAAGCAGAAGGGAGAAACAATGCGCGTGTCCGTTATCGGTGCAGGATCCTGGGGAACCGCGGTTGCGGACCTGGTGGGTGGCAAGCAACCGGTGACCTTGTGGGCACGGCGGGAAACCCTCACCGCCGCCATCAACGGCCGCCGGGAGAACCCGGACTACTTGCCGGGCAAAGAGCTGTCCGATCAAATCAGCGCGACCAGCGATCTCGAAAATGCTCTTGCCGGCGCCGAAGCAATCGTCATGGGTGTGCCGTCACACGGCTTCCGCTCGGTGCTCGAGAGCGTTTCGGGTCTCATCGGCAATGAGGTCCCCATCGTCAGCCTCGCCAAGGGGGTCGAGCGAGAGACCCTCATGCGTATGACCGAGGTCACCGCCGACGTGCTTGCCGACCACAACCCCGACCGGATTGGTGTCCTCACGGGGCCGAATCTGGCCAAAGAGATCGTTGCCGGCCAACCGGCGGCAACAGTGATCGCCATGAAGGACTCCGATGCGGCCGCCACGCTGCAGCAGATCTTCATGAGCAGTCGATTTCGGGTGTATACCAACGACGACGTAACCGGAAGCGAAGCCGCCGGGGCGCTCAAGAACGTCATGGCGATAGCCGCGGGCATGGCGCACGGACTCGGCTTCGGCGACAACACCATGGCGACGCTGATCACCCGAGCCCTTGCCGAGCTCACCCGACTCGGAGTGGCGATGGGTGGCCGGCCACTCACGTTCGCCGGGCTGGCGGGCATGGGAGACTTGATCGCGACCTGCATGAGTTCGCAAAGCCGCAACCACACCGTCGGGTTCGGGCTCGGCGAGGGCAAGAAGCTCGATGACATCATCGAGGAAATGAACCAGGTGGCCGAGGGCGTGAAGTCGACACCCGGCATCCTGGCACTGGCGGATCGCCATAGGATCGAGATGCCGATCGCCACCCAGGTCGCCCGGGTGCTCTACGAGGGGGCCAAGCCGCTCGAGGCGGTGTCGAACCTGATGGCGCGAGAAGCCAAACCGGAAATGCACGGAATCGCCTAGGACCGCCCCAATCAGGCCGGTCTCGAGAACGCCTCTCGGGCCCTGTTCGCGGTGTCCCAGGCGTGACACTCCGGGAGGTGGTCGTTGACGATTCCCATCGCCTGCATGAACGCATAGGCAGTTGTCGGTCCGACAAAGCTGAATCCGCGGCTCTTGAGATCCTTGGCAAGCGCGGTGGACTCGGGAGTGCTTGCGGCCAGGATCGACCCCGCAGGCTCCGGCTCGTACGACCAAACGAGTGCGCCAAGAGACCCCAATTCCTCGCACACTTCTTGCGACCGCCGGGCGTTGTTGATCGTCGATTCGATCTTGCCGCGATGCCTGATGATCCCGGTGTCCTGAAGCAGCACTTCGACGTCATCGGGGCCCATCGCCGCCACCTCATCAATGGCGAAGCCGTGGAATGCAGCGCGAAACCCCTCCCGACGATTCAGGACTGTCAGCCAGCTCAGCCCGCTCTGGAACCCCTCCAGACACAGCTTCTCGAAAAGAAGGCGGTCATCATCAACCGGAAACCCCCACTCGTCGTCGTGATATGCCCGGTAGATGCCGGGGCTATCGCCCCAGGAACAGCGCGCCAACCCGTCTTCACCAGCAATGATCTCGATCATCCGGTGAGGCTACCGCCCGCGTCCGGGGTCTGGCGTACCTCAGCGCCGTATACGGCGCTGAGGTACGCCAGACGCGATTAGGGCCGGGAGTCGCCGAGGGCGCGCCTTTGCTCTGCCCGGCTGTGGGTCAGGACGAGGTTCATCAGGTTTTCGATGTACTCGCGGTCGACGCCGAGTGCGGCACCGTCGGCAACGGCTTCTTCGATCAGCTCCTTCTCCCTCTCAGGAGATCTCATGTTCAGGCCCTTTACCGCCTTGATCTTGGCGATCTCGACGGAACTGTGCAGCCGTCTCGCCACCAGTTTGATGAGAGCCCGGTCCACGCGATCGATTTCGTCACGTAGTGACGGGATTCCCAAGCTGTCCATGAGCTTGGCAAACTCGGCCAGATCGAGCTGGCTGCCGTTGCCCGCCAACGATGACGACGGGTCGATATGGGCGGAGACAACAAGGCCATCTGCTCCGACCGATCGGCCGGCGAGAGCCAACGGTGCCAGCAAGTCGGCATCACCATTAGCGGGTGCCGGATCTATGACCACCGGCAGGTGCGACAGTCGCTGCACCACCGGAACTGCCGAGATGTCAATTGTGTCCGAAGTCCGGGGGTCAAAACCGCGGCTCCCTCGCTCACACAACACAACGTTGTTGTTGCCCTCGGCGAGGATGTACTCGGCAGCCATCAACCATTCGTCGACGGTCGCCGACGGTCCCCGGTGCAGCAATATCGGCTTCAACGTCTTGCCGGCATCGCGCAGAAGCACGAAGTTCTGCATGTTGTCCGGCCCAACTTCAAGCATGTCGGTGTGGTCGGCAGCTTCCTCCACCATGCCGGGTTCGATGACCTCGGTGATGGTGGGAAGACCGCTCTCGAATCCGGCCTTCTCCAGATGCCAGAGGCCTTCCTGGCCAAGGCCCTTGAACGTGTATGGCGACTGCTCGGCACGGTAGGTACCGGCGCGCAACATCGAAGCTCCCGACTCCGCCAACGACATCGCGGTGTTGATAACCTGCTCTTCGGTCTCAACGGCAATGGGGCCGGCGATAACCGGGTACGAGCCGTCGCCGAACCTGACGTTGCGAACGGCAACGACGGTCGTATCCACGTCCGGGCGACGGTGGCTCTTCAGTACCGGCTTGTTTTGTTTTGATTCGGTCATTGGCTTCTCCTGTGGCGGCGGCCCAGGCAAACAAAAACCCGAAGCCGCTTTCGGCTTCGGGCGGTGAGTTGGTGATTGTCGGCTTGTCTAGCGCACACCCTCTGCCCGGGCCGAAAGCCCGGTAAAGAAGTAAGCGAAATAGAAGCCGTTGTTGTTCATTCCCGGGCACCCTACCCCCGGTTGTCCGGGGCAGCAAGCGGCAGGGAACGATTGAGAGCAGCTGGGACGTTTGTCAGCCAGCGGCTTCGCCCTCACAATGGGGGCGTGGATAGGGAAAAAATGCGCGACCGTGGTTCCGAATCGGCTGTACGCATTCTGCCCGCGGACGGCGGTGGGACCGCGGCCTCCACCGGACCCCGGGAGCCGCGAACCCGGACGCGGTGGATCGTCCCGGCGGCTGCCGCGTTCACCTTGCTCGCCCTGGTGGCCGTGACGAAACCAGACGGCGGTGAGCACGGAACTCATCGACATCAGCAGTGCCCCGGGGTCGCTGCCAATGACCGAGGACTGGCAACGGGTCGAGTTCTCCCCGACCGCATCGGTGAACGGAGTCATCCGGCTGGGCGGCTCGCTTGTTGTGTACGGCAGCAACCGGGATGGGGCGGCCGCCTGGACGAGCGAAGGTGGTTCCTCCTGGCGGGAGGTGTCCCGGTTTGAGGCACCCAGCACATCGAAGTCCAGCATCGAGCACGCCGCAGCACGTGACGGGAGGCTGATCGCACTCGGAGACGTCAACGATGGTATCGGTTTGTGGACGGCCCGAAGCGCAACGACTTGGATATATCACGGACTTATCCCCGACATGGACGCCGGTTCGCTCATCGGCGTCGCCGCAACCGATCAAGTCGTTGCCTTGACCGGGCTCAAAGTCGGCCAGGAGGCCTGGGTCTCGCCCGACGGCCTGGATTGGATCTACCACGGCGAGATCGAGACGCTTGATGTTGTGGTGCTCACCATGGAAGCTCACAACGGCTGGTTCTACGCCGGTGGCCAGCGGAATTGCGAGGAACCGCCGTGTCCGGCGGTCATCTACAGGTCCCGCGATGGCCTGACCTGGGAACCCACGGACGGAACCAACCCGGGTTCGCTGTCGGAAGGCCGGGGAGCGGTTGTCGACATTGCGACCACCTCGAACGGGCTGCTCGCCGTCGGCCATGCCGAAGATCGGATGGCCGTTTGGAGATCGAACGACGGACGGAGCTGGACGCAGATATCGAGCGACGACCCGGTCCTCCAAGGCAGGCCCGTCAACGTCCAGCTGGATGGCGTTCCTGCCGACGATGGAGTGGCCACGCTGATCATCGACGACTTCCAACACCGGGTGACCGTCGGGTCGGAACTCTTCACCGACGTCGGGTTGGTCCGAGTCGTCGAAGTCAGCGAGGACGACGTAGGTATCGAGTGGGCCGATGGCTCCCGCAGCCGGCTCGAACCGGGCTTGACGTGGAGCGGGAGCCTCCACAGTTTCGCACAGAGCATCGTCGCCGACGGCTCTCGGATCGTGATTGCCGGATCGGTCGGGATCGACCAAGACCCCGCCCCTGCGGTGTGGACCTCCAACGATGGAGGCGAAACCTGGCAAGCGAGAGTCACCCCCGAGTGGAGCGAGGGTCGGTTGACCCAAGCTGCCATCGGCGGCCGGTACATAACTGTGATCGGGGGCGGTCCGACGGGTGCGCCGCTGGTGTGGCGCTCGACCTGGGATACGAGCGCCCAGGAAACCACCGCCGTCGAGTTGGTCGAGGCCTACTTCTCGGCGGCGCAATGGGGAAACACCGACCGCCTGCTCGCGTTGCTTCCATCCGAATACGCCGGTTTCCAGCTTCCGGCGATGGGCGGAGTCGATCTCGAGTGGTGGGGCGAGGAACGCAGCGAGTTGTCAGCCGCCTCAGTCGCTACAACCCTCGACTATCTGGGAGAGCTCAACACAGAGTTCCGCATTGACGAATGTACGTCGCGGACCGTTTTCGCAAGAAGCGGAGAGAGCGTGCGCGTCTCGTGCGAGTTCGTCGTGGAATCCGATCTGCTTCGCACGTATTCGGACGCGGAAAATCGAGGAACCGCCGAAATCATCGTCGCAGACGGTGCGCTCAGCCAGGTTCGTCTCAGCACCGCGCCATCCCGCTTGATGTGGGAGATGCTCGTCGACGGTACTGTCGATGCAGCGGCGGCCGATCGGACCACTCTGGCAAGGGTCGAGGACGGCGTAGCCTGGTTGGATCCCACATTCACTGGGGAAACGGCCGCGGCACATCTCCGCCTCGCCCGCGACTACGTTGCCGGACTGCTCCGGCCCGGCGAGAGCCGGATCATCGAAACCAGTCTCGGCACAATGGAATGGACCTGGATGGAAGACCTCCCGATTCCGGTCGGGGGTATTTCCTGGATCACACCGTATGCCGACCGTTTCATCGCTGTTGGTTACGGCAATGCGACCGGGCTGGGCCCCGAGACATCCCTGTGGATAACAACCGACGGTACTGATTGGGAGCAGATGGAGATGCCTGAAGGTGTCACTTCGCTGTGGCAGTTGCAGCCGTTTCGGGATGGTCTGATTGGCCAGGCGTGGTACGACGATGTCCCCCTGCTGATTCTGTACGACGGACAGGCATGGAGCGAGATCGCTATTGCTGCTCCCCCGGAGGGCCTCCATCGCAACATCGCTCAAATGGCGGCGCACGCCGACACACTGCTCGTCGTGACCCAGGATTGGAGCGAAACCGGTACCGACGAGCCAAACTCGCAGGCCTGGCTCATGGGCGCCTCGAATGCGCTCGTTCCGGTGGACCTTCCGTTGGACCTTCCGTTTGAGTCGGGTTGGTACGATCAATCGATCGGCATCGCAGGTGACGCCGGTGGCTTCCTGCTCGCCACCGCCGGCTACGACGCGCAGCAGATGTCGATCTGGCACAGCCCCGACGGACGAACGTGGACCGAACTCGCTGCGCGAACCACACTCGACAACGCCGCATACGTCTGGAACCTGCAGCAGCATCGAGACAAGTACTTCGTGGTCGGTGAGGGTATCGAGACGGTCTGCTCGGACCTAGCCGACGGGAGCAACGTGTGCACGAATCTCCTCAGTCTGTGGAGTTCGCCGGACGGACAAGACTGGGCTCGGGTGTTCACGTCGTCGGGGGAAGCGGTCAGTTCCTACGAAATCGGATCAGGGCCGCTCGGTTTGGTTGCGGTTGGGGCGGATTCCCCATGGAGCGACTCCCAGAACCCTCGACCCATCTATTTGTCATCCGACGGTGAGGAATGGGAACGGGCAGGAGCGATGAACCTATCGGATCCCGACGGGCATTGGTGGTGGGCGCAGCGACCTGCGGTCGGGGAGGCGGTAGTCCTGATTCCGGGTTCCAGCTATGACGAGTCAAGCGGGTTCGAGGCTGATGCCCCGTTCCTGATCGTGGGGAAGCTCCTCGGCGACTAGCTCACTACGATCGGGACGTGAACGCGACCCTCATCGAAGTCATCGGGTACATCGGCTCCGGCCTGGTGATCCTCTCCCTCTTGCAGAAGTCGATCCTTCGACTCCGCACCATCGGCCTGGTGGCATCGCTGACGTTCTTGGTCTACAGCATCTCGATCGAGGCGTATCCCATCGCGGTCGTCAACGTGGTGGCCGCCGCCATCCACCTCTACTACTTGCGCAAGCTGGTGCGCCGCAAACACGAGATATTCACGATCCTTCGGTTGCGTCCCGACGGCCGCTACCTCCGCTATTTCCTCGACTTCTACAAAGACGACATCGCGGGCAGGTATCAGCCCAACTTCACGTATGAGCCCACACCAAACACGATTGCGGTCTTCATGCTGCGGGACATGGTGCCCGCCGGGCTGGTCGTGGCGCGGCTGCATGGTGACAGCTCGTTTGAGATTCTGCTCGACTACGTGATTCCGCAATACCGCGACTTCAAGCTGGCCAATTGGCTGTACTCCGAAGATTCGGGGATAGCCGACGAGACCAACAGCCGATTGGCATGGACCCGAATAACGACCCCAGACCAGGAGCAGTACTTCACCCGGATCGGGTTCAAACCAGACCGAACTCCGCAGGTGCCGGAGCGCTACTCCATCAAGTTGTAGTGCCCGGACCAAGACGGATAGGGACGGTTTACCCTATCCGCGAGCCCTCATAGAGGTGAGTCTGACAGGGTCGAAACGGGGAGTGACTATGCGCAGACGACTCTTGATCGCCGCCACCATTGCGGTTCTGGCCATCTCGGGGTGCAATAGCGGTGACGGGGGCGCCCAGGGAGATGACGGGCAGGCCGGATCGAGCGATCCCATCGGCGATGACGAGGTCAATCGCTACCAGCTCGCCTTGACCGGGGATGTGGAAGTCGATCACACCGGTGGTCTGCTGTGCCGAGTCGATGATGGCGTTCTCTCTTTCGATTTTGCGATCGATGCCTACGACGGGCCGATCAGCTACGTGGCGGAAGTACCCGGCTTCGACCCGGGCAACACAGCCTTCGAGGGAACATTCACCTTCGAAGACTCCCCCGGCCAATCTCAGGGACCGATCGAGATCACCTTCTCGATGGGAGATCCCCCGGAGGGGTACGAAGGGGTGGTGCGCGCCGCCGGCGTCACCACCGGCTCGATGTCGGGAGATGCGGGAGCGGCAGACATCAACGGAACCTACGCCTGCTTCCTGATGGATGCCGAGGTCGGCCGCTAGTAGGCCCACGCGGCGACAACGAGAACCACGGTCAGCACGACCGGGAGCAACACCTCGGCCAGATCGCGCAACGACCCCGTCCGTCTGCGCTCGGCCGCACCCGCCAGTTCGCGCCACAGAATGAGAGCCAGGCCTATCCCGACAATCACGGTGGCAACCACGAGGACGACGTCTTCCACGATCAGCCCAGCACCAGTACATCGACCGCAATCGCCAGGAAGATGACGCTGAGATAGACGTTGGAGTAGCCGAAATACTTCATGGCGGCCTCCGGGTGATCGCGCAACACCCAGGTCCCCCCCAAGAAGGCGACACCGGCGATTGCCGCAATCACCATGTAGAGCCAGCCGACGGGACCTGTCGCGTAGAGCAGCAGGGTCGTCCCCACCAGAACGACGGTGTAGGCAAGCATGTGATCCATCGCCCGCTTCTCCCCAACGACAACCGGCAGCATCGGCACTCCCGCTCGCTCGTAGTCCTCCCGGTATCGGATGGCCAACGCCCAGAAGTGAGGCGGAGTCCAGAAGAAGACGATCGCAAACATGATCCATGCGGGCAGCTCAACGGTATTGGTGACCGCGGCCCAGCCCACAAGCACCGGCATGGCCCCTGCCGCGCCGCCGATGACGATGTTCTGCGTGGTCGTGCGCTTGAGGAGCATTGAATAGACGAACACGTAGAACAGCAGACCCACGGTGGACAAGACAGATGCCAAGAAGTTGGTTGTTGCCCACAGCCAGACGAACCCGGCCACCCCGAGAGCAGCCCCGAATATGACGACGGCACGTTTCGAGACCCGGTTTGTGGGGAGAGGGCGACTCTTGGTGCGGCTCATGACACGATCGATGTCGCTGTCGATCGCCTGGTTGATTGCGTTTGCCCCGGCGCTCGAGAGCGTCCCCCCAAACAGCGTGGCGAACACCAGCCACCATCCAGGCCATCCCCCGGCAGCCGCCACCATCGCAGGCAGAGTTGTGACCAGCAGAAGCTCAACGATCCGAAGTTTCATCAACTCGACGTAGGTCTTGAGGATCGACGTCTCGGTGCGGGGATTGGAGATATGAACGGTCGGTTTCGTCATACCGACTCAGCCACCGGAAGGTCGGGCCGGTTGGCTGCGGTTTCCCGAGTGCCGCCGATGAGATGAGCCCCAAGCAGGACAAAGCCAATCCAGAGGAGATCGGCAACGAACAGGTGAATCAATTGTGTCTCGAGCGGAACTTCCAACGCAATGTTGAGCAGGCCCACGAAGAACTGCAACCACACGATTCCTTGAATACCAAGCGCAAGCCATCTCACGATGCCTTCTGCCCCCGCGGCGAGATACCGCACCAGCATGTAGAGGGCGAGTCCCCCAATGATGGCGACGAACGGGTGAATCGATCTGATCTGGCGGAGTACGGGTTCAGTCACCTGGACCTCGCCGGGGACTGCGGCAGCAAGCGTGTCGGATTGAATGAGGGTGTCGGCGAGCGCATTGAGGGCACCGGTGGCGCCGATAACCAGGACAATGCCGAGCCCGGCAAGCACCAGCTGATCTCGGCGATTGCCGGTGTCGATTCGGAAACCCAGCCCTCCCGATGCATAGAAGGCAACCAGCGCCATGGCGCCAACGAGCAAGAACGTGTTGACCAGGTGGAGCGGGACCACAATGAGCCGTGCGATCGACGCATCGAACTCGACCCAACCGAAGAGCACGAGCGAGGCGCCGAGCAGCGACTCGATCACGAGCAAGACGCCGGCGGCGAACACCGCCCTGCGAAGACGGTGCTCTTTCGGAAAGTCCCGCCGCACCAGTACGAACAGCGCAATCAGGACGAAGCCGAGCAGCCCGGTCATCAGGCGATGGCTTACCTCGATGGCAGTGTGGTAATTGCCGATCTCAGGAATGAACTGGCCACCGCATATTGGCCATGACTCGCCGCATCCGGCGCCCGAATCGGTTGCACGAACCAGGGCCCCACCCACCACCACGGCCACGGTGAGGGCAAGAAGGCTCCACGAGAGCACCCTGATCTGCTTGCTGGGGATGGGGTCGACGGCCGACATGTGCAAATCGTAACGGACTCAAGAAGGTCGGAATTCGCCAGCAGGGCCCCGGCTCAGTCGTCATCGCCCTGGTCGCAGAAAAGTTCCACCAACATCACTGCCGCGTCACAATCGAAATAGGAATGTCGGAAGTGAGCCCGCACTAGTTGACTCCCTAGCGCAGGCTCGTACTCCACCGAGATCGGTGAATGGTTCCGGTGGAGAAATAGGTACCGAACCGCGTCTTCGTCCGGGTGCGCGACATTGGTACAGGGGGCGGCCGGTTCGCAGTGGCGTTCCCGGCCGATGCTTGAGAAAGGGAACCATCTAATCGGCCATCGTGGTTTGCATGTCCAGCGAACGCAGACCGCCCGCCCTGTGTAGCCACCACGACGCGATGACGAATAGCGCGATCGGAGTCACGTGGAGATACACGCCGATGGCGTTGTCGAGGATGACGGCGGCAAACCAACCTAGTGCTCCCACGAGAAACACCCAGGCTCCGGCGACAACGGTGAGCGGACGCGCGGATGGATACCCCCGCCACAGCAGAACACCTGGAACAGCTAACAGCACCAGGTCGTAAAGGCCAGACCGAGGAGAGATCAGTAGACCAACTACCACCGCAAGGGAGAGAGCCACGTCGAGGCGATGGCCCCAGGTCCGAAGCCGGATGACAAACCAAGCGACTACAGCGAGAGCGCTCGCCAGCCACAACACCGTCGCGACGGTCGTATCTACTACCGCCGAAAGCCACATCTCGTTGAGTGACACCCCCGATCTAGCCACCTTGCCCAAGAACCCACCGCCCAATTCATCCATGACGTCCAGGTAGGCGGACCAACCACCCGGCACAATGAAACCGCTTGCGGCAAGAACCACCACGGTACACATCGACCCCAGAATCGCACGGCGAAACGAGTGAGCGCGCAGCAACCACCAAAGGCCAACACCGGCGGCATAGAAGGGCTTGAAAGCAAGTAGGCCGAGAAGCGCACCGGCAATCCAGAGTCGACCTCGCTGTAGTGCCAGAAAGACCGCAAGCAACAACGCTGCCACCCACATGCCCGTTTGCCCAAGATGAATCGTGAAATAGCCGGGCATACTCACCACAACGAGGCCGAGAGCGACATACGGCTGCGGTAGTCCGGAACGGCTCGCCATCCAGCCGAACGCAACAAGCCCACCAAGCATGAACAGCGCATAGGCAACGCCGAACGGAAGGAACGTCAGCGGTACCATCACCAACGGAAAGAACGGCGGAGCACCAAACCAGTAGACATCGAGATCCTGGCTGCCCGTTGCCGCCCTCATCCGGGCATTGAACAGGTCCGGCTCGTACACATCGGCTCCGTTGCCCTCGACCACCATCAATCCAGAGGTATAGAAAGCCCCGAAGTCGACCCCGGCCGATTCACCGGTTCCCCCGATACCGACTGCCACGAGAAAGACCGCGGCCGTAATCCCGATAGATAGTACAAACGCCAGCTTGATCAGGACGGGCCTGAGAGTCGTGTCGGGGATCCGCTGCACCGGCGCAACAACGGGACGTTTCTGCTTCCGCACCTATCGAGATTCCGGGTTGTTCGCAGCCATCCGTTCGACTGTCTCGAACAGCTCCTGCGGCCGATACGGCTTTGAAAGGTACCCGTCCATACCTGCTTCTGCGCACCGTTGCCGATCGTCGTACGCTGTGATGGCGACTATGGGAACATGCGGCAGGCCGCGTTGCTCCTCGGCCCGTATGGCCGCGGTCGCCTCGATCCCGTCCATGACGGGCATTTGCAGGTCCATCAGGACGACGTCGTACCTTTCGAGGCGGATGGCCTCGAGAGCGAGCCTCCCGTTCTGAACCGCCGTCACAGAATGATCACGGTTCTCGAGCATCCGCGTCGTCAGGCGTAGATTGGTCGGGCTGTCGTCGGCGATGAGAACCTTGAGGCTGCTTCTGCCTTCGCGCAGCCAGTGGCTGGTTACCAGAGTTGTTGTATCACCCTTAGCGGCGAGCTCGATCACTGCTTCGACTGTGTCGCCGACGTCGCCGGGCGCAATTGGGCCTGCGAGGTAGCCGGCGACCCCGAGCTGGCGACACATTGTGGAATCACCACGCCGTCCCGACGGGACGGTGATGACCACTGGAATCCTCGTGGTCAGCGCCGAATTGAAACGCTCGAATGTCTGAAAGGGATCGTCCTGAACCGCCAGGACCACGGCTCGAATCGGGCTATCCCTCTCCTCGGCGCGTCGTAGCGCCCCAAAGGCGGGCTCGAGATGGGCGACGGCAATGGGCGACATCGACGTCTCCCCCAGGGTGGTCACCAGACGGCGCCGTTCCTCTTCAACATCAGACAGAACCAGCACTGGAACCTCGGCCGATGGCGCCATGAACGCTTCGAGTATCTGCGGTGTTTCATCCGGTGCTTCGCCGATTTGCAGCGTTGCTGTGCAGTGAAAAGTGGTGCCGGCACCGGTGGAGCTTTCGAGCCAGATCCGGCCGCCCATACGGTTGGCGATGCGACCTGCGATGGGGAGTCCCAATCCGATGCCACCGAAGTTGCGGCCGGTCGCCGCGTTGCCCTGCGAGAACCAGTCGAAGATTGTCTCCTGAGCGTCCTCCGGGATGCCGATCCCGGTGTCGGTGACGGCGATGTGAAGAGCGAGATCGCCACTACGACTCTTCTCCCCGCCGACGCGGACGCGCACCGCGCCAACGTTGGTGAACCTGACGGCGTTCTCGACCAGATTCGAGATCATCTGCCGGAAGCGACCCGGATCGCCAACCACCCAGTCCTCGAGACCGGGCTGGAACTCGTGAGTCAGATCCAATCCCTTTTCAGCCGCGGAAGGGGCATGCATCTTCATTAGGTGATCGACCGTGCGCCGCAGCAGGAACGGTGTGGACTCCAAGATGAAGTTGCCGTCCTCGAGCCTCGAGACATCGTACAGATCGTTGACCAGCGTAAGGAGCGAGCCGGCAGAGTTCAGGGAACCAACCAGGGCCCCGCGTTGTTCCACGGTCAGATCGGATTCCAGCACGTCGCCGGTGTTGGAAATGATTTCGTTGACGTAGTTGCGAATCTCGCGGCTCGTGTTGACCAGGAACCTGGAGCGCGCCTCGTCCGCCCCGGTTGGAGGTGTTTCGGGCTCGGTCGAGCGCAGGTCAATAGCTTTGTCCACCGCAGCCACCCCCTTCGCGAGTATCTGAGGCACGCTGGAACACCAAGGAAGACATCGGCTGGGTCCACGAGGTACTTGACCAATCGTGTCTGGCGTACTTCAGCGCCGTATACGGCGCTGAAGTACGCCAGACCCCGGAGATTCAGCAGATTCGGGGAAGCTGCTCGCCGACCTGAGTGTCCACCACCCGAGTCGCACCGATGGCGGTCTTGGCTACGACGACACCGGGATGATTGGCGACGATCTCGCCGATTGCGACGGCGTCGGTGCCCAATTGGTCGGCCCACATGATTTCGAGCGCCCGCTCGGCTTGATCCGGCGGCACCACGACCACCATTTTGCCCTCGTTGGCTACATAGAAGGGGTCCATGCCCAGCATCTCGCAGGCGGAGGCGACTGCCCGCTGCACGGGAAGGCTGCGCTCCTCGACAACTACGCCGACTTCGCCTGCAGCGGCAAACTCGTTGAGAGTGGCGGCAAGCCCTCCCCTGGTGGGGTCACGCAGCGCCCTGACATTGATATCGGCCTCGAGCAGCGCGGCGACCAGATGGTTGAGGGCCGCGGTATCCGACCTTATAGCGGACTCGAACTCGAGGCCTTCCCGCACGCTCATGATCGCCATCCCGTGATCGCCAATCGTACCGTTGACCAGGACCACGTCTCCCGGGCGTACATTCTTCGGGTGGACATCAATCCCCTGGCGCAAGACCCCGATGCCGGTCGTGTTGATGTAGACACCGTCACCGTGACCCTTGTCCACCACCTTGGTATCGCCGGTGACAAGTTGCACCCCGGCATGATCGGCGGCCTTGGCCATCGACCGGGCGAGGGCCGCCAGTTCGTCGATCGGCATACCCTCTTCGAGGATCATTGCCACACTCACGTACAGCGGCGTCGCCCCCGCCATCGCAACATCGTTGACCGTGCCGTTGACTGCCAGTTCGCCGATATCGCCGCCGGGAAAGACCCGGGGCCGAACAACAAAGCTGTCGGTGGACATGGCGATCCTGCCGGCCGGAAGCTCCAGCACCGCCGCATCGCCGAGACCTTCGAGATGCTCGTTACGAAACGCTGGGAGGAATAGATGTTCGATCAGCTCTGCGGAGAGCTTGCCGCCGCCACCGTGTCCCATGACGATGTTTGGCTGGTCCCGCAGCGGTGCGGGGCAGGTCCATCCGTCGATAGTGGCGCCGTCGCTCACGCGGTGACCCCCTCGATCTCGATGAAGCGGCCGTACGTGTAATAGGCGGCGCAGGCTCCCTCGCTCGAGACCATTGTCGCCCCGAGCGGCTTGCGCGGCGTGCACGCCTTGCCGAACGCCTCGCACTCGTTCGGCTTGATCAGTCCCTGGAGGACCTCGCCGGAACGGCAGATTTCGGGCTCCTGGGTATCGATATCGCCAACGTCGAATCGCTCTGCAGCGTCGAAGTCGGCGTAGCGTTGCGACAGTTCCCAGCCGCTGCCCGGGATCATCCCAATTCCCCGCCAGTTCCGATCGGTGGTTTCGAAGACATCGGCGATCAGCGTCTGTGCGGCCTTGTTACCGTCGAAGTTGACAGCTCGGGTGTAAGCGTTCTCGGCGGCGGGGGTCCCCGCTTCGAGTTGGACAACCGTCTTGCGGATCCCCTCGAGCACGTCGAGCGGCTCAAAGCCGGTCACGACGATGGGTACCTGGTATTCCTCAACGATCGGGACGTACTCTGAGAAGCCCATCACCGAACACACGTGTCCGGCGGCGAGAAAAGCCTGGACCCGGTTGACCGGCGAGTCGAGTACCGCCCGGATTGCCGGTGGTACCAGGACGTGGGATACCAGCATCGAAAAGTTGCTCAGCCTGAGCTGTTTGGCCTGGTAGACGGCCATGGCGTTGGCAGGGGCAGTGGTCTCAAACCCGATCCCGAAGAACACCACCTGCTTGTCCGGGTTCTCCCTGGCGATCTTGATGGCGTCGAGTGGCGAGTAGACGATGCGGACGTCTCCACCATCACCTTTGACCTGGAAGAGATCCCGCGTGCTGCCGGGAACGCGGAGCATGTCGCCAAATGAACAGAAGATGACATCCTCGCGACCGGCAATGGCGAGTGCCTTGTCGATGGTGTCGAGCGGGGTGACACACACCGGGCATCCCGGCCCATGAACGAGTTCGATGTTCTCGTTGAGCAGCTTGTCGATGCCGTTGCGGATGATTGAGTGAGTCTGTCCCCCGCACACCTCCATCATTACCCACGGCTGGGTGGTGATCCGGTCGATCTCGTCGAATAGCTTCCGAGCGAGCTCGGGGTCGCGATACTCGTCGAGGTACTTCACGGATGTTCCTCGCCTGCCGCGATGGCCTCTTCGGCGGCGAGAGCGGCGGTTGCATCAAGCTCGCTTTCGAGCACCCCCATCTCTTTCATGAGCGCAAGCGTTTCGTGAGCAGACGCCTCGTCGACCTTGGTGATGCCGAACCCGACATGAACGATGGTGTAGTCGCCGACCTCGGCCTCAGGTACGAAAGAGAGACAGATCTCTTTGACGATCCCATCGAAGTCGACCTTGCCCATCCGGGCTCCGTCGAGGTCGTAGACCTCAACCACTCTTCCGGGAATCCCGAGACACATACCTTTACCTCCGTCCTGCCAGGGCTACCTGGCCGAGTGCGAGCCCGCCGTCGTTTGGGGGGACCAAACGATGCGTCAGGACCGCAAAGCCCGACTCCTGTAAACCCTTTTGTGCGGCCTCCAGCAGTGTGACGTTCTGGAACACACCACCGCTGAGCGCCGCCGTATCAATATGGTACCGCTGCTGTATCTGCTGGGCCGCCGCCACCACAGCATCTGCCAGGGCTTGGTGGAAACGACCACTGACAATACCGACGGGCACCCCGGCGACCACGTCGGCGGCGATTGCTGCGATGACCGGCCCCGGATCGAACACCAATGCCTCGTCCGTTTCGAGGAGACCGAACTCGTACGAGCCGGCCGCGTCGGGCGTCCCGAGCGCTTCGAGCTCGATGGCAGCCTGCCCCTCGTAACTGATCTCATGACGCACCCCGGCCAGAGAAGCGACCGCGTCGAATAGCCGGCCCATGCTGGTGGTCTCGATGGAATTGAGTCCGGTCTCCAGCTGCTGCCTGATGATGCGCTGCTCGACGTCCGGCGTGGCCGCAACCGCCGGGAGCTCCGGGTCCCAGTCGACCCCAGCGGCCCACAGGTGTGACAGTGCCATCCGGTAGGGACGTTTTACGGCCGCGTCCCCGCCAACCAGCTGAGCAACGCCCAAGTGTCCGACCCGGCTCAGCCCGTCGAGATCGCCGATGAGCACCTCGCCACCCCAGATGGTGCCGTCGGTTCCGTACCCGGTGCCGTCGAAGCTGAACCCGATCGCCGGTCCGGTGTGCTGATTCTCGGCGATGACCGACCCAATGTGGGCGTGATGGTGTTGAACGTAGAGGAGCTTGTCCTCGTGGTGATCTTGGGCCCAGCGGGTGGAGAGATAGCGGGGGTGCATGTCGGCGATGATGCGGTCCGGCTGGATCCGGAACAAGCCCGTCATGTGCTCAACCGCGGCGGTGAAGGCGTCGAGTGTCTCGATGTTCTCCATGTCGCCGATGTGCTGGCTCATGAAGGCGTTGGTTCCCTCGGCGAGGCAGAAGGTTGCTTTGAGCTCGCCTCCGACCGCCAGGGTCGGCGGGACCGCCCTGGCCAGCCGAACCGGGAATGGGGCAAAGCCACGGCTGCGCCGGATGGGGAGTTCCTCCCCTGCGGCCGTTCGGACCACCGAATCATCGCAGTGGACGTGGATCAGCAGGTGATGCAGCGGGGTGTACGGCAGCATCACCCCGATGCGGCTGTTGCCGGGGGCGATGCCAGGGTCGAGGTCGCTCTGCGCAGATTCCTCGACGAGAACGATGGGGCGCTGTGGTGACAGGAGCAAGGCCCGTTCGGCGTCGGCGAGGTCACTGACTGCCTCGGCAGACTCGAGATCGGCGGCCATGACGGCAAAGGGCTTGGCGGTGCGGTGTTTTCTTTCTCGCAGCGTGGCGACGGCGGTGGCGTTGCGGGCGTCGCAAGCAAGGTGAAAGCCGCCGATTCCCTTGATTGCGATGACTTCTCCGACTCGGATGCGCTCCCGGGTAGCGGTGATGACATCATCGACGGGCAGCGCGGCGTCCTGCTCGAGCCAGACGTGGGGACCGCATTCGGCGCAGGCGTTGGGCTGGGCGTGAAAACGTCGGTTGGCAGGATCGTCGTACTCGGCCTGGCACCGGTCACACATGACAAACGAGGCCATCGTGGTCAGCGGTCTGTCGTACGGCATCTCCCGGGTAATGGTGAAGCGGGGACCGCAGTTGGTGCAGTTGATGAACGGATAGCGATAGCGGCGGTCGTCCGGATCGTTCATCTCGATGAGGCAGTCGGCGCAGACTTCCAGGTCGGGAGACACCAGGGTCGTTGCGTCGTCGTTGCGCAAGCTTGCGACGATGCTGAATTCGGTGTCTCCGGTTGGAGGGATCTCGGTGCGTTCGATCGTATCGATATGAGCCAGCGGTGGCTGGTCGGCCTGGAGCCGGAGTACAAACTCGTCGATCGATTGCGGGTTGCCTTCGATTTCTATGAAGACCCCGGCGCTGTCGTTGCCGACAAACCCGGTGAGTTCGAGGCCAGTGGCGAGCTGGTAAACGGTGGGCCGAAATCCCACGCCCTGAACGACTCCGGTCACCCGGAGCCGTTGCCGGATCATCGTCTGTTCGTTCATACGTCGGCCCAACCGTACCGCTGCGCCCTGCCCAACGTGAGGGGCCAAGGACCCCACAGCTCAAGCCGTTTGGCGGGCCTCCCCAACCCAGGGTTCACAGATAGCAAAACCGGGCCTACGAACCCAGGGTTCACAGATAGCAAAACCGGGCCTACGAACCCAGGGTTCACAGATAGCAGTACCGGGCCTGCCAGCCCACGGTTCGCAGCTAGCCGCCGCCCTCGGCCTCCTCCAAGGCCACCCAGGCGGCTTCGATGTCGGAGAGGACTTGGTCCATCGTGCGGACACCGTCGACGTAATCCAGCATGCCCTGCCAGAAGGCGCTGCGTCCGGCGGGTGTCGCGGAGCCGATCGCGGGCAATGGATCCGAGGGCTCGCCGCACTTCCCGCTCTGACGGGTCGGTTTCCACGCCGTAGTAGTCGACGTCGAAACCGAGATTCGGTGAAATGAACTCCGATTCGGCCCCCAGCTCAGAGCCGGTTTCCGCCACCCAGCTAAGTCCCGCTTAAGCCGCCCACAGGCGCACTAATGCGCGACTAAGAGCCGGCTAATGCCCATTGCGGACGGTGTGGGTATGGCTACATACACCACCTCCCGCATCATCACCGTCGCAGTCCTGGCAGCAACGCTGGGTACAGCAGCGCAGCCGAGCACGGCAGCCACCCCGCTACCCGCCCCGGTGTTCGCCAGCGAGCAGGACGCAGCCGCCTATGCGTCCACGCAGGACCTGTTCACCACAGCAGGATTCGAGGCCCCGGCCGCCACGATCGAGTTCTTCGACAACGAGGAAGGGTGCGGCGGGGCACGGGGGCGTGCCTGGCTCAACAACACGGGGACGGCAACAATCGCCATCTGCGCAACCCACGACAACCCCGAGGTGGAGACGACCTGGCGGCAGCGCACCCTGCTGCACGAGTTGGCGCATGCCTGGATCGACCAAAACGTCAACGCCGAGAGGATCGCGGCGTTCAGCGAGTTGCGGGGCCTGGAGGAATGGTCATCGCGAAGCGTGAAATGGGAAGAGCGGGCCACCGAGCATGCGGCTGAGATCTTCATGTGGGGCATTCAGGGAGGCGACTACAAGATCGACTTCCGCCTCGACAAAACCGAGTGCGATGAACTCTCCACCGGCTACGAACTACTGACCGGCGTCTCGATGACGTGTGACGAAGCAGCCGCCTGAGCCTACGCAGAAGTCAGCGGGCTTCGCCTCTCCGGAGTGCCCACAAAAGAGCACTTGCTCGACTCCCCAGCCTGGCGCAATCTGAGGAGAAGGCGACAAGATCGTCCAGCTCAATCAATTCGTGGGTGCCGTCGGCCAGGACACGATGAAGACGGTGTTCATCCTTGATGGTCGCCGGGTGGGCGTGCACGATTTCATTGCGCCGTCGAACCAGATCCCCGTACTCGTCCGATATGGCCTTGGCGTCCATGTACGCGGAATCCGATACCTTGGTGTCACCGATAGCCGACTGAAGCTGTCGGGCTACGAGCACGGAAGTCATGGATGCTGAGCGGTGAGCCTTGCGACGTTCGGAATGAAGCTCCTCTGCGAGGTACACGATCGCCCATTCCATCTGAGCCCATCTATAGAGGGCTCGGCCGAGCGATTCAAAGTAGTCAGGATCCGTGGGCATTCTCACACTTTGCAGGTCGACTAGACCCCATCATTGCAGACGCAATCGGATCGAGCAGTCATAATCTCCGTTATTGCGTAACTGGCGGCCACATTCGGCCGTCAGCTACGCCGGAACCGGTTTGCTAAGCGGAAACGTAATCCCGCCAGGAGTGTTGCGGCTCGTAACCCAGTATCTCGCGGGCCTTGTTGATGGACAGCAACGTGTCGTGGCCGGTCACCCCGCCGCGGATCGGGACGTTGGGATAGACCTCGGCCATCAGATCGAGGCTCTCCCTTGTCATACAGTTGTCGGCCGCGGCCACGAGAAACGCCTTGGTGCCCGAGATGTCCGCAGCCAACGACAGACGTACGGCCTGGGCGACATCCCTGGCATCGACGTACCCCCACAGGTTCCAGCGGCGGATGGTGGCATCGTCCCAGAATCCGGGAAAGCGCTCCTGGTACTCCGACTCCTCCATGATGTTGGAGATCCTCAACGCGACAAACGGAATCCCCGACCATCTGTTGAATTGCTCGGCGATGACCTCGCCGGCGAGTTTGGACAGCGCATAGTGGAACTCGGGGAGACGGGGATGATCCTCGTCGATCGGTGCGTACCGCGGCTGCTCCCGCTCGAATGGGATCCCGATAAGCGTTTCCGAGGACGCCCACACGACCCTGTCGAGGCCGAGGATCTCCGCCGCGGAGAACACGTTGTACGTGGACATCATGTTGATGCGGAAGGTCTCCCCCGGCGGGACGATATTGGGTGCGGGAATCGCGGCCAGGTGCACGACGGCATCAGCTCCGCGCAGCGACTCGATGGTCTGGCTCAGATCGGTTAGATCGGCAACCCGCGTGGGATCATCGGGATGTAGCGATGCCGCCACATCCACATCCAACACGTCGTAGCCATGTTCGACCAGGTCGGTGACAACGGCTCTTCCGGCTTTGCCGCTTCCACCGGTTACGACGATGCGGGACACGCTGCCTCCTCTGTAGCTGTTATCAGCGCATCATACGGAGGCGAGGCACCCGCCCGATCGGCCGGTGCGAGGGAGTCCTCAGGTCTGGTGGATCGGCGCTACCCGGGCCGCGGCACCGCGGAGTTCGGCGGCGCTGACAA
>CAMYKI010000030.1 GCA_947258985.1 uncultured Acidimicrobiaceae bacterium
CCACCCCGTGAGCGGCGACCTTCACATGACCCCCGACGAGTTCCGGCGGCGCGGCCATGAGATGGTGGACTGGGTTGCCGACTATCTGGCGAACATCGAGAGCTACCCCGTCAACTCGCAGGTGCAGCCGGGTGCGATCCGTGACGCCCTGCCCCAAGCAGCCCCCGAACACCCTGAGCCATTTGCCGACGTAATGCGGGATCTCGACGAGATCATCATGCCCGGTATCACCCACTGGCAGTCCCCGCATTGGTATGCGTACTTCCCGGCCAACAGCTCCGGCCCGTCCCTTCTCGGCGAGATGGCGGCGGCCGGCCTCGGGGTTCAAGGGATGCTTTGGTCTACCTCCCCCGCTGCAACCGAGTTGGAGACCGTCGTTGTCGATTGGATGGTGGATCTGCTCGCCCTTCCTCAGCAGTGGAAGACAACGGGGCCCGGCGGCGGGGTGATCCAGATGAGCGCATCTGATGCCACATTGGTAGCCCTGGTAACCGCCCGAGAGCAGATCGGTCGAGAAGTTCCCATCGACAAGCTGGTCGCATACGCATCGGACCAGACCCACTCGTCGCTAGAAAAGGGTGCCCGCATCGCCGGCTACGGCCACGTCCGCAACATCCCAACTAACCGTGACTTCGCTCTCGACATCGCCGCCCTCAACAGTTCCATCGAGAACGACAAGGCGGCTGGCTTGATCCCGGCCTTTGTCGCCGTCACCATCGGCACAACGGCGACCACGGCGGTGGATCCGGTACGAGAGGCTGCCGGAGTGGCCAGGCGCGAGGGCATGTGGTGCCACGTCGATGCCGCCTACGCCGGGTCGGCCATGATCTGCCCCGAGTTCCGCCATCATCAGGATGGCATCGAGCTGGTGAACAGCTACACCTTCAACCCGCACAAGTGGATGCTGACCAACTTCGACTGCAACCTGTACTACGTGGCAGACCGCCGGCCGTTGCTCGATGCGATGAGCATCCTGCCGCCCTACCTACGCAACGAGGCAACTCTTTCTGGAGAGGTCATCGACTATCGCGACTGGCATGTGCCGTTGGGCCGGCGCTTTCGCTCCCTCAAACTGTGGTTCGTGCTGCGCCACTACGGTGCCGAAGGAATCCGCAGCGTCATCCGGGAACACGTTCGGCTGGCCGACTCATTTGCCTCGCGGATCGAAGGGGACTCACGATTCGAGATGGTCGCTCCCCACCCGTTTGCGCTTGTGGTCTTCCGGCACGTTGCCGGCAACGAGGCCACGACGGACCTCGCCCGCCGTCTCAACGAGTCCGGCAAAGTTGCGGTGACCCCGACCACCCTCGGCGACACGACGGCAATCCGCATCTCCATTGGTTCCGGCCGAACCACTGCGGCCCACGTCGCACAGTTGTGGGCCATGATCGACGAAATCGCCTGATGGAGCCGACAAGCAAGGTTGCTGCCCTCAACACCCGCCTCGAAGCCGAGTTGGTGGTCGCCCAACTCGCGGAAGCCGGGATCGATGCGTTCATCGTTGCCGACAACGCGGGTGGAACGTTCCCCATGATGCAGATGGTCACGGGAGGCTACAAAGTCATGGTCTTGACGGCAGTCGCCGATGAAGCGACCGAGATTCTCGCCCCCGGCGAGGGGCCACCCGATGAAGCCGGAGACCCCACACCGCACGCCATGGACCCTCTCAGAGGCTTCACGCCCGTTCAGGTGACGGCCCTCGTGATCGTGCTGCTGCTTGTGATCATTCCCGTCACGGCGTACACCGTTCGAGTTTGGATCTTCTGACGCTCACACGTTGCGAAGGATCGAAAGAAACTCGCGCATCATGAATGCGGTGGCACCCCACATGATGCCCTCATCGAACTCGTAGAACCACAGCGTGTGCCCGAACCAGTCGGATGTCCTCCAGCCGGTGTCGTCGAGAAGATCGACGACCGTCGGCTCGATGACGGCGGACACTTCCTCCTCCTGGAGCACGAACTCGGCAGGTCGCTGCACCGTCGCCACCACGGGGACTATCAGGTTCCCGGGGTCACGGGTGGTGATGGGGGTAAGACCACCAACGATTCTGACCCCGGCTTCCGGAAGCCCGATCTCCTCGCAAGCCTCTCGCTTGGCAGTGTCCTCAGGACCCTCCCCCGACTCCAATCGTCCCCCGGGGAATACGACATCACCGGGATGGGTGCGCATGTGGTCGGGTCGCCGGGTCAGAATGACGCGCACCCGATCATCACGATCGCGATACAGCGGTACCAACACCGCAGCCCTGGCCTCGGGTGGGTATTGGACCGGCGGCAATGCCTCAAGACGGGTCCATATGTCGAGCACCGCAGCACCTTACGTGATGGCGGGATAAGCTGCGGGCGATGGGACAACTACTGGGCCACGAGCCCCGCTTCACCTCGCGGCTCATTCTCCGCCCTTTTCGACGCAAAGACACTTCCGCCATGCACGAAGCGGTGCGGGCGTCGCTGCCCGATCTTGCGGAGTATCTGCCGTGGGCCGTCGGCTATCAGAGGAGCGTTTCCGCCCAATTCATCAAGGATTCCGTCGGTGCCTGGGCCAGCGGCCGTGCGTTCGATTTCGCCATCAGGGACCAACAGGACGACAGCCGGCACCTCGGCAATGTGTCGGTGTGGTTCACCTCGAGAGCCAACATGGTCGGAGAGATCGGCTACTGGATCCGCAGCGATGTCACCGGTGATGGCATAGGCACCGAGGCAACTGCGCGCGCTTTGCAGGTCGCATTCGAAGAGCTTCAGATGCATCGCATCGCCACCAGAATCGCCGTGGGCAATGTGGCATCGGAACGGATTGTCCAGAAGCTCGGCTTCCTCAAAGAAGGCACGCTACGCGACGAGGTCAAGGTTGGAACCCGCTGGCTCGATCACACTGTTTGGGGGATCCTCGACCGGGAGTGGCGCTATGAGCGGCGCCGCTACACCGCCGAGAGCTGGAATCAACCCTGACGGGAACGCCAAAGGCCCTGCAATACGTTTGTTCTCTGCGAAGACTCATTAGGGTTCCAGAGATATGGATCCGCGAACGCTGCAACTGATTCAACGCGGGCTGGTGGCCGCGGTGACGGTCGTCCTGGCTCTTGTAGTTGTGACCGCATTTGTGCGCGTGCTGGAAACCGCGGATGAGACAGCCGCTCCCAGTACGACCACGTCGACCACCACGACAACCGAACCGGAGACGACCACGACGACATCCGGGGGTTCGGGGACGACGACCACGACAAGTGATGGTGCCGTCACGCCGGGAGTCTGCATCGATGAAGAGCCAAGCGGAGGAGACTCCACAACACTTCTGGTGCACTACCCCTGCGGTTCCAGTCAGCTCGCGACAAGCGCAGTCTGGGTGTATCGAGCCGTACCGAGAACCGACCTGGTGCTGACCACGACAATGCGAGAAATGGTGAAAGGGGTCGACGACGCCGAAGCCGCCCTCGGGTACCGCTCGCCGTTCCCCGACGATGCTGAGGACTCGTTCCTCGGTGTCACCATCGATCGCGAGCAGGCGAAGGCGTTTCTGGAGTTCACCGTCGACGTGTTTCCCAGCGGTGTCGATACCCCTGAAGGAGCCGAGATATTCCTGTCGACGCTCAACGCCAACGTATTCCAGTTCGACACCGTCAACCAGATCGAATACCGATTGGGCGGCTCTTGTGATGCCTTCTGGCAACAACTCGGCGGCTCCTGCGAAGTCATCACTCGCAGCGAATGGCGCTCCCAGCAAAGCACCGGATAGACCCGATCGCGTCTGGCGTACGTGAGCGCCTAATAAGGCGCTCACGTACGCCAGACGTGGGAGGCCCCGTTCGCGACCTAGCTCAGCCTCGCTGTGGCCTCATGAGTTGGGGGCCCCTATCGGGGCCCCCAACTCAATCGGTTCGATTCGGCGACTTTGTCGCCGATCAGGATCGCGTCTCCGCTCCCCTTCGGGGTGGCCTCACAAGTTTGGGGCCCTACTCGGGCCCCAAACCTTGATCGGTATGTGTTGCGATCTCCGATCGCAACTCGTTTGTTACATCATTCCGCCCATGCCGCCCATGCCGCCGTCGTGGCCGTGGCCACCGGCTGGGAGCTCTTCTTCGTTCTCCTCGGCAACGAGTGCCTCGGTTGTGATGAGAAGAGCGGCAATGGAAGCTGCATTCTGGAGCGTCGCACGGGTGACTTTGGCAGGATCGATGATCCCGGCCTCCATCAGATCCATGTACTCGCCGCTAGCGGCGTTGAAACCGAAGCTTCCTTCGCCGTTGCGCACATGCTCGACGACGACGCCGCCTTCATGCCCCGCGTTCATCGAGATCTGACGGAGCGGAGCTTCGAGCGCCCGGACGACGATGGCCCGGCCAGCCTTGACATCGTCCGTTCCGCCGCGATTCTTGATTGCCCCACCGGCCCGGAGCAGAGTCACGCCGCCACCGGCGACGATGCCCTCTTCGACCGCCGCACGGGTCGCCTGGATGGCGTCCTCGATGCGATGCTTCTTCTCCTTGAGCTCGACCTCGGTGGCCGCGCCGACCTTGATGACGGCAACGCCACCGGACAGCTTGGCGAGGCGCTCCTGGAGCTTCTCCCGGTCCCAATCGGAGTCGGAGTTGTCGATCTCGGTGCGAATCTGCTTGACGCGCGCCTCGACCTCAGCGTGCGTGCCTGCACCTTCGACGATCGTGGTGTCGTCCTTGGAAACAACGATCTTGCGGGCCCGGCCCAGCATGTCGACAGTTACGCCTTCGAGCTTGAGCCCAACCTCTTCGCTGATGACGGTCGCACCCGTGAGGATGGCGATGTCCTGCAGCATGGCCTTGCGCCGCTCACCAAACCCGGGAGCCTTGACGGCAACCGAGCTGAACGTGCCGCGGAGACGGTTGACGACGAGGGTGGCCAGAGCCTCACCCTCGACATCCTCAGCAAGAATCAGAATGGCCTTGCCGGTCTGCATGACCTTCTCCAGAACCGGAAGCATGTCCTGGACGGACGTGATCTTCTGGTTGGCGATGAGGATATAGGGATCCTCGAGCACCGCCTCTTGACGGTCCGGATCGGTGATGAAGTATGGCGAGATGTAGCCCTTGTCGAACTGCATGCCCTCGGTGAAGTCGAGATCGACACCAAATGTCTGGCTGTCCTCGACGGTGATGACACCCTCGTTGCCGACCTTCTTCATCGCCTCGGCGATACGCTCACCGATATTGCGATCGGCTGCCGAGTTGGCCGCCACATACGCAATCTGATCCTTCGAGTTGGAATCGACCGTGGTTGCCACCTCAGCGATGTACTCGACGACGTTGGCGACAGCCTCTTCGATACCGAGCTTCATTTCCATCGGATTGGCCCCGGCAGCGACAAGGCGAAGCCCGTCCTGCACCATGGCCTGGGCCAACACGGTTGCCGTGGTTGTGCCGTCACCGGCCACATCGTTGGTCTTGTTGGCGACCTCTTTGGCGAGCTGGGCGCCCATATTCTCATACGGGTCGTCTAGCTCGATTTCCTTGGCAATTGTCACACCGTCATTGGTGATAGTGGGAGCGCCCCACTTCTTCTCCAGGACAACGTTGCGGCCCTTGGGACCGAGGGTCGTCTTGACGGTGTTGGCGAGCTTATCTACGCCCACCTGGAGACCACGACGGGCCTCCTCACTGAATTTGAGTTCTTTTGCAGCCATTTAGTAGCGGCCCTCCTAAGCGAGAACGGCGAGTACGTCGCGCGCGGACAGGATCAGGTAATCAGTACCCTCAACCTTGACCTCGGTGCCGCCGTACTTCGAATAGAACACTGTGTCACCGACGCCGACGTCGAGCGGGATCCGCTCTCCGTCCTTGAATTCGCCGGGACCTACCGCAAGTACTTTGCCCAACTGGGGCTTCTCCTTGGCAGTATCGGGAATGACGAGTCCGCTTGCGGTGCGGGACTCGGCCTCGTCCTCGGGCTGGACCACGATACGGTCACCCAGGGGCTTGAGATTCATCCGACTTCCTCCTTCCGAGGGTTAGCAGTCTGAGTTGTCGAGTGCCAGATGTTAGCACTCTCTACCCACAAGTGCTAGCAGACAATCATGCCGAGTGCTAGAGGCCTGAATCAGGATCCTCAGGCTCGTTTGCGCCGCAAGTCCTCGAAGACGGTGGCCATCTCTTCTCCGGTGAGGAGACCGACCACCCCGCCGTCTTCTACAACCACGAAGATGCCCGCATCGCCCGCATCACGCACCAACGCCGCACGTAAATCCACGTCAGTTGTGATCACGTCGTCTGGTCCAATAATCGTCATCGCGTCCCGAACCAGAACGGAGTCGCGCTCATCCCTGACAACTGAAGCGATCTCTCTAGTCCCAAAGATGCCGGTCACCCGCCCGTTTACAGCTACCGGCATGGTGCGCAGCTTGTCTCCCCAACCGTGGAGCTCAACGGCGGCCAACACCGTTGACTCGCCGTCGACCGCCAGATCCGTGGGACGCATCACATCACCCACTGTGAGGCCGTCCATTTGCCTACTAAACCGCTCTTGCACGGCGCTGGTCGACGCAGCCTGGAAGAGAAACCAGCCGACAGCCACGAACCAGATGGCAGACAGATCGCGGACCGCAACCACCAGGACCGCACCGGCAGCAATCATCAACACACCCAGCCCGCGCCCACTCGCCACGGCCAGCCTGGTGGCCCTGGTCCGATCCCCGCTGCGCCGCCAGACAAGTGCTCGGAGCATCCGCCCGCCATCGAGAGGAAGTCCGGGAAGCAGGTTGAAGACTGCGATGGACAGGTTGGCGAGACCAAGAATGAGCGACACCCGCGCCGGAAGATTGGATCCCGCCGAGAACGCCCAGGCAAGGAACAGGAACCCGGCACCAAGCCCGAATGAGGCCGCCGGTCCGGCAAGCGTCACCGCCAACTCGTCACCGGGGGTCGCTGCCTCCTGCTCGATCTCCGATACCCCACCAAAGACGAACAGCCGAATCCGGCGCACCACCAGGCCGCGGTTGACAGCCACCAGCGAGTGGCTCAGTTCGTGGACGAAGACACTGCCAAGGAACAGGGCGCCGCCGCCGAGCGCAAACAGCAGCAGGACGTCGGTGGATCGGGCGGGAAACGCTCTATCCAGATCCGCATAGAGCGACCAGGTGAGCAGCGCGGCGATTATCAGAAGCGAGAGATCGGCGACCACCTCAACGCCACGCACTGAGCCCAGTCGGTATCCACGCCGCACGTCGTCCGCCCTCAGCTTCCGAGCCGCAACGAAGAACTCACGTCCGTCACCCACGGTGTGACGTCTCCCCGCTCCAGCCGGAACTCCCCGGCAGCAGCGATCATCGCCCCGTTGTCGGTGCACAATGCCGGTGATGGCAAGTGGAGGGACACTCCGCGTCTGTTGGCTTCTTCCGCCATACGCTCCCGGAGCCTGCGGTTGGCCAACACGCCTCCCCCGCCCGCGACGCTCTCGACACCGGTCTGTGCAACGGCGTTAAACGTCTTGTCGACGAGCACATCGACGATTGCTTCCTGAACGGCGGCCGCGACATCGGGTAGCGGCGGAACCGATTGCGACGCCTTGGCCTTCTCCAAGTATGTGACCACCGAGGTCTTCAGACCCGAGAATGAGAAGTCGTAGGGACGGTCCCGTAGCGCCCTCGGGAATCTGACTATCGACGCGTCGCCACCTTCGGCGGCCTTGTCTATGGCGGGGCCTCCCGGGAAACCCAGACCCATGAACCGTGCAATCTTGTCGAAGGCCTCCCCTGCGGCATCGTCGATCGTGGCCCCCAGAATCTCGTATTCGCCCCAACCGCGCACATGCACAATCTGGCTGTGCCCGCCGGAGGCCAGCAAAACCACGGCAGGTGGCTCGAAGTCCCCGTGCTCGAGGCGGGGAGCAAACAGATGGCCCTCCATGTGATCGACTCCGATGAACGGCGCCCCCAATGTCCACGCCAGCGCTTTCCCGAACGAGTAGCCGACCATGAGCGCACCCACCAGCCCCGGCCCCTGAGTTGCGGCCACAGCATCTAGCTGGTCGGAATGGACGCCCGCCTGCCGGAGCGCAAGGTGAACCATCGGCCGGATGGCTTCGACGTGAGCTCTGGCGGCGACTTCCGGGACAACGCCCCCGAACCGGGCATGAGCATCGATCTGCGAGGCCAGGACCGTGGACAGGATCTCGTTCCCTGCAACGACCGCAACTCCGGTCTCGTCACAGCTCGTCTCGATTCCGAGGATCAGCGGCCCGGTCATGACGCCTCCCCCAGGCTTGCGCCGATCTCCTGCAGCCGAACGGCGTATTCGGGTCTATTGATGTCGGTCACCCACATGATCACGGCATCGTCGTCCCGGTAGTAGTGCTTGCGGACACCTACAACAGCCATGTCGAATTTCTCGTACAGACGCTGCGCCCCGGTGTTTGTCGACCGGACCTCCAACGTCAGGTTGCGCGAGCCTCGCTCGAGGGCGGTCTCCACGAGCCTCATCATGAGCCTCGTCCCCAGGCCAACCTGCCTGTTGTCGGGCCTCACTGCCAGGGTTGTGACATGGGCGTCCTCCTCGATAAGCATCAGCCCGGCGAATCCGAGGACGATTCCCTTGCTTTCGGCAACGACGTAGACACGATCGTCCCGGGCCAGTTCATCGCGGAAGATCCCCTCAGACCACGGCTGTGGGTAGATGTCCCGTTCCAACCCCACAATTACAGGCAGGTCTTCGAGGTTCATCAAGCGGAAGGTAGGAGTGTCGTTCATCGTCATCATTCCGCCGCTCCCGGCCACATTCCCTCTTCCCGGAAATCGGTCCAATTGATACGGGCGTCCGGTTCCCTCATATAGAGCGGTCGAACATCTTCCGGGCGAACGTATTGACCCCGGGCTGCGTGGAAGGAAGCGATCTCGAGCAAAACATCAGCCGATGGATAGCGAGGGCGTCCTCGTTTGACCTGGTGCAATCCGCGCAGCGTCTTGGCCGGTAAGCCCTCGACGTCGCCCACCATCAGCGTGTCTTCAGCGTCACTATCGAGGAGGTTGTGCAACCCCTCGGCGCTGACGATTTCTGCCGCCCCGTCGGGGGCAACGCCGCCCGGTACGGGGCGGAATGGACGCGTTGCATACTGCCCTCTTCTGATGTCGACCACCGGCCAAATGCGACGGCGTCCGGTGGCAGCCCGAACGGCCAGGGCGGTGAGAGAGGACACGGCGACCATGGGTGCGCCCACCGCGGCGGCAATGGCCTGTGCGGTGGATATCCCGGCGCGGATTCCTGTGAACAGCCCCGGTCCGATGTCTACCGCGATTACGTCGATATCGGGAGGTCGCCAACCAGCTGATTGGAAACAGAAGTCGACTGCGGGAACCAGAAAGCTGCCGTGGCCGCGTCGGTCTACCCGCACCGACATCGCGGCAAGCTGGTCTCCGTCGCCCAAGGCAACTGAGGACGCGCTGGTGGCAGTGTCGATGGCGAGGATCTTCATTGAGTCAATCCCCCAAGGTCTTTGCCTTCCCATTTGCCCGACGGGACAAATCGGAATCGCCGCGATTCGTCGGCCGTAATCTCGATCTCAACCAGCAGATGATCCTCGGGGACGCCGTGAGCGACCACATCGCCCCACTCGATGAGGAGTACCCCTTCGCGAGCCTGCTCGGGCAAATCGAGGTCTTCGAACTCGGCGCTCGTCCCCAGCCGGTACACATCGGCGTGGATCACGGGAAGAAGGCCCTCGTGAGCTCTCGCCAGTATGAAAGAAGGGCTGGTGAGTTGTTCTTCCACGCCGAGGCCTTCACCGATGCCCGCCGCGAACAAGGTTTTCCCGGCACCAAGGCGACCGGCGAGCAGGACGACATCGCCGGCGCCGAGCAGCGCGGCGAGGTGGCGCCCAAGCGCCAGAGTTTCGGCGGGAGATGCGGTTGTTGCCTCGCTCAAGAGAAAAGGTCCAGTTGCTCGGGATCAGGGTCCGGCACCGCGGCATCCTCTTCAGGTGCGGGCTCCGGTGTACGCCTCTGGAGCTTACCCTCGATGATGGATTGAACAGTTCCGAAGTCCTCCCTCATTTCGCCCAACACGCGGGCACTTCCCCGCAACGCCGCCGCCGGGTGGTAGGTGGGTACGAGGAACCTGCCCCACCACTCGTAGGCGGTTCCCCGCAGGCGAGTGATCCCGGTGTCGGTTCTGAGCAGAAGTTTCGATGCGAAGTTGCCGAGCGTTACCACCACTTTGGGCTCAATCAGTTGGAGCTGTGTACGCAGATAGCCCTTGCATGATTCGATCTCGTCGGGCCGGGGATCCCGGTTCTTGGGGGGTCGGCATTTGACTACGTTGCCGATGTAGACGTCGTCCCGGACCAGTCCGATCTCGCCAAGCAACTGCTCGAGCAGCTCCCCAGAGCGCCCCACGAACGGGAGCCCTTGCTCGTCCTCTCGTTGCCCGGGACCTTCGCCGACGAACATCACGTCGGCATCCGGGTTGCCGGCGCCGAACACCACATTGGTGCGGGTCTCCGCCAACCGGCATACGACGCAGGTCTCCACCTCGGCGGCGAGGATTGCCAGGGTTTCGGCGCGTTCCGCGGCCGGAGTCGCGTCACCCACCGCCCACCGCCGGGATACCCGCCAGAGAGGTCGCCGATTCGACCGCCCCAACGATGGCGTCGGCCACGGCCGCAAAGGCTGCCTCACCAAGAGAGTCGAGGTCGGCCTCGTTGTCGCCGCACGACACGGCAAAGACTATGTCCCCGTCGTACCGGGTGTGCGCGGGACGCAACGTCGCCGCCAGTGCGTCGTGGCTGCGCACGCAAAGGCGAAGCAGATCGGCTCTGGGAACGAGAGCGTCGGTGGCGACCGCGACCAGCGTTGTGTTCTCCCGGCCGGATGCAACGATCGCGGGGCCTTCGCCATCGGGACCGCCCGTCACCCAACGCCCGTCGAGGTCGATCACGTCACCAACCGCATTGACCACGGCAAGCGCACCGACGGTGACATTCCCCAGTCCGACGGCAGCAGAGCCGACACCGGCCTTGCGCATGGATTCGAAGCCGCGCCACTTGGACACGGTCGCACCCGTCCCGGCGCCGACGCTCCCTAGGGTGACCGGGTCGGCCGAGCGGGACGCGTAAGCCGCGGCGCCGGCGGCAGCGTCCGGAGCAACCGGAGTACCAACGATCAGATCAAACAATATGGCTGCGGGCACTATCGGTACCGGCCCGGCCGGGGTGGGATGGCCTCGCCCGGCGGCGGCCAGCTCGGCCATAACTCCGTCTGCACTCCCGAGGCCGAAGGCAGACCCACCCGAGAACACGATGGCCTGAACGGTCTCGACGCTCATCCCCGGGGCGAGCAGCGCCGTCTCCCTGGTGCCGGGAGCGGCCCCGCGCACTTCTACCGCAGCCCGGTTGGGTTCGGGGAGACTGATCACCGTGACCCCGGTGACGGACTCCGTATCGGTCCAGTGGCCCACCTCGACCCCCGGAACAGCGGTAATGGTGTTGTTAGCCACATCCCCTCCGATATTGCCTCGGCAACCGGGGGCCGAAGTGGCACACGACCTCATAGTTGATGGTGCCCATCCACTCAGCCCATTGCTCGGCGCTGACGGCCTCGCTTCCCTGTACGCCCATGACCACAACTTCGTCACCAACCTCAACGGGATCATCGCCGACATCGATGACCACCTGATCCATCGTGACCGTCCCGGCATATGGATATCGCTTGCCTCGGATCAATGCCTCGCCGCCGACGCTCGACAGAGTCCGGCTCACGCCGTCTGCATATCCGATGGGAACGGTGGCCACCGTGGCATCCTCCGGGAGGGGACGGCGGCGGCCGTAGGACGGCCGGGTGCCGGCTTTGTAGCGCCTTGTGTGCGAAACGGCGGATACGACCCGCATCGCCGGCCGCAGCGGCACCTCAGGGGCGATGGTCGGAGCGGGCCGAAGGCCGTAGATCCCGAGGCCGGCCCGCACCATGGAATAGCGTGCTTCCGGATAGGCCAATCCACCTGCTGTGTTTGCCGTGTGCAGCAGCGGAGGGTTGATTCCCATGGCGGCAAGCCGGCCGACAACGTCATCAAATCTGGCGATTTGAGTCCTGGTGTATTCGTCGTCTTCCTCAGCAACCGCAAAGTGGGTCCACACACCCTGGAGGTCGAGTCGCGGGTTCTGTTCAATGTTGTGGGCCAATTCCAGGGCGGTTTCTGGGGATGCCCCGACCCGATGCATACCCGTGTCGACCTTGAGGTGCACCGGCATCGCCGGGCCGTCGCCGACGGCCTCAGAAAGTGCGTCTACGAAGCTGTTTCGGTAGACGGTCGGTACCAGATTCCATTTGACCGTTAGATGGGCGTCTGCCGGCGTCGGCTCGCTGAGAAGCAACAAGGGGGCCTCCACGCCGGCCTCTCGGAGCCTGATCCCCTCCTCAACCAGGGCCACGGCGAGCCATTGGGCACCGCCCTCGAGCGCCATCTGCGCAGAGGGAACATCGCCGTGCCCGTAGCCGTCGGCTTTCACCACAGCACACACGACTGCGGGCGATACCGCCGCGACAATGGCGGCAACATTCGCCCGAATGGCTTCCAGATCCACTTCTACATGTGATGGCCTCAAATCAACTCCCCGACGGCGTAAACGAGATGCTCTGCGGTGACTGTACGGATCTTGGCAAGCTCCGCACCGGCAACGCCGTGCCAGAAGGCGCCCGAGCGTGCCGCTACCTCCCCGCGAAGGCCGGAGGCCCAGAAAGCAGCGACGATACCCGCAAGGACATCACCGGTACCGATGGTCGCTAGTTCCGGTCCGCCGGCGGTCACCACCCACTGTTCCGCCCCGAGCACGAATGTGGGGTTGCCCTTGAGCAGCACCACCCCTCCGGTTTCGTCGGCGATCGCCTTCGCCGCAGGGTATGAGGCCGTCTCACGGCTGAGGCGGTGGAACTCCCCGGCGTGGGGGGTGATGATCGTCGGTTCTTTGCGTTCAATCAGCGGCTGCAATCCGTCGAGATTGTTGAGCCCGTCGGCGTCGATGAGCAGCTTGCCCGAACGACGGGCGACGATCTCTCTGGCAAATCCGTTGTCCGCCCCGAGGCCGGGGCCGAGCACCATGACATCAAACCTGTCGGCATACTCGAGAACCGCATCGACGTGCTCCAACTCGAATTGGTCTCCGTCCCCAACACCATGGGTGAGAAGACCGGGAGACATGGCGGCCGCTTGTGGTTGCATTGCCCCGGGACACACGACGGCGGCGCTTCCGGCACCGGCATGCAACGCGCTGTGCGCAGCCAGGACCCCGGCCCCGACCATGCCGCGGGAGCTGCCGACAACCACCACCGAACCCGCCGACCATTTGTGGGCCGTTCGGGACCTCTGAGGGATCGGTGCATCGCCGGTCTCGCAAAGCCACAATTCCGGCTCGCCGCCGATCAAGCCGATGTCCACGACCTCGATTGGACCGCATCGCTCCGGTCCCTCCCCGATTAGGTGACCCGGCTTGAGTGCGTGGAAGGTCACCGTTGCGTCGGCCTTGAAAGCAGCTCCCTCAACCTCTCCGTCGGCGGCCCGAAGACCCGAGGGGACATCGACTGCGAGCACAGGCGCATCGTGCTCCAGCCAAGGAATGACATTGTCGGGTAGCTCGCCACGAAAGCCGACCCCAAATAGGGCGTCGATGATCAGGTCCGCAGGTGCCGGTTGCCCGAGATCCACGACCCTCACGCCCGCGGCGACTGCTCGGGTGAACGCTTTGCCTGCCGCCGAGTCTTCACGCCGCGGGTAGCCGAGGGCGTGGACCGTGACCTGAACCCCTCGCTGAGCCAGGTACCGGGCGGCCACGTAGCCGTCACCTCCGTTGTTTCCGGCCCCGGCCAGCACGATGACGCGCGACCCGTATCCCACTCCCATCCGAACGGCAACGAGCGCCACCCCGAGGCCGGCGCGTTCCATGAGCACTTCGACGGGTTCGACAGACGCGGCATCGAGCCGGCCCGATTCCTCAGGGGTGATGACGAGTTGCATCAGCGGATTCTATTCGCCGGCCCGCCGCCGACCGCTTCGGGTCGATGCGGCGATCACTGGAGCGGAGTGTGATCACCGAGAGAGAGCGCCATTACCAGCGCTTGCCCGTTGGTGTGGGTGATCGTCACGAGCACGCGGCGCACGCCAAGAGACTCGGCACGCCGGGCGGCCTTGCCGCTGAGTTGCACGGTGGGGGCCCCTCCCCCGGTTATCTCGATGTCCTTCCACGGAACATGCCGCCAGCCGACGCCGAGGCTCTTCATAACGGCTTCCTTACCGGCAAAGCGCGCCGCAAGCCGTTCCGATGGGTCCTTGAAGCGGTGGGCATAGGCCCACTCGTGGTCGGTGAAGCACCGCGCCCGGAACCGATCCGGGTCTCTGCGCAACAGTTTGCGCACCCGACCGACCTCGGCGAGGTCAACTCCCATGCCAACGATGTCCATGGGAGCAGGCTACCTACCCCCCGGCAGGCGTGCCGACGACCAGGACAAAGGTGTCCTCGACGGGACCGTCGTGGTAGTAGCCGCCTTCGCCCCAGTAGCTCCCACCAATGAAGATCCGGCCATCGGCCATAAAGAGTTGGGCTGCACCGCTGATCTCTCCTTCAACGTCGACAACGGCTTCCGTCCAACCGGATCCGTCGTCGAGAAACACGCTGAGCCCGATCTGATTCGACCCCGAGTAGATGTCGTCCATGGCGGCAATGGCCTCCTCATCCGAGATGACCATCACGTCTCCGTTGCCGAGGTCGATTGACGTTGCTCCATCGGCCCACGTAATCATCTCCGCCACAAGACCGGAGTCGGCGTCCTCCCACGTCAGCAAGAGCACCTGCTCCCCCGAGTCGCTCTCACGCACGGTGACCAACGCTTCCCCCTCCTCGAAACTGGCGGTGTACTGGTCTTGGACGATCTCGAGGGGCTGGTACCCGGTCCAGCGCTCTCTGACGGCCAACGCGGCGATTGTGCCGGAGTCCGCGGCTACAGACGACAGATGGGCGTATGTGCCGTCATCTTGGGGAACTATCGCAAACTCGGAACTCCAACTGACCCCATCGGGCGACGACCACAAAGCCGGCCCACCGGAACCCTCCCCAACACCGACAAGCCCGGAACTGGTGGTCACAAGGCTGCGCAGCCATAGATCGGTGCGCTGCGACGGTTCCGACGACCAACCGCCGTCGACCATCTTCCACACCTCTCCATGCTCGCCGAACTCACCGTACGAGTTGATCATGGCAACAAAACCGTCGTCGGTGGCCGCAAGATATGCGGACGCGCCGCCCGACCCCTCGCTCACGATTTCCGTTGCCCAGATGTCTCCATCCGGGGAAGTCATCAGACCGGTCCGGGAGCGATAGAAGAAGCCCTCGTCGCCGTATTCGACGTTCTGCCATCCAAGTTCCTCAGCCCGATGCCATTCGTCCCAGGTAACCGTCAACAGCACCTCGCCGGTGGCCGGGTCCACAAACTCCGGTGCCGGACCCTGGTACAACTCGTCGAGGGTGCCGGAGACGATCTCTTCACCGCTGTCGGCATCCGCAACAGTGAACTCACCCGAGAAGTCGTCGATCGATATCAGATATCCGTCGTATTCGATGATCACGGTGGATGTACCTTGCGGCTCGTCGCCTCCAACCGGGATCGGCAGAGGAGAGCTGCCGTAGCGACCATAGGGTCCGCCCCAGCCTTGCTCCCAAACCTGCCAGGGAATGACGGTGAGAATCTCCCCGGTTTCCGGGTTGTACACGGTCTGACCGTCGTCGCCCCAGTTGAACAGGTCATCGAGAGTGCCGGTGAGCACGACCTCCCCGGACTCGATTTTGGTCAGAGCGTATGTGGATCGCATGTGGTTGAGGGTCACTTCGTACTCGTCGAAGGTGAGCACAACCGGGGGTTCTTCCGGGTAGGTGTCGAGACCGATAGCCAGAGCTAGACCCGCCGGACCGGCAACGACGCTCTGGATGTAGGCGTTCTCATCATCGTCGAGATCGATCGGGATCTCGGCAGTCGTCCACGTCACCCCATCGGCTGTGGAGTACGCGAAGTACCCGGGCCGGCCTGAGAAGCCCTGACCCTGTCCGACGGCGAATACCCTCTCGCCGTCGCCGACGATTCGGACGATCCAGACGTCATCTTGGATCGCAAAGGAACCCGCTTGCTCCCATGCCAGACCATCGTCGGAGCTGTACGTCACCAAAGCCTGAGCTCCATCAGGCATGCCTGCGCTGACGGCAACGACACGACCATCGAGCTCTCCGATCCAACCCGCCTCGGAAAGACCGGGTCCGGGGACCTCTATCCGATCCCAGGTGTAGTTGACGGAAGCGAAGTTGGTCACGTATCCGATCTCGGTCGGCCCCATATTGGTGATCTGGCCTGCGAGATATGCAGGCATCGAGGCCGCTTCGGCATCCCCGCCACCTAATGCGGCCGGCGACCCGAAGAAGCCCTCGGCTGTCTCTTCGAGGACGAGATCCCCGTCCTCGGGTGGCTGCTCCGCAGCCACCGGCTCTGCCGGCCCGGAAGTTGCCTGCTCTGGTGGGACCGTTGTCGTGGGGGTGGTTGCGACGGGAGCGGTCTCGTTCTCAACCGCAGGGGTCTCGGTCACCACCGCAGAGTCAGCAGTTGCGGGAGCTGTGACAACGTCGCTCCCATCGCTGGTCAGCACGAAGGTGACAACGCCGATGAGAACAGCCAGGCCGAGGGCCGTCACCATCTTCACAGGCCCTCTATCTACGGTCACGTCCGCTGCTGCTGGTTCTTGCGACATGGTCGTCCCCTTAGATCGGAGTGGCGCGGCACAACCAACATCCGCACCCTATGTAGTTGGAACGCTTGACGGGTCTCGTCAGGTTCCCACAAGCTCACTCGACAGTCACCGACTTTGCCAGGTTCCGCGGTTGGTCGATGTCGTGGCCGCGCAGCCGGGCAACGTGATAGGCAAGGAGCTGCAACGGAACAACGGCGGCCACCGGCCCGAGCAGATCATCAGCCCGCGGGATCCGCAACACGCCACTGGCGAACTTGTGGATCTGCTCGTCGTCTTCGTAGGCGACGGCCAACACCTTGCCCCCGCGCGCCCTCACTTCCTGCACTGCTGAGATGGTCTTGTCATAGAGAGCCTGCTGGGTCAGCACGACGATGACGGGCGTGCCCTTTGTCACCAGTGCAAGAGTCCCGTGCTTGAGCTCTCCTGCCGGCATCGCCTCGGAGTGCAGATAGCTGATCTCCTTGAGCTTCAAGGATCCTTCCATGGCCACGGCGAAGTCAAGGCCCCGCCCGATGAAATAGACGTCATCGGCGTCGACAATGCTCTCGGCGGCGGCCATGGTCTGCTCTTCGCGACCGAGTATCTCTTCGATGTGGGCCGGCAGGAGGCTGAGACCGTGCGCCACCCGGGTCGCAAGCGCCTCGTCGACCACACCGCGCACCCTCCCGATCCGAAGCGCCAGCAGATATTGGGCGATCAGCATGGCAAGGTATGCCTTTGTCGAAGCTACCGAGATCTCTGGACCTGCCCGGGTATACAGGATGTCGTCCGCCTCACGTGCCAGGGTGCTCCCGACCACATTGGTGAGCGCCAGCAATCGAGATCCCCGCTCCTTCGCAAGGCGGGCCGCGGCGAGGGTGTCGGCGGTCTCCCCCGACTGGCTTATGGCGACCGTGAGGTTGCGGGACGTCACCAACGGATCGGCGTAGCGCATCTCATGGGCGTATTCGACGTTGGTGGGAACCCTCAGCAATCTGCGGAAGATCTCCTTGCCCACCAATCCGGCGTGAAACGCGGTGCCGCAGGCGGTGATCCAGAGGCGGTCGAAGCTCCGAGCGAACTCGTCGTCGAAGTGAACGTCCTCGAGCCAGGCGGTGCCGTCTTCGTCGAGACGCCCGCCGAGGGTCTCGGTGACCACAGCGGGTTGCTCGTGGATCTCCTTCAGCATGAAGTGCTCAAAACCGCCCTTCTCCGCCTGTTCGGCGTCCCAATCGATGTGGAGGACATCGCGGTCGACGGGACTGCCTTCGATGGTCTCGACCCGGGCTCCATCTGCCGTGACAACCACCATCTCCCCGTCCTCAACGATGAGGAAGTTGCGGGTGCGGTGGAGCACCGCCGGGATGTCTGAGGCCAAGAATGTCTCCCCATCGCCGAGACCGACGATGAGCGGACTGATGCGGCGAACCGCGACGATCTTGCCGGGTTCCTTCTTGCTCATCACGACAAGCGCATAGGCTCCTTCCGCCTTCGCAACGGCCGAGCGGATTGCGGCCTCGAGATCCCCCTCGTACTCCCGGGCGACGAGGTGCGCCAGAATCTCAGTGTCGGTCTCCGAGGTGAATTCGTGTCCCTGCTGCTCCAGCTCCTCGCGCAGGCTCTGGAAGTTCTCGATGATCCCGTTGTGCACCACCACGAATTCGCCTGTCGGGTCGGTGTGGGGGTGGGCGTTGACATCGCTCGGTTCGCCGTGGGTCGCCCACCTCGTATGCCCAATACCGATGGTGCCTTCGAGGGGGCTGCTGTCGAGAAGCTCGGCCAGACGGTCGATCTTGCCTTCGGCCTTGCGGACGTCGATCTTGCCGTTGGTGACGGCGACTCCTGCTGAGTCGTATCCCCGGTATTCCAGACGGCGCAAACCGTCGAGCAGGATGGCAGCTGCTTGTTGCGGGCCGACATAGCCCATGATTCCGCACACGCGTGAACCTCCAGTGTTGGACCGGAGGTGTGCTGCAAACCCTGGAGTCTGCTCCACCGCGGAACGGATTTGTCCCCGGGATCGCTCCTGGGTTTTACCGCCCCGTAACGGCTGTGGAAAGCCGGGAGGGCACCCGCCGACTGATCGATACTCCCTCCACCTCGTCACCTCGACGTGGAACGTGGTTCCGGCGAGGGCTGGCGCTGGAGATTTCTCCGGTCGGTTTCGATTGTGGCGATAGCCTAACGGAATCCGCGGACACGGAAAGTCGAGGGCTAGCTGAGAGAGTCGACGACGACCGCTCCGACGGTGCTCGCGACTTCCTCGGCAATGTCTGCCGTCGGGGCCTCGACCATGACTCGCACCAACGGTTCGGTCCCGGAGGCTCTCACCAGGATGCGTCCGTCGTCGCCGAGGGACCTCTCGGCATCAGCCACTGAGCCCCATATTTCTTTCGAGCCGGCGAGCTTGGCCTTGTCGGCTACCTCGATGTTGTGGAGGACCTGGGGGTACTCAGTTATGACCTTGCGTAATTCGGTGAGCGGTTTGCCGGTCGCCGCCATGACCTCTGCGAGCCGCACGGCGGTACGAAGACCATCACCGGTGGTGCCGCGATAGAAGATGATATGACCGGATTGCTCGCCACCAAGACCGGCCTTCACCCGGCGCATACCCTCGTAGACGTAGCGGTCGCCGACGGCGGTTTCCTCCACGTTGATGCCGAGTCGGTCCATAGCTCGCCGGAAGCCCAGGTTCGCCATCACTGTGCTGACAACTGTGTTGTTCTTCAGCTTGTCGTTGTCTTTGAGGTGTTTCGCAAAAATGGCCATCAAGACGTCGCCGTTTGCTGTGACGCCCTCCTCGTCCACCGCGATCAGACGGTCGGCGTCACCGTCGAAAGCGAGACCGACCCGACCGTTCACAAACTGCGCCACGTACTCGGGCTCGGTCGCTCCGCAACCGGCATTGATGTTCATCCCGTCTGGTTCGGCGGCATGAACCTCGACGGTCGCCCCCAACTGTTCGAACAGCTGCGGCGCAGCCTTGAACGCCGCTCCGTTGGCTGTGTCCAGCACGAATTCGATACCGCGCAGGCTGTAGCCGCTGTTATCTATGAGATTTTCGACATACCGGTCGACGGCGTCGAGCATGTTTGTCCGCATGCCGATGAGAGCGCCGTCGGGATGCTTCCAGGGTGCGCCCCGTCGGTAGCGTGTCTCAATGACCGCTTCCTGCTCATCTTTGAGCTTGCCCCCATCTGCGGCGAGGAACTTGATGCCGTTGTCATGAGCGGGGTTGTGGGAGGCACTCACCATCACCCCGAGCGGGGCGTCGAGTTGGCGGATCAGTCGCGATACCCCCCCGACCGGGAGGATGCCGACGTCGATGGTGTCGACCCCAACCGAGCTGAAGCCGGCGTGCAGTGCCGTGGTGAACATCGGCCCCGACCGGCGGGTGTCCCGACCAATCAGCACCGGGCCTTCTGTGCCTTCGCCGGCGGCGCGGGCAAGGTCCAGAGCCAGATCGACGGTCAGGTCGGTGTTGGCACGACCCCGCACCCCGTCAGTGCCGAAGAGACGATCGACCCCTGCCACTATTCGTCAACACCTTTCTGTGGATCGGCCGGCCGGAAGGCGCGATCGAAACGCAGAATCGTACTGGCGCCTTGTGGCACCGTTGCCCCCGGGAATCCGCGCATCGGCGCTCTACCGCTTGGTGAACTGAGGAGCGCGGCGGGCCTTACGAAGACCGTACTTCTTCCGCTCAACACGACGGGCGTCACGAGTGAGCATTCCGCCCTTCTTGAGCGTGCCGCGGAAATCGCCATCGATCTCGACGAGGGCCCGGGCTATGCCGAGGCGCAAAGCGTCGCTTTGTCCGGTAGTCCCGCCGCCGTGCAGTTGCGCAATGATGTCGTACTGCCCTTCAACCTCCACTGCACGCAGCGGTTCGAGGACACGCTGACGCAGGGCGGCATGGGGGAAGTAGTTATCAAGCGAGCGGTCGTTGAGCTTGACCTCACCGCTGCCTGGATAGAGACGTACACGCGCCACCGAACTCTTGCGGCGACCCGTGGCTTGAACGAGCGGCTTTGCCATCAGGCTCCGACCTTTCTGATATCGAGTGGCTGCGGGTTCTGAGCAGCATGCGGATGCTCGGGCCCGGCGTATACCTTGAGCTTGCCGAGTGTCTGCCTACCGAGCCGGTTCTTGGGGAGCATTCCCCTGACGGCATTGCGGACGACACGGTCCGGGTAGGTCTCCCGAAGCTGCCGCAGCGACGCTGCCCGCAGTCCACCGGGATAACCCGAATGCCGGTAATAGATCTTCTGGTCCTCCTTCTTGCCGGTGACGGCAACCTTGGAGGCATTGATGACGACGACATAGTCGCCACCATCCATATGCGGGGCAAACGTCGGTTTGTGCTTGCCACGCAAGATTTGGGCAACGTTCGACGCCAGCCGTCCCAACGGGATGTCAGCGGCATCAACTACGAACCAGTCGTGGCTCAGGTCACCCGGCTTGGGAGTGTAGGTTTTTTGCAGTTTGGGCTTCATCAAACAGTCCTCGAACAGAAGAAGGCGCACATAGAGGAACCCCCGGAAACCGGGAGCGGAGCGCATCATAAGTCATCAGACCCCATCGCGCCAAACCGGATATGCCAGAGACGGAGCGGCGGATCGTCGCCTACCGACAGCGGAATCAGCACTGTCCGATCGCATCGGTGCTGCGTCATGACCGTTGGACAAATGCGGTGAAGGCTCGCCGGAACAACGAAGTGGCCACTCACAGAGCAGGCGTCGAGTCAGAACTCGCATTGTTCAGCGGGCTTCTAGTCGTAAGAGACTGAGACAAGCGTCAACCCGTGTGCCGGCGCAGCCCCTTTTGCTCGCTGCCTGTCGTGTGATGCGAGTATGGCGACGATTTCGTCCGGGGACACTCTGCCTCTGCCTATCTCAACAGAAAGCGCAACCAACGACCGCACCATCTGGTGACAGAACGAACTTGCCGCAACGTCGAAGGCGAGTAGCCCATCCCCGATCGTTGTCCAGATCGCGGTATCGAGTCGCCGAACTGTGCTGCGGTCGCCCGCCTTTCGGCAGAACGCCGCAAAGTCGTGTTCACCCGGCAGATGCGCCATGGCCCGGTTCATCAGGTCGATGTCGAGCGGCGTTTCGTAGTGCCATGCCGTCTTCGCCAGGAACGGATCAGGCGTCGGCCGGTTGAGCACCAGGTAGGTGTATGCGCGTGAAGTGGCTGAGAAGCGAGCATTGAACCCTGCCGCGGCCACAGCAACCGACGACACCGCGATCTCAGGGGCGAGCTGTCGGTTGAGGGACCGCCAGATCCTGTCGATGTCCAGATTCCGATCGGCCTCGAACGACACCACCTGAGCCCGGGCGTGCACTCCCTTGTCGGTCCGTCCGGCTACCGCGGTTTCGACTTCGCCTGTGAGTTTGAAGAGCGCCGCTTCTAGCTCACCCTGGACGGTCCTCACCTGAGGCTGTCGAGCGTATCCGTGAAAGCCCGTCCCGTCGTACGCGAATTCGATTCGGTAGGTCGTCACGTGATCGGCGAGAAGCTGAAGATGGCATCGACTATCAACAAGCCACCGAGGGCACCGAATGCGACGACCCAGGATCGGGGAGCAGGAACATCGCTCTCGTATTCGATGCCGCGGGCGACGATGGCAACGAACCAGGCGAAACCGGCTACGAACGGAATCAGACCCGTGTCCCCCATGATGATGGCCACGGCAAGCGTGATGAGGGTCGTCGGATAGGCGAATCCGGTGAACCGCAGGTACGTGGAGTACTGGCCCGGTGCCTGCACGATGTACCGCACGATCGCCCATGCGATCCCCGAATAGATGAGCCATTGGACCATGCCGGCCAGGACGAGTCTCACGAGAAGGGTCCACAGCCCGATGTTGAATACGGACCCGAGCCCCCCGGCGAACCCGGCAAACATCAACACCTGTGTTATCGCAACGAGAACGAGCGCATCGCCTGTGGCCCGATCATTGAAGTCCATCCAGACGAACGCCTCTCTCTCGAGACGGATGGCCTGTAGGAACCTGCGGGCTACTTCACCCATTTCCAGCTTTCGGTCGGGTATGGATGGGCAGGATAACGCGCCACGGCAGAGTGAAGGGCTAGCCTCGGAAGCCCAAGACAAAGGAACCGGATGCAGTACGCAACTCTTGGCAGCACCGGGTTTCCCGTTTCGCGCGTTGGGTTCGGCGCCTGGGCGATCGGGGCCGATTGGGGAAATGTGACCGAGGCCGACGCCATGGCCGCCTTGCACACCGCCCTCGATGAGGGGATAACGTTCTTCGATACGGCGGATGCCTACGGCGACGGCCGCAGCGAGCGGCTATTGGCTCGTCTCCGCCGGGAGCGGTCGGCCGTCGACTTCACCATTGCCACCAAGGCCGGACGGCGCCTCAATCCCCATGTCACCGCCGGATACACGCCCCGTAACATCGAGGAGTTCGTCGATCGCAGCCTGGAGAACCTGGACGTCGAGGCTCTCGACATACTCCAGCTGCATTGCCCGCCCACTGACGTTTACTACCACCCGGAGTTGTTCGGAGGTCTCGAGGACCTCGTGCGAGACGGCAAGATCCGCCACTACGGAGTCAGCGTGGAGCGAGTCGAGGAGGCTCTCAAGGCAATCGAGTACCCGGGTGTCGAGACCGTGCAGATCATCTTCAACCTCTTCCGACAACGCCCATCCGAGTTGCTCTTCTCACAGGCTGTGGCACGCGACGTCGGCGTGATCGTGCGGGTTCCCCTCGCCAGCGGGCTGCTCACGGGCAAGATGCGGAGGGACACGTCGTTCGGTGCCGACGATCATCGGAACTACAACCGACACGGCGAAGCATTCGACGTTGGCGAGACGTTCTCCGGGCTCGACTACGAAAAGGGCCTGGAGGCCGTTGAAGAACTCAAGGTGCTTGTGCCGCCAGGAGCAACGATGGCGCAACTGGCTTTGCGATGGATCCTCATGTTCGACGCGGTTTCGGTGGTCATACCCGGAGGCAAGAACTCGACCCAGGTCGCCGACAACGCCGGAGCTGCAGATCTTCCCAAGATCTCAAAGCAGACAATGGCCGCCATCGTCGACATCTACGACCGGCTCGTGAAGGCCGAGGTCCACCACCGGTGGTAGTGGCGAACTCGCCTTCGGCGAGTTCGTTGGCAGGTTCCTTCGGAAACTGCAGCAATGCGTTGCTCCTTGGCGAGTTCGCCGACCCTTAGGCGAATCCAGCGTTCCTGCGTAGACCCTGCCGGTATTCCGGCAGGGTCTACGCAAGAAGCCGAGGTAGCGCGGTGGTGGTCGCGCCTAGAGGGCGATCAGGCCGGCGTCGGTGGGCTCGAAGCCGCAGGCTTCGAAGTAGAACGTGCGGTACTCGGGGTCAAAGTCGACGTGAAGCCACTCGCAGCCTGCCCGACGGGCTTCGCGCGCAGCAACGGCCACGAGCTGCTTGCCGATCCCCCGCCGGCGATGACCGGTCGCAACAACTGTGTCGAGGATGAACGCGTGAAATGCTCCGTCCCACGCCACATTGACAAATCCCGCAAGCTCGGTCCCCGCATGGGCGCAGACCCAGCCGAGGCTGTGCTTTTCGAGCTGAGTCCGCCAATCGTCATCGTGCTCGTCGTGATCAAAGCCTTCAGCGTGAAGCGCGTTCAGCGCCTCGTTGGAGACATCGCCGCGCCATTCGTACCTGACATCCATCAGCCGAGCGTAACCGAACCGGCCGTGCACATTTCCGCCCAAATGAGGCGTTGGATGGCGTACGTTTGTGGGGTAGAGAGGAGGCGTGATGATGGATCTCGATATTCGGCTGGTTGATCTGGCGCCGATGCACGTCGTCGCCGCCCGCGGGTACGGCACGGAACCCGAGTATGAGGCATGGGATTCGATTCTCGAGTTTGCCAAGGAGCGGCGTATCGACCCTTGGGACAAGACCCACCGGTTCTTTGGGTTCAACAACCCCGAACCCTCCGCTGAGCGCGCCGCCTATGGCTACGAGCAGTGGATGACCGTCGATGACGAAGTTCCGGCCGCGATCGGTCTGGAACTGAAGGACGCCCCGGGCGGTCGCTATGCGATGGCGCACGTGCACGGTCTCGACTTCATCGGCGATGCCTGGCAGCACCTCGCTAATTGGTGCATCGACCATGATCTCACCATCGATACCGACCGCGAGCCCTGCTTGGAGGAAGTGCTGAATCCGATCGACCTCCCCGAAAGTGACTGGGACGTAGACCTGTTCCTGGCCGTCACGGGCGGCTGACCCGGCACGGGCGGGGGCCTCATCCAGAGTCGACGAGAATGGCGCGACGAGAGAAGGACAGGACCATTCGTCTCAACCAGGTAACAATCCCGGTCACCGATGTCCAACTATCGGCCGACTTCTACGACCGACTCGGCCTGATACAGATCGTCGACGGCGGCCCCGACTACGCAAGGTTTGAGTTTCCCGAAGGCGACTCCACCTTCTCCCTCCACCGGGTTGACACGGTGGTCGCGCCGAACGATGTCACCGTGTACTTCGAGTGTGCCGATCTCGACCGGAGAGTCGCCGATCTGCAATCGTCGGGGTTCGTGTTCAAGTCCGGGCCAGAAGATATGCGCTGGATGTGGCGCGAGGCCCGACTTCTCGACCCCGACGGCAACGAGATCTGCCTCTTCTACGGAGGGAAGAATCGCCTCAACCCACCGTGGCGACTCGAAACGCCTTAGGGATCATGCCAACTTGGCTACAGCCCTCAGCACTGAGAGGTCAGAGGCAACGGTTGCGACTTCAGCGATCGGGACCCAGCGGACCCCGAGCACCTCGTCCGATTCCACGAGCTCTTCACCGACCGCTTCAAGGAGAAATCTGACGTCGTAGTGTTCGTGGGGTGGCCTTCCGCTGCTCGCAGGTATCGGGTGCACATCGACATCGAAGACTCCGTCAATCAACGGGAATCCTTCGACGCCGGTTTCCTCTCGAACTTCCCTGATGGCTGCAGTGAGTACGTCTTCCCCGTCGTCCACATGGCCGCCCGGTTGGAGCCAGGACCCCAGCTTGGCATGATGGATCAGGAGCAGACGAGCCTTGGAGCGGTCGACCACAAATGCGCTTGCGGTGATATGACCGGGGATGAAGTGATCTGCCGAAAGTGTTTCGGGACCGTCCTCGATGAGATCGAGGACGGCTGCAACGTCGGAGGCTTCGTCTTCGGGCGCGTCGTAGCGCTCTAGAAGATCGCGCAGGTTCTCAACTGGAGTAGCCAGGAGCTATACGAACTCGATGATGGCCATTTCGGCGCCATCACCACGCCGCGGTCCCAGCTTGACGATCCGCGTGTACCCACCCGGACGGTCTTCGTAGCGAGGGCCAACGTCATCGAAGAGCTTCGTGACAACGTCGGTGTCCTGAATCTTGCGGAGGACCGTCCTGCGGGCGTGTAGGTCGCCGCGGCGTGCCTTCGTCACAATCTTCTCGACGTAGGGACGCAATTGTTTGGCCCTGGTCTCAGTTGTGGTGATTCGCTCCTCGGTGATCAACGATGCGGCGAGGTTGGCAAGAATCTTGCGCTGATGTGAAGGGCTCCCGCCGAGGCTGGGCCCCTTCTTCGGCTTCGGCATCAGTCATCCTCCACTGATTCACCGGAGTGCGTCAGAGACAGCCCGAGCTCGTCGAGCTTGGCTGAAACCTCTTCGAGGCTCTTCTGACCGAAGTTGGTGATGTTGAGCAGTTCTTCTTCGTTCTTCTCGACCAGCTCGCCGACGGTCTGGATCTGCGCCCGGCGCAGGCAGTTGCGGGGCCGCTCAGAGAGGTCCAGCGCTTCGATGGGAAGATCGAGATCTGGGCTGGTGGACTCGGCAGTGACAATGTCACCGAGCTCGAGGCCTTCGCCCTCATCCATGTCGGCGAAGAGACCGAGCAGCTCGCGCAGGGTCTTCCCCGCGGAGGAGACGGCTTCACTGGGCGAAAGCGACTCATCGGTTTCGACGTCGATGACCAGCTTGTCGAAGTTGGTGACCATGCCTACCTGGGTGTCGTCCACCCGGAAAGCGACCTTGCGGACCGGCGAGAAGATCGAATCGATCGGGATGACGCCGATAGTGTCGCTCTTGCTGTTGCGCTCGGCACTGCGATAGCCGACTCCACGTTCCGCGGTGAGTTCGACCTCGAGCTGACCGGATGCAGACAGAGTGGCGAGGTGCAGGTCGGTGTTGACAACCTCCACGCCGGCAGGGACTTTGAGATCCGCTGCGGTTACTTCGCCGGCTCCTTTGGCGGAGAGATACAGGGTCTGGGCCCCTTCGGCCTCGACCCGGAGAACGACCCGCTTCAGGTTGAGGATGAAGTCGACGACGTCCTCAACGACACCTTCGATGGTCGAGAACTCGTGATGGACTCCCTCGATCCGAACGGAGGTAATGGCAGCACCGGGGATGCGCGCCAGCAGGGACCGGCGCAGGGTATTACCCAGCGTGTGGCCGAAGCCAGGTTCAAGCGGTTCAACGATGAACCGCGAACGGTTCTCGCTCAATTGCTCTTCTTCAATTTGGGGGCGTTGGACGATGAGCACGCTCTCTGCTCCTCCGACTCGGTCTAGGGCTACTTCGAATAAAGTTCGACGATTAGCTGTTCTTTGATCTCTGTGTCGATCTGCTCGCGGCTTGGAACCAGCGAGACGGTGGCGGCACGCTTGTCGACGTCGACTTCCATCCACTCAGGGGCGGACCGATCGATGGTGTCGATTGCATGCTGAACAGCAAAAGTCTCCTTGCTGCGTTCCTTGATCGAAATGATGTCGCCTACTCGGACCTGGTAGGACGGGATGTCCACCTTCTTGTCGTTGACACGGAAGTGGCCGTGGTTGACCAGTTGGCGTGCCTGGGGACGGGTCCTGGCGAAGCCGGCACGGTACACGACGTTGTCGAGCCGTGACTCGAGGATCTGCAGCAGATTGGTGCCGGTGATCCCGGATTGGCGGTTGGCTTCTTTGTAGTAGCGGCGGAACTGCTTTTCGAGGACACCGTAGATGTGACGAAGCTTCTGCTTCTCCCGCAACTGAACCAGGTACTGGGATTCCCGGATCCGGCCACGCCCGTGATCCCCCGGGGGATACGGACGGCGATCAAAATACTTCGCCTTGTTCTCGTCGAGCAGCTGACGGGCGCGTCTGCTGCGCTTGGTGCGGGGTCCGGTATATCGGGCCATGGCTAACGCCCCTTCCGCTTCTTGGGGCGGCAGCCGTTATGGGGAACCGGGGTGACATCCTTGATGCCCGTGATCTCGATGCCCATGTTCTGCAACGTGCGGATTGCGGTTTCCCGACCGGAGCCGGAGCCGGCAACGATCACGTCGAGCTTGCGCATACCCATCTCACCAGCCTTGCGAGCAGCCTGCTCGGCTGCGACCTGCGCTGCATAGGGGGTCGACTTGCGTGATCCCTTAAATCCGACTGATCCGCCGGACGTCCATGCCTGCACACGACCTTCCTGGTCGGTGATAGTGATGATTGTGTTGTTGAAGCTCGCCTTGATGTGCGCCTGGCCATGCGAAATGTTCCGCTTGACCTTGCGCCGGCTGCGCTGCTGGGGCTTCGCCACTTGCTACCTCTCCGCGACCGCTACTTGGTGACCTTTTTCCTACCCGCAATGGCAACTGCTCTGCCCTTGCGAGTGCGCGCATTTGTATGGGTGCGCTGCCCACGTACCGGGAGACCACGGCGGTGCCTGAACCCCTGGTAGGAACCGATCTCGATCTTGCGCTTGATGTTCTGAGCGACCTCGCGTCGCAGATCACCTTCGACGGTCAGATTGGCGTCGATGTATTGCCTGATCTTGACGACCTCGCTATCGGTCAGATCGCGCACCTGAGTGCCCCGATCGATCTTGAGATCGTCCAGGATGTGATGCGCGCTTGTGAGACCCACCCCGAAGATGTAGGTGAGCCCAATCTCGACACGCTTATCACGTGGTAGGTCGGTTCCGGCAATACGAGCCATATAGTTCTACCCCTGACGCTGCTTATGGCGCGGGTTGGAACAAATAACCCATACGCGCCCGTGCCGGCGGATTACCCGGCACTTCTCGCACATCTTTTTGACAGATGCTGAAACTTTCATCGGTACCTATAAATGATTCTGCCGCGCTCGAGGTCATAGGGAGACATCTCGATGCGTACCTTGTCTCCGGGGAGGATCCGGATGTAGTGCATCCGCATCTTGCCCGAGATGTGACACAACACCTCGTGCCCGTTGTCGAGCTTCACCCTGAACATTGCGTTCGGAAGAGGCTCGACGACGGTGCCTATTACCTCAATTACGTCGTCTTTTTTAGCCACAAGAAATTACCGGCCCGGACATGGGCCGGACGGCAACTATAGGAACTCCTATAGACGTGAGCAAATCGCACGCTTCAGACGCGTGCGTCCTACCCGGCGTTGCCGTCCCCTCAATGTAAAGGCTGTTCCGCCGCTATTCAAGCGATTGTCGGGAATCGACCGGTTACTTGGCTAGTGCGTATGGGTTGACGGATCTGTCCCAAGAGCCGGAGCGGATCGAGACGAGCCGGCCAGGAAGGGCCGATTCGTCGACCATACGTGCCGGCTACGACCAGGTACATCGATCCATCCACGGTTCGGGGCTGAATGCTCCGCGCCTGTCCAGCAACGGCTGCCGGCCGGACAGATCGCTGCTGAACTCGGGGTTCCAGGGAAAGTGACCTTGCTCATCAGCCCAGACGAGCTGCAACGCCCTCGGATCGTAGGACGCACCGGTTGCGGCGTAATAGTGGCTAGCTCCGAGCAGGTAGTCACACGGATACTTCCAGTACTCCTCTAGGACCGGAATCAGGCATGAGCTCACCCCGTTGAGCGTGAAAGGCCTGTCGCGCCCCCCGAGATGAACCCGACCCGATCGGATCTCATCGACGACTGCACTGAGGCCACCGTGTCCGCCGTCGGGGCTGAGGCCGAAGACGATCAACTCGGGATGCTGCAGAGTCTTCAGCAAGCCGACCGTGTAGGCCCAGGGTGTTTTGTCCAAAACCGCAGCGGTATAGAAGTCGCTGCGGGCAATCGCCAGATCCATTTCGAAGAGTGCTTGATCAGAGGGTGTGAAACTATCCATAGCCACACCATGTCATCGCACTGTGACAGAAATCGGACTCTGCTGCTCGGACCTCAACTCGGCACCCTTCCGGCCGACAGGAGCGGTGGGAGCCGATCCCGCAAAACCGCAATCGACCGGAATAGCGCCACCGATGTACCCCGCCGAAATCGAAACGATCGAGGAACCTGCAGACCTCCCAGGTCTGTCGGCGTTGGCCGCGAACCTCGGCGATGACAGCGGGGTCGATCTCGAGGGTGACCTCGTTGGTGCTTACCTGGCGGGCGAAGACCTAATCGGCACCGACCTGTCCGGCCGCGATCTGACCGGTGCCGACCTCGCCGGCGCCAATCTCTCTCACTGCCGCCTCAACGGCGCCATCTTGCGGGACGCCATTCTGGTGGATGCGACTCTTCAAGAGACCCAGCTACTCGGCGCCGACCTCACAGGTGCAGATCTCACCAACGCCAATGCTTTCAGTGCCATGCTCGGCAGGGCGAATCTGACGGACGCCGTTCTCTTCAACGCCACACTCAACGATGCGACCTTCTCCCATGCCGACCTCACCAACGCGGATATCAGGACCGCCAACTTGGAGGGCGCCCGCTTCCGTGAGGCCAATCTGACGCACACAGACTTCTCAAAGGCTCGGATGAACGGAGCCGACCTGACGCAGGCGAACGTAGAGAACGCCATCTTCCGTGACACCGACCTCTCCAGATCGCGAGTCAAAGCGGTCACCGGCTACTCGACGGCGGATTGGATCGGGATCGACATCCTCGATGCCGATTTTGCCGGTGCCTACATGGTGCGGCGCACCATCATGGACCAGAACTACCTCTACGAATTTCGACACAAGAACCGGCTCAATGCCTTTGTCTACCAAATCTGGTCTCTGACCTCGGATTGCGGCAGGAGCTTCGGCAGATGGGCGATCGTCACCGCGATCATCGCCGCTCTATTCGCCGTGGGCTACACCTTCGTTGACATCGACTACGGCGACTACGAGACCGGCATCTCGCCCCTCTACTACAGCGTGGTCACCATGACCACGCTCGGCTACGGAGACGCCCTACCGGCATCGACGGCCAGCCAGGTCATGGCGATGGTTCAGGTGGTAATCGGATATGTGATGCTCGGTGGAGTGCTCAGCATCTTCGCCACCAAGATGGGCAGACGAGCGGAGTGAAGGGGTTCAAACGTTGTTGAAGATGAAGCGAGCCAGGGAAAAGGCCGGGGGCGGAGACCTACGACGGGTCCTCGGCGCCGTCGAACTGCCCACGATCCCGGCTCTGGTGACAGCTGCCATCGAGCAGGTTTCATCACCGGATTGCGACCTCCGTCAGGTGGCGGACACAGTGAGTAGAGACCCCGGCCTGGCGGCCCGTCTGCTCACCACAGTCAATTCCGCCGCCTACGCGCCGCGCAACCCCATTGTTGGTGTCACCCAGGCGGTGACCATGTTCGGTCGTAACCACCTCGAATCAATGCTGATCTCCCTGGCGGCGAGTCGGGCGGTGTCGGGTTCGGCAACACCCGGATTTGACCTGAACCGGTTCTGGACAGTCGCGGCATGGCGGGCTTCCTCAGCAGCGATCCTCTCGAAACGAGTCGACCGGGCACGAAGCAGCGAGAACTTCTCGGCAGCGCTGCTCGAAGATATCGCCGTTCCGATCCTCGTTTCCAACAAGCCGGGCTATGCAAAGGTTCTTCATGACTGGCGAGACGGGGCGGGCACGCTGGCGGACCTCGAGCAGGAGACCTACGGATGGACGCACAAGACAGTCGCCGGATGGTTGTTTGAGGAGTGGGGGTTCCCGGAGTCTCTGCGTGATGCGGTCACCGAAGAGGGCAATCCCGAGGATGGGCCGGTTGATTATCCCGTGGTTCGGGTTGTCTCCTCGCTGTCCGAACCGCGTGATCCCGACGAGGTGACGCAGACAACCGCTGCCAGGATCGCTGCGGTTTTCGGGCTACCCGAAGACGACGCCGTTGCGCTCCTCGGTGAAGCCCGGAGCGATGCGGCGACACTGGCGGATTCGCTGACCTAGCACTCAGGACACTGGGGTGCCCCGATGGAATACCACCTTCCAGCCGTCATCCGTGCGCAGCCAGATCGACTCGCCGAGCGTTTCCCGATCGGCGATCCGGCTGCGGTACGTCAGAAGAACAACGGCAGGGCTGATCTCGGTAGCGCGGAAGTTCGAGGCCCGGATGTCGATCTTCGCTTCGGTCTCCAACTCGGCGATGATCTCCTCTCGGTCATAGATTCGACCTGAGCTGCCGATTTCGACAAACGAGTCTGCAAGCAACTCTCCGACGTCTTGAGGTGAACGCCGCACCTGCGGGTCGTGAAGCCTTTTCTCCAGCTCGGTGAGAGTGGCTGTGATCTGTCGCTCCATCGGTCCTCGGATGACTAATTGCGGTCGATCCGCGACCTCACCAACTCCTCGCTTGCTTTTGCGCCGCAACGGAATCTGTCACACCCGACCTGTACGTTGTCAGCATGTTGTTCACCGATCCTTCTCTGGTTGACGAGTTCCAAACGGAACTGGAGGACATCACGGTGGCCATCGCCAAGCTCCAGGCACGGCAGATCACCGTCCTCAACCAGTTGGAGCGGGCGGGTGTTGCCAGCCGCGCCGGCGCTCGCACGATGACCGAGTGGACGTCAATAGAGCTCGACGTCTCAACCGGTACCGCAAAGGAATTGGTCGAAGCGGCAAACCGTCTCCCCCGGGATCCCTGGCTCCACGACGAACTTGCCGGGGGTCATATGACCCTGGAGCGGGCAATGGCACGGTTATAGACGGGAGCTTCAAACTCGATATTGCCGCTGTGTCCCGGCTGACGCACAAATACCGAAGGATCACGCGTGCGGAGGAACGGAGCGTCTTCATGGACCGGCACTTCGTTGTCCAGCCGTCGCTGGACGAGTCGCGGTGGCGGTTGTGGGGAGAACTACCCGGATCTGCCGGCCGCGTCGTCGACCAGGCGCTGAGCGAGCGAGCCGACGAGATAAGGCAACTCCCGGGCGGGGACTATTTCACACGGGGCCAGCGACAAGCCGACGCTCTTGTCGGCATGGCCCAGGACTCCCTGGCCGGTGATGAGTCGAAGATCGATTCCTCTGGCGCAAACGGCGTCATCTTCGTGGACCTGGATATGGCCAACGGCTCCAATGGTGAACTCGGAGCCGAGGTCGAATACGGGCCCCGGGTCGGCCCGAACACGCTCGAGGAGTTGCTCTGCGGGGGTTCGGTTCAAATCGTAGGTCTCGAGAACGGACGACCCGTGGTGGCTTCCGACAATTCCCGAGCAATCCCGCCCGCGATCCGTCGCTTCGTCGCATGGCGCGACGGCGGTTGCTCGGTGGCGGGCTGCCACAGCCGGTACCGGCTCCAACCTCATCACATCCGCCACCGCCGCCACGGCGGCAGCCATGATCCGGACAACCTGGCCGCGCTCTGTTGGTTTCATCATCACGTGGCCATCCACGGCGCCGGGTTCACCCTCGGTGACGACAATCCTCCTGGATGCCGCCGTCTGGTCCCGCCGGCTCGGCGTCGGGCTCCGCCCGCCATCTGAGCGTATTTCGGCAAAGCCGACCGACGCCTCAACCCCGGCCGATAACGTCTACTCGAGCTCCATCACATAGGTGTGCGATGTCTTCTGCAGCGTGAAACCAAGCGCCGGGTAGAAATCGTGGGTGCCGTCCCGAATCACATTCGAACGCACATACACCGTTGTGTGACCGTTTCGGCGCGCCCATTGCGCCACAGCATCGACAAGTTGCGCCCCGATCCCCTCGCCCCGGCGATCGGCGTCCACCACAAGCCCGCCGATCTCCAAGACGCGCGTCTCCTGAAGAAGCACACGATCGAGAGCGTGAACCCAGCCAACGATGTTGCCTGCGTCGTCAGCGACCAGTGCCAGCGATTCTTCGGTTCCGGCCACTCTGCCAAGCCGTTCCGCGATCTCGTCGCCGGCGACGTCGTAACCGAGCTGTCGGGCCAACCCAGCAACCGGCGCCGCATCATCGACGGTCATCGGGCGCATGACGAGGGTCATGGACTCAAGGCTAGACGGGCATCTCTGCCCGGTGGCTATCGACACAACGGCCTGAGTTTGACGCAACCAACCCAAACTTGAGCCCGACTCCATCCCGAAAGCGTGGCCTGAGTTTGACGCAACCAACCCAAACTTGAGCCCGACTCCATCCCGAAAGCGTGGCCTGAGTTTGACGCAGTCAAACTCAAACCTGAGCGAAGCTCAGGCAGTGACCAGCATCGGCTCCGGCAGCGTCGACACCACCGGACCCTTCTTGGTGATGAGCACCGTGTGCTCCCAGTGGGCGGAGAGCTCCCCGTCGTTGGTGACGACGGTCCAACCATCGTCGAGAACCTTGGTTTCGGCAGTACCGATATTGAACATCGGCTCGATTGCGATGGCCATTCCCGCCTTCAGTTTGAGTCCCTTGCCCGGTTTACCGTAATTGGGAACATCGGGAGCTTCGTGCATCTGGCGGCCGATTCCGTGGCCGATGTACTCACGGACCACGCCGTAGCCGTGCGGTGCCGCCACGGCCGAGATCGCCGCCCCGACATCACCGAGACGATTGCCCGGCCGGGCCGCCGCAATGCCGGCCCACAACCCCTCCTCCGTCACCCTGATGAGCTCGGCAACTGGATCCGGTACGTCACCGATCGCCATGGTGAAGGCGGCGTCGCCGTGCCACCCGTCGTGAATGGCCCCGGCATCGATGGAGAGGAGATCCCCATCCTGCAGCCGATATCCGTCCGGGATCCCATGGACGATGACCTCGTTGGGCGATGTGCAGATAGAAGCGGGGAATCCGTGGTAGCCGAGGAACGATGACCGGCAGTCCGCCTGACGAATCACCTCATGAGCGACGTTGTCGAGTTCGAGCATCGTGACGCCGGGAACGGCCGCCCGGCGTACCGCGGCATGAACCGCAGCAACAACGGAGCCCGCCACCTTCATCTTCTCGAAGTCCGCCTCGGACTTCATCGTCATGAAGCGCCCGCTCATTATTCGACTGCTAGTGCCAGCGCCACCCGGGCGAAGACTTCGTCGATGCCACCGAAACCGTCAACGGTGTAGACAGTCCCGCCGGTTTCGCGGTAGTAGTCGGAAAGCGGTGCCGTCTCTTCCCAGTAGATGCCCAGGCGACGGGAGATGCCTTCCTCGGTATCGTCGGCGCGACCCTCTTGCTCGGCCCTGAGCAGCATTCGCTTCATCAGCTCCTCATGCGGAACGTCGAGCTGCACCAGTCCATCGAGCGGCGTCTCCAACACTGCATCGAGCGCTCTTGCCTGAGCGACATTTCTGGGGAAACCGTCGAGGATGTAGCCGCAGCGGGCATCGTCCTGGCTCAGTCGCTCACCAACCATGGCCACGACCAGATCGTCGGGAACCAGATCGCCGGCCTGCATGATGGCGTCCGCCTTTTTGCCGAGTTCGGTGCTGTCGGCAACGGCCTGGCGCAGCATCTCACCGGTCGAGATGTGCGGCACGCCCATCAGACGGGCGAGACGGGAGGCTTGGGTTCCCTTGCCCGAGCCCTGCGGTCCGAGAAAAATGAGCCGAAGACCCATCAGTACTGCTCCTTGATAGTGAATCGCTTGGGGCAATCCTAAAGATTCCCCACCCAACCGGATTCTTGCGTCGCAAACCGGAACATATTCCGGTTTGCGACGCCAAAACCGTTTAGGACAGGAAGCCCTCGTAGTTGCGCATCATCAGCTGGCTCTCGATCTGCTTCATCGTTTCGAGAGCAACCCCGGAGACGATCAGGATCGAAACACCGCTCAACCCCACTGGAATATCGAAGAGATACCCGATGAAGGAAGGCAGAACGGCGACGACGGCCAGATATAGCGACCCGGGAAGGGTGATGCGATTGAGGATGTGCTCCAGATGCTTCACCGTGGCCCGCCCGGGACGAATGCCGGGGATGAAACCGCCCTGGCGCTGAATGGTCTCTGCCTGACGCTCAGGATCGAACTGTATGGCGGTGTAGAAGTACGTGAAGAACACGACCAGGAGACCGAGCATGAGAATGTAGGGCAGCGTCGGTGATAGTCCGCCGGCACCTGAAGAAAGCAGATTCTGGTCGATCCAATCGCGCACCGAGGCGCCCCAGCCTGAGGACGGCAACGACGAGGCCACCAGCACCGGGAAGTACATGATCGATGTGGCGAAGATCACGGGAATGACGCCTGCCATATTGACCTTCAATGGGATGTAGGTGCTCTGACCACCCAACACCTTGCGTCCCCGAACTCGGCGCGAAAACTGGATCGGGATCCGCCGCTGACCCTGATCGATGAAGATGATCCCGATGGTCAGCAGGAGCATCACTACGGTCACGACGACGAACTGGTAGGTCTGTGAGTTCGCCCAGAGAATGCCGAATTGGTTGGGCAACTGGCTGACGATGCTGACGAAGATGATCAGCGACATACCGTTGCCGATGCCTCGCTGCGTGATCAACTCACCCAGCCACATGATGAGAGCGGTACCCGCGGTCATCGTGACGATGATCGTCAGCACGTTGCGGAGCGTGTAGTCCGGCACCAGATCGACGCCGTTGAAGAACGATCCGTTGTGGAAGAGGAAGGTGAAGCTGGTCGACTGGATCAGGGCGATCGCAACCGTGAGGTAGCGAGTCCACTGGGTGACCACCTTGCGGCCGGCCTCTCCCTCTTCCTGTAGTGACTGCAGCTTCGGTATCACGACGGCCAACAGCTGCATGATGATCGATGACGTGATGTACGGCATGATCCCCAGCGAGAACACCGACAGGTTCTCTATTGCGCCACCCGAGAACAGGTTGAGCAGACCAAGGAAGCCGCTCTCTTCGGCTGCTTCCCTGGCTATCACCAACTGGTCCAGGTCGATACCGGGAACGGGAACAGCCGCCCCGAGACGGTAGATCGCAAAGATCATCAGCGTGAACAGGATCTTGTTCCGGAGATCCTTGATCCGGAACATATTTCGGAAAACGGACAGCATTTGCGATTACCTCTGGGGGGACGTTAGCGGCTCGTCAGCTATGCAGACTGGTGACTACTTGACAACCTCGACCGAGCCACCGGCAGCTTTTATCTTCTCTACAGCGCCGAGACTGAACGAGTGAGCATGCACGGTGAGGGCACGATCGATCTCTCCTTCACCGAGGATCTTGATCGGACCCCGCTTCTTGGCGAGACCGCGACTACGGAGATCCTGCGGAGTGATGGTCGTGCCGGCATCGAACTCAGCCAGCCGCTCGACGTTGACAACGGCGTAGACAATCTTGTTGCGATTCTTGAAGCCCTTGAGCTTGGGCAGACGCCGCTGCAACGGCATCTGGCCGCCCTCGAACCCGGGACGGACCTTGCTTCTGGCCTTCTGGCCCTTGGTCCCGCGACCGGCGGTCTTCCCACGTCGACCGGCTTCGCCGCGCCCAACCCGGATCTTGCGCTTCTTCGAGCCCTCAGGGGGCCGGAGATGATGCAGTTTCATCAGACTTCCTCCACGTCCAGCAGATGCCGAGCACGGAAAACCAGACCGCGCACATCAGGGGTGTCGGGGCGCTCCACGGACTGGCGAATCTTGCGCAGACCGAGCGTCTCGACTGTTGCCTTCGTCTTTGGCTTCTCACCGATGGTGCTCTTCACCAGGGTGATCTTCAGTGTCTTCGCCATCAGTTCTTCTTCCCTACCTCAGCTCGCGCCAGCTCGGCGGAGTTGTAGGCGGCGAGCAGTGCCGGCGGGAAGATCTCCTCGGCGCGCTTGCCGCGTGCCTTGGCAACCTCGTCCGGCCTTTGCTGGCCGAGTAGAGCCTCCATGGTCGCCTTCGCCACATTGATATGTGTCGGCGAACCTTGGGACTTGGCCAGTACGTCGCGGATCCCCGCAGCTTCGAGGATCTGACGGACTGCGCCGCCGGCGATGACCCCGGTACCGGGGGCGGCGGGCTTGAGCAGCACCCGGGAAGCGCCGTGCACCCCGGTGATGGTGTGAATGATCGTCTGGCCTGCCATCGGGACGGGAACCATGCCCTTACGAGCAAGCTCCATGCCCTTCTGGATAGCGGTCGGAACCTCTTTTGCCTTGCCGTAACCGACACCGACTCTGCCCTTGCCGTCGCCGACTGTGACCAGCGCCGTAAAGGAGAATCTCCGGCCACCCTTGACGACCTTGGCAACGCGGTTGATCGCGATGACGCGCTCGTCGAACTCTGGTACGGGCCGGGCGCGCTCGCGGCGTCTGCCACGATCCCGACCGCCTTGACCGCCACGACCGCCTTGACCGCCGCGACCGCCCTGGCCTCGCCCACGATCCTGGCCGCCGCGACCGCCCTGACCACCGTCCTGTGGATTCTGTGTCGTCACCGCGTACTCCTGTTTCTGCCTAGAACTTCAGGCCGCCCTTGCGGGCAGCGTCGGCCAGGGCTTTCACCCGGCCGTGATAGTGGAATCCTCCGCGATCGAAGACGACCGCATCAATACCAGCATCTCCGGCGCGGGCAGCGACAAGCTTGCCCACCTCGGCAGCGGTATCGACCGAAAGGGTCTTCTTACGCAATTTCTTTTCTTGCGAGGACGCCGCCGCCAAAGTGCGGCCGGCATCGTCGTCGATAACCTGCGCATAGATATACCGGTTGCTCCGGTACACGGCGAGGCGCGGGCGTGCCGCATTGCCGTGCACGTTCTTGCGCACTCGATTGTGACGGCGACGACGGGCGTCGGTCCTCGTGCCTCTCATGCTGTGACTCCTGCCTTACCTGCCTTGCGGCGCACGTGCTCACCGACGTAGCGGATACCTTTGCCCTTGTATGGCTCCGGGGGCCGCACCTTACGGATGTCGGCGGCCACCTGGCCGACCAATTGCTTATCGATACCACTCACGCTGATCTTGGTGTTCTCGGGGACCTCAAAATCGATCCCTGCAGGTGCCTCGATCTGGACCGGGTGGGAGAAACCGACGAGCAGTTCGAGTGATTTGCCCTTCAGCGAGGCGCGATACCCCACGCCCACCATCTCCAGGTCCTTCTTATAGCCCTCGGATACACCGACAACCATGTTGTGGAGCAATGCTCGGCTGAGACCGTGCAACGCACGAGTGTCGCGCTCATCGTTGGCGCGAACCACCTCGACAGTGCCCTCATCGATGTTGAACGACATCCGCGAGTCGAAGCTGCGTTCGAGGGTGCCTTTTGCTCCCTTGACCGTAACGTCCGATCCACTGACCTTGACCTCAACACCGGCGGGCACCGGCACGGGGCTTTTACCTATCCGGCTCATACGTCACCAAACCTCACAAAGCACTTCGCCGCCGACATTGCGCCGACGCGCTTCCCTGTCGGTCAGCAAACCGTCGGACGTGGAGACAATCGAAACTCCGATGCCGCCGCGGACCCGCTCGATGTCGCCTGCACCTTTGTAGACGCGACGTCCCGGACTGGACACGCGAACGATTCCGGAAAGGACCCGGTCGCGGTCGTTCTGATACCGCAGCGTGATGGTGAGCTCCTTGCCCACCTTGGCGTCATCGACCTTGTATCCATCCAAGAAGCCCTCGGAAGCCAGGATCTTTGCGATCTCTTCCTTGAGCTTCGATGACGGCATCGACACCTGCGGCTTCAGAGCCTGATTGGCATTGCGAATCCGCGTCAGCATGTCGGCGATTGGATCTGTATTCATTACCAAGACGCCTTTCTGACTCCGGGGAGCTCGCCACGATGGGCGAGTTCGCGCACGCATATGCGACACATCCCAAACTTGCGCATGTAGGCGCGGGGACGACCGCAGCGCCGACAGCGGTTGTAAGCACGAACCTGATATTTCGGCTTACGATTCGCCTTGGCGATCATCGACTTCTTCGCCATCACACACCTGCCTGTTGCTGGCGGAACGGGAATCCGAAAGCGTCGAGCAGAGCCTTGCCCTGATCGTCGGTTTCGGCGGATGTCACAAATGTGATGTCCATTCCCCGCACCTTCTGAACTTTGTCGTAGTCGATCTCCGGGAAGATCAACTGCTCATCAACGCCGAAGCTGTAGTTGCCTCGACCGTCAAAACCTTTCGGGCTGAGCCCACGGAAGTCTCGGATCCGGGGAATCGCCGCGGAGACGAGCCGGTCGAAGAACTCCCACATGCGTGGTCCACGCAACGTCACCGAGGCGCCCACCGGCAGGCCTTCGCGCAACTTGAAGTTGGCGATCGACTTGCGGGATCGGCTTACCTTGGGATGCTGACCCGTGATGATGCGTAGATCCTCGACGGCACCGTTGATCAGCTTGCCGTCTTGAACGACATCGCCGACACCCATGTTGACCACGATCTTGACCATGCGCGGCACCTGCATCACGTTATTCAGCTCGAGCTGTTCCTTGAGCTGAGCGCGGACATCGGCGTCGTACTTCTCTTTGAGACGAGGAGTCATCCGAGATCCCTCCCACACTTCCGGCAGACGCGGTACTTGCGGCCTTCGTCGTCGCGGCGGGAACCGATTTTGGTGGGACCGCAGTCCGGGCAGACGATCATGACGTTGGAAGCATCGATAGGCATGTCCTTGTCGATGATCCCGCCCTGCATGGTCTGTCCCTGAGGACGCTGATGGCGCTTTGCGGTCGCGACACCTTCGACGATCACCCGGTTCTTGTCCGCGATGACGCGCGCCACCTTGCTCTCGGTTCCTTTGTCCTTGCCCGAAATGACCCGGACTGTGTCACCGGTCTTGAGCTTCATCACAGCACCTCCGGCGCCATCGAGACGATCCGCATGAACTTCTTGTCACGCAGTTCGCGGCCGACCGGCCCAAAGATGCGGGTACCTCGAGCTTGCTGTTGATCGTTGATGATCACACATGCGTTGTCGTCGAAACGGATGTAGGTACCGTCCTTGCGGCGGCTCTCCTTGCGGGTCCGCACTACAACGGCTTTCACTACATCGCCCTTCTTGACGCCACCACCCGGGATGGCATCTTTGACCGTCCCGACGATGATGTCGCCGAGTCCGGCGTAACGGCGCGACGAGCCACCAAGCACGCGGATGCAGAGAAGCTCTCTCGCTCCACTGTTGTCCGCGACCTTGAGTCGCGTCTCTTGCTGAATCATCGGGCTCTCTCCACTACTTCGCTGACACGCCAGCGCTTGGTCTTTGACAATGGTCGGGTTTCGTCGATCCGCACGGTGTCTCCGACATGCGCGTCGTTCAGCTCATCGTGAGCGTGGAACTTCGAGCGTACCCGTACGGTCTTGCCGTACTTGGGGTGCCGCTTCGAATCGACGACCTCTACCGTAACTGTCTTGTCCCGCACATCGGAAATCACAACGCCGACACGGCTCTTTCTGCGTCCTCGTTCAGTCATCGCGCTTCCTCCTGGAGACGCTCCCAAGCGGTGATCTCTTGCTCGCGGATGATCGTGCTGATCCGAGCCACCTCCCGCCGAACCTGACGGAGACGGCTCGTGTTGTCGAGCTGGTTCGTTGCCATCTGGAATCGAAGGTTGAAGAGTTCCTCTTTCGCTTCGTCTAGTTTTTCTGCGAGCTCGGCTGCATCCAGAGCTCTGAGATCGAGCGCTTTCATCAGTCCTCCCGACTTACGAACTTGGTCTTGACCGGTAGCTTGTTCCCGGCGAGTCGCATGGCTTCACGAGCCAGATCCTCGTCGACACCGGCCAGCTCGAACATCACACGGCCCGGCTTGACCACCGCAACCCAGTACTCAGGGTTGCCCTTGCCGGAACCCATACGGGTCTCGGCCGGTTTTTCGGTGACCGGCTTGTCCGGAAAGATGTTGATCCAGACCTTGCCGCCGCGCTTGATCTTGCGAGTCATCGCAACACGAGCGGCCTCGATCTGACGTGCGGTGATCCACCCAGGCTCCTGTGCCTGGAGACCAAACTCCCCGAACGTCACGCGGGTGCCGCCCTTGGCCTTGCCGGCCATACGCCCCGTTTGGACCTTGCGGTACTTGGTTCGCTTAGGCATCAGCATCGGGCTTCACCTCCTCGTCGGGTGTCTTGTCTTCGGCTGCCTCAGCAACCTCTTCCTTCGCCTCGGGCTCGGGAGCCGCTTCCTCAGTTACGGTCTCGGCAACCGCCTCTTCCGCGACCGGCGTTTCTGCAGCAGCTTCAGTTGCTTCTTCGGCCGCAGCTTCAGTTGCTTCTTCGGCCGCAGCTTCAGTCACGGTCTCGGCGCCTCGGATCGTGCCATCTCAAAAGCGTCCTTGGCATCAGCGGTAGAGATCACCTCGGGGGTTTCTTCGCTTCGCTTGCCGCGTCGCTTGCCACCACCGGCCTCGATGAGGCGCTTGCCGCCACCGGCTTCGATGATGCGTCGCTGGGTACCGCCCGCGGCTTCTTCGGCCCGGGACTTGGCGCTCTTGCGGCGCCGCTGTGCCGGTCCGCCGGCTGCGAGCCTCGCCTCTGCGGCGATCTTCTCACGGCTGGCGGCGAGCGAGGGAATGACCTCACCCTTATAGACCCACACCTTGACGCCGATGGCGCCCACGGTGGTCCTGGCGGTTGCTTGTCCGTAGTCGATGTCGGCGCGCAGGGTGTGCAGCGGAACCCGACCTTCGAGATACCACTCGCGGCGGCCCATGTCGGCGCCACCGAGGCGCCCTGCTGCCTGCACGCGGACACCCTCGGCGCCGGCGTTGAGGGCGGTGGAGACCGCTCGCTTCATTGCCCGCCGGAAGGAAACCCGCCCTTCGAGCTGGTCGGCGACGCTCCGCGCCAACAATGCGGCGTCGGTTTCTGCGTTCTGTACCTCGTTGACGTTGAACTTGACGATCTTGCCGGTCATCTTCTCGAGACCGGACCGAAGGCGCTCCGCCTCCGAGCCGCCACGCCCGATGACAACACCGGGCCGGGCGGTATGAACGTCGACCTGGACCTTCTTGTCGCCGATGCGCTCGATGTCGATCCGGGACACGGCACCGCGGGTGAGCTCCTTTTGGAGGTAGCTGCGCACGTCCCAGTCTTCGTTCACATGGTCGGCGTAGTCAATCTCTGAGTACCAACGTGACTTCCAATCGGTGACAATTCCGAGACGGAAGCCATATGGGTGGATTTTCTGGCCCATCAGGCATCCTCTCCTTCGAAGTCATCTTCGTCGGCCACGACAATTGTTATGTGGCTGGTGCGCTTGTTGATTCGAGTGGCACGGCCCCGGGCCCGGGGACGCCACCTCTTGAGCGTCGGTCCCTCGTCGGCGAATGCCTCCGAGATGAACAGTTCGTCCGCATCCAACGCAAAGTTGTGTTCTGCGTTTGCGACCGCCGAATTCAGCACCTTCTTGATGGTGGGAGCGGCACGGCGGTTGGTGAAATCGAGCGTAGCCCTGGCGTCGTCGACGGGCATGCCGCGCACGAGATCGAGGACCAGCCGCACCTTGTATGGCGACTGCCGCACGTACTTAGCTTCAGCTCGAGCTTTCATGCTCTCCTCGTCGATCTTTCGCCGCCGTGACCGCGGAAGGTTCGGGTCTGGGCAAATTCGCCGAGCTTGTGCCCGACCATCGATTCACTGACGTACACCGGAACATGCTTGCGACCGTCGTGCACAGCAATCGTGTGCCCGACCATCTCAGGAGTGATCGTCGAACGACGACTCCACGTCCGGATTACCTTCTTCTCACCTTTGGCGTTTGCCGCTTCGACCTTGTTGATCAGGTGGTCGTCGACAAAGGGCCCTTTCTTCAGACTGCGAGCCATGTCTACCTCCGGCCCTTCTTGGTGCGCCGGCGAACATGCAGAACCGAAGGTTGTGCCAATCCGTCGCCTGTGTTCTGTCGACAAGCCATGGTCATCTCCGGCCCTTCTTGGTACGGCGACGGACGATGTACTTGTCGCTTGCTTTGTTCTTCTTCCGGGTGCGGCCCTCCGGCTTGCCCCACGGGCTCACGGGGTGCCGGCCACCCGAGCTGCGACCCTCGCCACCACCAAGAGGGTGATCGACCGGGTTCATGACCACGCCACGGGACTGAGGGCGTTTGCCCTTCCAGCGGCTGCGTCCTGCTTTGCCGATCTTGACGAGTTCGGCGTCCGGGTTCCCGACCTGGCCGATGGTTGCCCGACAGCCGAGCTCGACCTGACGCATCTCGCCGGAAGGCAGCCGCAGCAGGGCGTATCCGCCTTCCTTCGACATCAACTGGATGGCCGTGCCGGCGGCGCGGCCCAACTTGGCTCCCCCGCCGGGGCGCATCTCAACGGCGTGCACCGTAGTGCCGGTCGGGATGTTGCGCAGCGGAAGGGCATTGCCGATGTTGATCTCGGAGCGTGAGCCCGATTCGAGGACGTCGCCGACCTCGAGCCCGAGCGGCGCGATGATGTAGCGCTTTTCGCCGTCGTGATAGTGCAGTAGGGCGATTCGGGCGTTCCGATTCGGGTCGTATTCGATTCCGGCGACCGAAGCCGGGACACCATCCTTGTTGCGACGGAAATCGATGATCCGATAGCGACGCTTGTGGCCACCACCGCGATGTCGCGACGTGATTCGCCCGTAAACGTTGCGCCCGGAAGAACTCTTCTTCTTGTCGAGCAAGGTCTTCTCGGGATCGCTCTTGGTGACACTCTCGAAATCCGAGACAGTCTGGAACCGGCGACCCGGTGATGTCGGTTTTAGTTTCTTGACACCCATATCAGACCTCGAAAATGTCGATCGAACTGCCCACAGCGAGCGTGACGAGGGCACGTTTGGTGTCCGGGCGCTTGCCCATCTTCCATCCCGTGCGCTTGGTCTTGCCTCTGCGGTTGATTGTGTTGACCCGGGTCACCCTCACGTCGAAGATCTCGGCGATTGCCTGCTTGATCTCCGTCTTGTTGGCGCGCTTGTCGACAACGAACGTGTAAGTGTTGAAATCCTGAATCAAGTCGTATGACTTCTCGGATACCACCGGCTCAAAGATGATGTCTCGCGGGTTCCGTTTCATGATGCGTCCTCAGCGCTGGTGGACTCGGTGTCCTCAGCCCCGGCATCACGAACCTGTGCGGCATGCTCTTCCGTCCCCCGCGGTGTGCCTTGACCCAGCTCCAACGTGCCCTGGCTCATGACGATGGTGTCTGCCCACAGGACGTCGTAGGTGTTGGCCTGGCCGACGCTGCTGGCGATGACTCCGTCGAGATTACGGAACGACTTGATCGCCACCGTCTCGTGGTTCTCCGCAAGCAACAAGACCTTGCCTTCGATGCCCATGGCGTCGATGAGGCCGACAGCCTTCTTCGTCTTTGGCTGCTCCCAGATATCGAACGACTCGACGACCTTGTCACGGAGAGTGCGCTCCGCAGTGCAAGACGCTTCATCTTCTTTGGTGTGCGCTGTGAATAGTCCCGCGGCTTGGGTCCGTGGGCGACACCGCCACCGGCCCATTGCGGAGACCGGATGGAGCCGTGCCGGGCACGGCCGAGGCCCTTCTGACGCCAGGGCTTGCGGCCACCACCACGTACCTCGCTGCGGGTCTTGGTCGAGTGGGTGCCGGCCCGAGCGGCAGCAAGCTGAGCCGTGACGACCTGATGCATGACGGCCTCGTTGGGCTCGATGCCGAAGATGCCGGGCTCGAGGTCGACGGTGCCCTTCTTCGCCCCGTCGGCGGTATAGAGATCTGCAGTCGGCTTGTCAGCCATTGCTCTTCACCGCCTCTCGCATTACCAGCACGGCGCCCTTGGGTCCGGGAACCGCACCGCGCACCATTACGACGTTGCGTTCGGCATCCACCTTGACCACGTCGAGATTCATCATCGTGACGGTGTCGCCTCCCATGCGGCCCGGAAGCCGCTTGCCCTTGAAGACGCGGGCGGGCGTGGCGCACGCACCAATGGCCCCGGGAGCGCGGTGGACTTTGTGCACACCGTGGCTGGCACCCTGGCCCTGGAAGTTGTGACGCTTCATGACGCCGGCGAAGCCTTTGCCCTTGCTGATGCCGGTGACATCGGCCTTCTCCCCCTCGGAGAGCACGTCTCCGATGGTGATTTCCTGCCCCAACTCGAAGGAATCAGGGTCGTCCACCCGCACCTCGACGATGTGCTTCGAGGGTGGCGTGTCGGACTTGGCGAAATGACCAGCGGTTGCACGGTTGACCTGCTTGCTCGCCATCTCCTTGAAGGAGATCTGGATGGCTGAGTAGCCGTCGCTTCCGGCGCGCTTGATCTGAGTCACCCGGACCGGACCGGCCTTGATGATGGTGACGGGGATGGCCCGCGCCTCATCATCAAAGACCTGGGTCATGCCCAGCTTCTCTCCGAGGATTGTCTTCACCTCTTGATCTCCACTTCTACGCCGGCGGGGAGATCGAGGCGCATCAGGGACTCAACGGTCTTGGGCGTGGGCTCAAGAATGTCGATGAGTCGCCGGTGAATGCGCATCTCGAAGTGCTCCCGGCTGGTCTTGTCTACGTGCGGTCCGCGGATCACGCAATAGCGATGAATCCGGGTCGGCAGCGGCACCGGACCCTTGATCTTCGCTTGGGTGCGAATCACGGTCTCTGCGATCTTGCGCGCCGACTCGTCGACGACCGAGTGGTCGTACGCCTTGAGCCGAATGCGGATCCGATGTTCGTCTGCCATCTTCTAAGTCCTCTTACTTGTTGATCTTGGTTACGCGGCCGGCGCCGACGGTGCGGCCACCCTCACGGATAGCGAACCGGAGACCCTCGTCCATAGCGATCGGCTTACCCAACACAACCTGCATCTCAGTGTTGTCACCAGGCATCACCATCTCAGTGCCCTCAGGCAACGAAACCGCACCAGTCACATCCGTCGTCCGGAAATAAAACTGCGGCCGATACCCATCAAAGAACGGGTTATGCCGCCCACCCTCTTCCTTAGTCAACACATACACCTGACCATCAAACTCAGTATGCGGAGTGATCGAACCCGGAACAGCAACCACCTGACCCCGCTCCACCTCATCCTTACCAATACCCCGAATCAACAAACCAACATTGTCCCCAGCCTGCCCCTCATCCAACAACTTACGGAACATCTCCACACCAGTAACCGTCGTCTTCTGCAACTCACGCAGACCAACAATCTCAACAGCCTCACCAACATGAATCACACCAGTCTCAATACGACCAGTAACCACCGTGCCCCGACCAGTAATCGAAAACACATCCTCAATAGCCATCATGAACGGCTTATCCGTCTCCCGCTCCGGCTCCGGAATATAAGAATCAACAGCATCCATCAACTCATTGATACTCGCCACCGCAGCCTCATCATTCTCCTCCAAAGCCTTCAAAGCAGAACCACGAACCACCGGAATATCATCACCAGGAAACTCATACTCAGTCAACAAATCACGAACCTCGAGCTCAACCAGATCCAACAACTCCTCATCATCAACCTGATCAGTCTTGTTCATATACACAACAATGTAAGGAACACCAACCTGACGAGCCAACAACACATGCTCACGAGTCTGCGGCATCGGACCATCAGCAGCCGAAACCACCAAAACAGCACCATCAACCTGCGCCGCACCAGTAATCATGTTCTTCACATAATCAGCATGACCCGGCATATCAACATGCGCATAATGACGATTCTCCGTCTCATACTCCACATGAGCAATCGCAATCGTGATACCACGCTCCCGCTCCTCAGGAGCCTTATCAATATCATCAAAAGCAGTGAACTCGGTCGCACCAGTACCAGCCTCAGCCAACACCTTCGTAATAGCAGCAGTCAACGTCGTCTTACCATGATCAATATGACCCATCGTCCCGATGTTCACATGCGGCTTAGTCCGCTCGAATTTCGCCTTCGCCATCTCTGCTTCTCCTTGTTACTCGCCTCGAACCTTGGCCACGATCTCCCGTGCGGCCTCGGTCGGAACTTCCTGATACGAATGAAATTGCATTGTGTAGTTGGCCCGGCCCTGGGTACGTGACCTCAGGTCCGTTGCGTAGCCGAACATCTCCGCCAGCGGCACGAGGGCGGTGACCACCCGGGCATTGCCCCGACTGTCCATTGCCTCCACTTTGCCCCGGCGGGAAGAAAGGTCGCCGATGACGTCACCCATGTTGTCTTCGGGAGTGACGACCTCGAGTTCCATTACCGGCTCGAGGAGCTTGACACCGGCTTGCCGGGCGGCGTCTTTCATCGCCATGGATCCAGCAATGCGAAAGGCCATCTCCGAAGAGTCGACCGAATGGCTATTGCCATCGGTGAGCGTGGCCTTGATATCCACGAGCGGGTACCCGGCGAGAACTCCGCCGTCGAGGGCATCCGCCAGACCCTTCCCGACGGCCGGGATGTACTCGCGGGGGACCTTGCCACCCTTGACTTTGTCATCGAACTCGAATCCGGATCCCGGGGGAAGTGGCTCGAGGTCGATCACGATCTCGGCGAACATGCCGGAGCCGCCGGTCTGCCGCTTGAGACGCAACTTGAATCCCTTGGTCAGCTTCTTGATCGTCTCCCGGTAGGCGACCTGAGGTCGTCCAACGTTGGCTTCCACCTTGAACTCACGCAGCAGGCGGTCGACGATCACCTCGAGGTGAAGCTCGCCCATCCCGCTAATGATCGTCTGGCCGGTTTCGTCGTCGGACTGCACCGTGAAGGTGGGGTCCTCTTCGGACAGCCGTGCCAGTGCGTTGCCCAGCTTGTCCTGATCGCTCTTTGTCTTCGGCTCGATGGCGACCGCAATGACGGGGGCGGGGAAGGTCATCGATTCGAGCTGGATTGGCGCTTCGGTGGCCGCCAGCGTGTCACCGGTCCTCGTATGCTTGAGGCCCACGGCGGCGACGATGTCACCCGTGCGAACCTCGTCGATGTCCTCTTGGGACGCGGCGTGCATTCGCAGCAAGCGCCCAAAGCGCTCCTTCTTACGGTCGGTGGTGTTGACCACGGCATCGCCTTTGCCTGCGGTGCCCGAGTACACCCGGAAGTAGGTGAGCTTGCCGACGTAGGGGTCGCTCATGATCTTGAAGGCCAGGGCGCTGAAAGGCTCACTGTCGTTTGCCTTCCGCTCCATGAGTTGACTCTCGTCGCCGGGCTTGAAGCCCTCCATCGGCGGCAGATCGATGGGACTCGGGAGGTAGGCGACGACGGCATCGAGTAGCGGCTGGACGCCCTTGTTCTTGAAGGCCGAACCACACATCACCGGCACGAAGTCCCGGTTCACCGCACCCTTGCGGATCACGGTGCGGATCTCTTCGGGATCGAGGTGGTCCTCCAGCAAGTACTTCTCGAGCAGGTCCTCGTCCTCCGACGCAACCACGTCGAGCATCTTGTGATGCCACTCGTTGGCTTTCTCGCGGTACTCGGCGGGGATCTCGACGACTTCCCGCTCCATGCCTTCCTCGTCGTGCCAGACGATGGCGTTCATCTCGACGAGGTCGATGACACCGTTGAACTCTGCTTCGGCACCCATTGGGATCTGAATCGCCACCGGGTTGCCGCCGAGGCGCTCAACAATCGAATCGATCGCGGCGTAGAAGTCGGCACCGACACGGTCCATCTTGTTGATGAAGCAAATGCGGGGAACGCCGTACTTGTCGGCCTGACGCCACACGGTCTCCGACTGCGGCTCCACGCCGGACACGGCATCGAACACGGCGACGGCACCGTCGAGCACCCGGAGAGAACGCTCCACCTCGACTGTGAAGTCGACGTGGCCGGGAGTGTCAATGATGTTGACGATGTGGCCATCCCACTCGGCGGTGGTGGCGGCAGAGGTGATCGTGATGCCACGCTCCTGCTCCTGCTCCATCCAGTCCATCACGGCCGCGCCCTCATGAACCTCACCCATCTTGTAGGTGCGGCCTGTGTAATAGAGGATTCGCTCGGTGGTCGTGGTCTTCCCAGCATCAATGTGGGCCATGATCCCGATATTGCGAATCTTCTCGAGGGCGATCGTGCGTGCCATTAGTAGTTACCAGCGATAGTGGGCGAAAGCCTTGTTGGACTCCGCCATCTTGTGGACATCTTCCCGGCGCTTCACAGCGGCACCGGTGCGGTTTGAGGCGTCGAGGATCTCGTTGGCGAGACGCAACGCCATGGTGTTCTCTTTGCGCTTGCGAGCGAATTCGACGAGCCAGCGCACGGCCAGGGTCTGTGAGCGACGGGGACGGACCTCGACGGGTACCTGATAGGAGGATCCGCCGACACGCCGCGACCGTACCTCAACGGAGGGCCGGATGTTGTCGATGGCCCGCTTGAGGACCTTGACGGGATCGTCGCCGGTGCGCTTCTGGACCGTCTCGAGAGCGCCGTACACGATGCGCCGGGCTGCACCCTTCTTGCCACGCCACAACACCTTGTTGATGACCTGGCTGACGAGGACGCTCCGGTAAACCGGATCCGGCTCGATCTTGCGAACTTCTGCTGGAGCTCTGCGCATGCTTTACGACTCTTTCTTTGTGCCGTAGCGGGAACGGGACTGCCTGCGGCCGTCGACACCGGCGGCATCGAGCGCCCCACGAATGACCTTGTAACGAACACCCGGGAGGTCTTTCACACGACCACCACGTACAAGCACGATTGAGTGCTCCTGGAGGTTGTGGCCCTCACCCGGGATGTAGGCGGTCACCTCCATCTGAGACGTGAGGCGGACACGGGCAACCTTGCGCAGAGCTGAGTTCGGCTTCTTGGGCGTCACCGTATAGACGCGGGTACATACGCCTCGCCTTTGCGGCGAGCCGCCGAGACCGAGTGTCTTGGTCTTCTTCGGCTTAGGCTTGCGGCCTTGTCGAATCAGTTGCTGCACAGTCGGCACAGTGCCTTCTCTTCTCTCTTCGGCGCACCCCGACCCATGTTGTTGGGACGGGTACTTACAGACAAAAATCGGCGCCACCGCAAAAAGCGGGGGCCGCCGACCCCTTGTGGGATTACTCCGCTCACAACAGCGCCGAGACGCCTCAGGGTAAGTGGGAATCCAACGGGAAAACCGGTGCGGGATTATAGATGGCGGGTCTCGCGAAACGCAAGGCCGGGCAGCCGTTTCACCGTTTTGGCGTCGCTAATCGGAATATGTTCCGTTCTGGGACGCCAAAAGCGCTTGGAGCGGGGACGTCTAGCGGAGTTGAAACCCCAGGCCGATCGGGTCGTGGGGGTCGAGTGTGAACGCCGCCTCACCGGTCTTGTAGGCGCTCCCGCGCACCTTGGTGACAACCGCGTGCACGCCAGCAACTTCAGCGTCTCCGATGACTTCCCCCGTGAATTGGGTACCGATAACGCTCTCGTGAAGAAGTGTTGCGCCGCGTTCCAGTTCTGCAAGTGAATCCAGGATTGCCAACCGGGCGGATGTGCCACTGCCGCAAGGAGATCGGTCGATCTCTCCATCGGCAAAGACCGTCACGTTGCGCTGGCGGAGCCCCCGACCGTCCTGGTCGAGCGCTTCGAAGAAGATCGTGCCGTAGAGCCCGGAGAGGCGGTCATCGACCGGATGTTGCACCGATGACACTTGGCCGAGGACTCCCTTGACCTCGCGAGCCACGGCTGCGAAACGCGGCAGATTGTCAGGACGTACCGTCAGTCCCACGTCGGAGGCGTTGATCGATGCGTAGAACGCACCACCGTAGGCGATGTCCACCCCGACTACGCCGTCGGACAGTTGCACCGGAATCTGCCACCCGCTGACATAGCTGGGAACATTGATAAAAGAGACCGATTCGACGCGCCCCGATTCACCGACCTCGGCCACGGTTTCGAGACGTCCTGATGGCACATCGACCACGACACGTCGCGGTGACCCCCCTCCCTGCAGGTAGCCGGATTCGATCGCCCATGTGACGAGAGCAATAGTGCCGTGACCGCACGCTGTGCTGTATCCGTCCTTGTGGAAGAACACGACGCCCAGATCGCCCGACTCGTCATCTGGAGGGACGACAAAGCCCCCGTACATATCGGCATGGCCCCGGGGCTCATTGGTGACAAGGCGACGGGTTTGATCGGCGTGCTCCGCTGCGTAACTGCGCTTGGCCAGCACCGTCGATCCTTCGAGCTGAGGAGCTCCGCCGACCACGATGCGAAACGGCTCGCCGGCCGTGTGGTAGTCGACCACTTCAACTGGGTCGAACACAGCAGGCCGCTCAGGCGTCGATTGGATGGTCGACCTGGATGACTCCAGTCTTGATACCGATAGCGACGAGGGCCGCCACAACTATCAGTGTCATCAACAGCTTCTTCATGTAACCCCCAGCTCCAGGTTGATGACAAGGCTAGCGTCGCCCGGTGGCTCAAAGGAGGCCACGCGCCTTGCGAAGCAGGTTCCGGCGTCTTCCCACGTAATGCGGTGCGATTTGGACGAACCGCAAGCTCATTTCATGAACCCGGGCATGCAGTTTGATTTCATCAAACTGCGAAGCGGATTTCATCCGCCTTTCATCGGTCCGGTGCCGCAAACACAAACGCCGCCAGCACCCCGGCGGTCAACCCGAACAGATGGGACTCCCACGAGACATATGACGAAACCGGGGTGATGCCCCTCAGCACCATGCCGCCAAAGAGCACGCCGACAATGACGGCCACTGCGATGCCCTTGATCGACTTCTCGACAAATCCGGCGACGAGGAGGAAACCGGAGTAGCCGAAGATCAGACCGCTCGCTCCCACATGGGCAGCCGGACGGGCAAACAGCCAGGTTGCCAGCCCGCCCAGAACCACGATGAAGGCAGTTACCGCGAGCCAGCGGCGAATTCCCCCCAACGCCACAAACGCCCCAAGGACGAGAAAGGGAACTGTGTTTGCTATCAGATGCCCGAACCCACCGTGCAGGACGGGGGCCCACAGCACGCCGTCGAGCCCGCTCAGAGTACGCGGGACGATCCCCTGCTGATCGAGCCTCCCGCTGAAGGCGAGGCTGTCGAGAGCTTCGATCAACCACATCAGCGCTGTGACTATGACCAGTAGCTGGATCCCCTGAATGATCGGAGCCGCCAGGAAGAAGAACATCATGAGGCCTTTGGCGAACATTGCTTCGCCGTCCCCGCTTGTCGGAATCAGGAGAAAGATCGGGATGAACAACCACATTACGGCGCCAGCCGCAGCGTAGATTACGCCGACGACCTTGCCGAGAG
>CAMYKI010000031.1 GCA_947258985.1 uncultured Acidimicrobiaceae bacterium
CGATGAAATCGAACAGCAGACCCAAGAGAAAGCCGGCCTAGGAGGGAGGCCGATGCAATCGGCTTGGCAGTTCGATGAAATCGAACTGCAGACCCAAGAGAAAGGCCCATGCAATCGGCTTCGCAGTTCGATGAAATCGAACAGCAGACCCAAGAGAAAGGCCCATGCAATCGGCCTAGGAGGGAATGACTCCTCGGAATTCGAGCACCCGGCGTAGCGAGCTGGTTATCTCGGGATCAAACTCGTATGCGGCACCACGGTGCAATTGCTCAAGGGCATCGATCGGGGGCAACTCGAGCTCATTCACCGCCTGGTCGTAGGCGCTCACTACTTTGATGATCTTCGACGTCGTCGATACTTCCGGGTCACGCTCCTCGCCCGGTGACCGATATGGAAGGCACTGATCGCCGACAATACGGGCGACCTCGTCGAGATGGGGAGCCTCGGCAATTATCTGTGAGCCCCAGCGGGCAATATCGACATCCGTGAATCCGGCGCGGAGAATCGCCGGTTCGTTGAGGGTGATCCGGCCGATGTCGTGCATGTAGCCGGCATACTCGAGGTCTTCGACTAGATCGGGATGCAGCCCGAGCTCGCGGCCGATGTCCCGAGCCAGATGTCCCGTCCGCACCGCGTGGCCACGCGAAGCCAGACCGGCTACTTCGGGGATCTGCGACAGTGCCTGAATAGTCTGCCCGTACGTGATCTTGGTGCCCTTGTACCGTGCGAGTGCGGTGTGAGTGAACGAGTACGGCACGGCGGCAACGAGGATGGCCGTCCAGCCAAGGGCACCGTATGCGCTGCCGACCACGGTCCCGGCGAGAATCAAAACGGTGATGGCAGACCAGTCTTCGAGACCGGCCAACCACAGATAGCGGACGGATAGATCGGCGCGCTCCAGGCCGACGAGTGATCGGACCAGGGCGCGCAACACGTGGTACACCAGGCCACCCAGGGTCGCCGCAATTATGGCGATGAACCCGGCGTCAACGGAGACGAGATCGAAGCGCATGCCGGGAGCCCCGAACAGGATGGCGACGACGTGGTAGGCGGCCCCGAAACCGGCGATGGCAACTACTTCGGCAAGGTACTCCGAGTTGAGAATGGACAGGTCGATGGGTCGGAATGCCATGTAGCCGATCCACCCAAGCGACAGCGAGATCGCATAGATGGCGGCGGTCACGTCTGCAGCGGAAACCGCAAGCGGCACGGCAGCGGCGGCGGCAATGCCGAGATACACCCGCTGCCCCGACATGGCGGGAACGTTGAGCATGAGAGTGGCGGCCATGAGCAGCGAACCCACCACTACCGGCTTGGGATCGTGCCGCTGCGAGTAGGCAAGTACCGCGGCAACGACCGTGAGTAACACAAATACGGTCATGGAGATGCGATACAGGCGCGCTCTAGCCACGGATCGTCTCCCGACACCGCTGGTTCGATATGACGGTTCTGTCCATTTGGTGCTCTCCAGGTGTGTTGTGCACACGCCTGCCCCATCGGCCGCGGAGGCCGTCCACCCAGGACCGTACCGCTGTCAGCGGTCCATACGTTACGCACCAACCCGGCCGCGGGCAAGGAACAGCGGGTCCCGGGCCGCACTAAGGTTCAGGTGACACTGAGTCGGGGAAGGTCACGCAACGTGTTCGACAACGAAGAATTTGAGGAGACGATCGCCCAACTGGACGCCGTCGAGGCGGTCCGGGTGGTCCGCAAGGGCGGCCGCATCGTCGAACTGCACGTTCTCGCCGCACCCTCCAAGTCACCAAAGCAGATGGCCCGTGATATTCAGTCGCTGGCGATGGCCCGGTACGGGGTGAACGTGGATCGCCGGGTGATTTCGGTCGTCCAACTGGCAGCCGAGAACATGAAACAGCGGACGTTGCAGAGACCGGCCCTGGTGCGTATCCGGGAACAGACCGACAACACGCGGACCACTTTGACGGTGACCCTCGCCTGGCAGAACGGAGAACATGTTGGCTCAGCGAGCGGACCAGATGCGGCATCAGCCCGCCTCCGGCTGGTCGGCGAGGCAACGCTGCAGGCGATGGAGTCGATCTTTGCAGATACCCCGCCTCTTGCGCTCGACGCCGTCGGAACTGCAGGGGTCGGCATGAGGACCGCTCTAATCGCGGTGATCGTCTTTGCCGGCAAGCAGGGCGAAGAGCTTGTCGTCGGTTCCGCTCTCTCGGCTGGCGATCACGATGAGGCAGCCGTCAAGGCCGTCCTCGATGCCCTCAACCGCCGGCTTCCCGCCATCAGCTCATGAACGCCGGGCGTCCGGTCCGGCCGCTCGAAGCATCTCTTCGCGCCGAGGGACCCGGAGTAGCCGTCACACCGCACCACCTGGCGTCGACGGCGGCGGTCGACATATTGCATCGTGGCGGCAACGCGGTTGACGCCGCAATCGCAGCCGACGCAGTCCTCGGCGTGGTCGCCCCGGAGACATGTGGCATCGGCGGTGACCTCTTTGCGCTCATTCACAAACCAGGCGCAACCGAACCGGTTGCGCTCAACGCCTCAGGCCGGGCCGGATCTGGCACCGATGCGGACGCGGTTCGCTCGGCAGGACACAAGGCCATCCCGATTCGCAGCCCATGGGCTGTGACCGTCCCGGGTTGTGTCGATGGGTGGGAGGCGCTGGCAGGCCGCTACGGGAGCCTCGCTCTGGCTGCCGCCCTCGAACCGGCTATCGGACTCGCAGCCGGGGGATTTCCGGTCGGCTGGGAGCTGGCACAGTCGCTCGCACGGCTTTCCCAGGCCTTGGTGCCGCAGGAATCCGCCGCCGGCCTCTATCCGGACGGTGCGCCTCCCGATCCCGGCACGATGGTCATCCGACCCGGTCTCGCCGCAACGCTGGAGCGGATCGCCACCGAAGGACGGGCCGCTTTGTACGACGGACCGATAGGCGAAATGATCTCGGCCGCGACCGACGGCACCATCCTTCCCGAGGATCTCTCCATGAGCCAGGCCGACTGGGTCGACCCGGTGTCTATCGACATCATGGGTCAAAAGGCGTGGACCATTCCCCCAAACTCCCAGGGCTATCTCACCCTTGCCGCTGCCTGGTTGTTCGAACACCTCGAACCTCCGCGTGACCCGGCGGACCCGCTGTTCACCCACGCAGCAATCGAGGCATACCGAGCCGTAGCCTGGGAACGCGACCTCTACGTCACAGATTCGGCACATAGCCCCATCGATCCTGGTGCACTCCTCGATCCGACCCGACTGGCCCCCAAGCTCGACCACATCAAACTGGACGCCCGGGCGGATTGGCCGGTGCCGCAGCGGGCCCCGGGCGGAACGGCGTACCTGTGTGTGCGCGATCGGGACGGGCTGGGCATATCACTCATTCAGTCGAACTATCACGGGATCGGCTCGACAATCGGGGCAGGCTCGGCCGGCTTCTTCCTGCACGACAGGGGCTCCGGCTTCTCGCTCGAACCCGGCCACCCCAACGAGCTGGCACCCCGGAAGAGACCGTTGCACACTCTGTCGCCGACCCTGTGGACGCAGGATGCGTCGCTGTCGATGCTCCTCGGAACCCGTGGCGGCGACTTCCAACCGCAGACCCTTCTTCAGATGTCCACATACATGCTGTGGGCCGGCCGCACCGCCGATGAAGCCCACCGTCTGCCGCGCTGGGTTACCCAGGAATGGCGGGACGGGGACTCTGCAGTCCAGCATGAACCCGGCTATTCCGAAGCGAATCTTTCTCGCCTGAACGGCCTCGGCCATCGCCTGGCCGCTACCGGGCAACCGATGGCCGGCTGGGGTCCTGTGTCCGTGATCACGGACACAGGAGATACAGGGACAGGGGCGGCCGACCCCCGCGTAGCCACGACGGCAGCATTAGCCACCTGACGTCAGCTGTGGCTGGATTCGAAGAGGCTCTCGTCGACCGGAGGCGTTGGATGCTTCGTTGCCGCTCGCTTCTTCTGCCGGCGCTTCTGTAGGGCCAACAGAATCGCGAGCAGGATGAACACGACCACGATGGCAACACCCCACTCGGCGCCGTATGAGCCTTGCCTGCCCTCGAGCAACTCGTCCCGCATCGCTGTCCGCCACTCCATGTCGATGGCCGCCCAGGTCTCTTGCGACGGATCGCTGATCACGCCGATACCGTGGTTGCGCACTGCGAAGTCGACAAGGTCGCCGATCGGCGAGGCAACCGTCTTCGGGTCAAACTCCATGGGGTCTTCGCCCGCTGTGCCCACCCAATTGGTCACTTCATCTGCGGTCCGCTCCTCCGGATTGGGGTTATCGAGGAACAAGCCAACCACTAACTGAGAGTGATAGCGCTCAGCCTTGCCGTTGTCTCTGGCGAGGTACCAGTGGCCGATGGTCGAAGCGAGAGGTTCGGGGTAGTTGCCCTCGAGACCAATGTCGTGCGCCAGGTTGTAGAGAGCGATGTGGGGAAGGCCGAACGCAAGAGCATCGGCAACAAAACGGATCTCGACCGCAGACAGCGCAAACAGCTTCTCTTCTCCGGATACTCCGACATGGAACCGTTGCCCCTCAGCAACCAGGTCCCCGGGGTCGAGCGTGACCTCCGGCGTTGTCAAGCAGACTGCGACACCGTCGAGTCCGGCGATCTCGTTGTGGATGCGATTCGCATTCCGGGCGGCGTCGGCGGCAAACCGGGCCGCCATCTCAGGAGCCATGCCCGAGGTAGCGACGCTGACCGGCGCGTCTACTTCTACAGTCGTCCATTCCACGTCGGGAAATCGGGAGCTGCAACGATCTTGATCCGCATCGGCAATACCGACAGCTGACAAGCCGAGTAGCACGATGAGCCCGGCCACAGTTGTGAGCCTCACGAGACAACTCTACCTGCGGCCAGGATTTGCCAGATCATGTGGAAGTCTCGGCTTGCCCATAGGCCCCCATTCGTTCTAGCCTTGGGACCGGCGTGCGTTGCGCCATTCGCAAGACGACGTAGCTCAAAAGGCGGAGTAATTCTCGTGCGGCCCCGTGCCCAGCTCTCTGCAGCCGGAGTGATCATCGTGGTTCTGATAGCCCTACTCGGCTTTGCCGCAGTATCGGCAGAGAACCCGACACCCCCGGCAGACACAACCAGCAATGACGCCCTCCCGGCGTCTCTATCGGCGCGCGTGGCGGCAGCCTCATTCTCAGCCTCCCTGAATCCGACCGTCGCCCAGCAAGCACCGGCCGCGACTCCCCAGGTGGCGGCCTCACCCCGCGTCGAACCGGTACCGGCTCCGACGACCACAACCACCACGACGACGACAACCACCGCACCGCCACCCACCACCACCGCCGCACCAACGACAACGACGGCTGCGCCTCCTCCCCCGACCACCACAACCACGACAACGACCGCTCCCCCGCCTACCACCACGACCACCGAACCGCCATCGACGACAACCACCGAACCGCCGGTCCCGGGTGGCGCCCGCGACGTCGAGGAGTGGCGATCCCTGGTCGAGCAGTACTTTGCCGCCGAAATGGTCGATGGTGCCTTGACGGTGATCGCATGCGAGAGCAACGGCGACCCCCTGGCAGAGAATCCATACTCCGGCGCCTCCGGCCTGTTCCAGTTCATCCCGACGACGTGGGCATGGGCGTCGGCGGGCGCCGGCTTCGCCGACGCTTCCCCGTTCGACCCTGTGGCGAACGTCGGGGCCGCAGCATGGGTCGTGCAGCGTTCTTTGGATCGTGGAAACCATCCCTGGGACCATTGGACCTGTCGTCCTTAAAAGCCATCTAGACTTTGTGCCGTGTGTAGACGACTGATCAGACTTGCCGCCCTCGTCGCGGTAGCCGCCACCATTGTCTGGCTGACAAGGGAGCGGATGCTCCCGACGCCGCGCGTGCCGGAGGAACCTCCACCCCACTACCGATCGACGCCACCACCGCCAGAACCTGTGGGCGACAACCTCACCCTGATCAAAGGGATCGGCCCGGTGTACGCCGGCCGTCTCAGCGATGCAGGCATCACAACGTTCGACGGCCTTGCTGCGGCGAGCACGGACGCGGTCATGGCAGCGACCGGGGTGTCATCGGGGTCTGCCGCCGGGTGGATCGAGCAGGCAAGCGACCGGACAACCTGACCTTGCCGACTGCCTACCAAGTCGAGCCGTCGGACCTGGGTCGGTTCACAACGGGACACGCCCCGTATCGCGTCAAACAACTGGCAGAATGGTTGTACCGGCATCCGGTGCTCCATTCTTCGCAGATGTCCAGTCTGCCACCCGATGTGCGCACCACACTCGAGGATCAGCTGTGGCCTTTCACCGTCGAGATCGAGCAATCGGCAGATTCGGGGAGGACGCGCAAGTGGCTCTTCCGTGCCGAGGACGGTGCATCTATCGAGGCCGTTCTCATGGGTTACGCCTCGAGGACAACGCTCTGCATATCGTCTCAGGCCGGCTGCGCCATGGCCTGCACGTTCTGCGCAACCGGACAGTTCGGGTTCGAGCGTCATCTCGACACTGGTGAAATCTTCGCCCAAGTCGCATATGCCAACGCCGCCCTCCGGGACAACCCCATTCCGGATTCGCCGCAAAGGGTCACCAACGTGGTGTTCATGGGAATGGGTGAGCCGCTCGCCAACTACGACAACGTCGTCGGGTCGCTAGGAAGAATGATCGACGACGCCGACATGGCAGCCCGAGCCATCACAGTGTCCACAGTCGGCGTCGTACCCGGCATGCGGAGACTCGCCGATGAGGCTCGGCAGGTTGGTTTGGCCGTCAGCCTGCATGCCGCCGACGACGAACTGCGCACCACGCTGGTGCCCTTGAACAAGCGGTACCCGCTCGGCGATGTGGTCGCTGCCGCCCGCCACTACTTCGAGAAGACCGGGCGACGCATCTCGATCGAATGGACGCTCATGTCGCACGTCAACGACGACACCGAACAAGCGTCAAAACTCGCCGCGATCGCAAGAAACCTCAAAGCCCACGTCAACGTCATCGCCATGAACCCGACACCCCTCACCCCGCACACACCGCCGACCCCCGACAGAATCGCTTCGTTTGTGGAAGCGCTCACCGACCACGGCGTGCAAGCGACATTTCGGGAGACCAGAGGCAAGGAAATCGACGCTGCCTGTGGACAGTTGCGGATCCGGAGCGCCGCCAACACCGAACAAGGAGCACGAGAGCAATGAAATTGGAACCAGGAATGAAGATGCCCGGCTTCAGCCGACCAGACGAAACCGGAGCCACACGTCATTCCGCGGATTTCGCCGGGTCGGGTCTCGTTGTCTACTTCTATCCGAAGGCTTTCACACCGGGATGTACCGGAGAGTCCTGCGATTTCCGCGACAGGCATGACCGGTTCATCAAGGCCGGCTACCAGATCATCGGCGTCAGTCCTGACCCTGCCGATCGCCTCGCCCGCTTCCGCGAGGAGTACGAGCTTCCGTTCTCGCTCCTCAGTGACGAAGACCACTCAATGGCCGAATCCTTCGGCGCATGGGGCACCAAGAAGAACTACGGCAGGGAGTACGAGGGCATCATCCGGTCGACGTTCGTTGCTGATTCGTCCGGCACCATCGAGCACGCCTGGTACAACGTACGAGCGAAGGCGCACGTGGGTCGAGTCACAGGCGCTATGTTCGAGTAGCAATGGTGCGCGCCGGCCATCAGGAACGGCTCAAATCTTGGCGTGAATGAACCGAAGCGATCTATGAGCACAGAGAAGGAAAACACGTGAAACCCGTCCGCAAGGCCATATTCCCCGTTGGGGGCTTGGGCACCCGATTCCTCCCGGCGACCAAGGCTCTCCCCAAAGAGATGCTCCCCGTCGTCGACAAGCCACTGATCGAATACGCCGTCGAAGAGGCCCGCGCCGCGGGTATCGAGGAGTTCATCTTCGTGACGGGTCGCGGGAAGACCGCAATCGAGGATCACTTCGACAATCACTACGAGCTCGAGCAGACGCTGCGGGAACGCGGCAAGCGGCTCGAACTCGACCAGGTGAATGGCGCAAAGCTACAACCCGGCCAGGTTGCCTACATACGGCAGATGGAGCCCCTCGGCCTCGGCCATGCAGTCTGGTGCGCACGCAACCTGATCAACGACGAACCGTTTGCCGTCCTGCTGGCCGACGATCTCATCCAATCCGACAAACCAACGTTGCTCGACATGGTGGAGGCCTACGAAGAGCACGGCGGAAACGTGGTCTCCCTGATGGAGGTTCCCGACCGCCACACTTCTCGCTACGGGATTGTCGACCCGGGGCTATCCAACGATCGCCTCGTCGAGATCCGCGGTCTCGTGGAGAAGCCCGACCCGGCTGATGCCCCGTCGAATCTCGCCATCGTCGGTCGATACATCCTGCAGCCGTCGGTGATGGATTACCTCGGCAGCGCCGAGTCCGGGGCAGGTAACGAGATCCAACTGACCGACTCGATGATGAAGATGGTCGGTGAAGGGCCGTTCAACGGGCTCCGCCTCGAGGGCACCCGCTTCGACTGCGGCAGCAAAGTCGGGTTCCTCGCAGCCGGTGTCGCCTACGCGCTCGCCAGAGATGACATCGGCGCTGAGCTACACGCGGCACTGAGCGACATACTCGACAACTAGGCGTAATCGGCGCTCGTCCGCATCAATTATCCTCGATGCATCAGCCGCCCTCCGGCGGTAAGCACCCGGGAAGAGGTTTATTGATGGGCACCCTGCACGAGCTCCACGATGCCGGACAATCGGTCTGGCTCGACTTCATACGGCGCGACATGCTCGCTAACGGCGAACTCGAGAGGATGGTCGAGGACGGGATACGCGGTTTGACGTCCAATCCGACGATCTTCCAGAAGGCCATCGGCGGATCCGACTCTTACGATGCTGCAATCCGCTCCGCCCTCGGCGTTAAGCCCGACAGCTCCCCTATGGAAATCTACGAGGGGTTGGCTATCGCAGACATCCAAGATGCCGCCGATGCTCTACGCGGCGTGTACGACTCCAGCGCAGCCGCCGACGGGCATGTGAGCCTTGAAGTATCGCCGTACCTGGCTGCTGATACCGCAGGCACTGTGGCCGAGGCGCATCGTCTCTGGGGTCTCGTCGACCGACCCAACCTCATGATCAAGGTGCCGGCAACCCCGGAAGGAATCCCTGCGATCGAAGATCTCATTGCCGCCGAGATCAACGTCAATGCCACGCTGATGTTCTCGCTGGCCGACTACGAAGCCGTCGCTCAGGCTTACGTCCGGGGTATCCGCCGCGCCGAGAACCCGCAGAGAATCGCTTCGGTGGCCTCGTTCTTCGTGAGCAGGGTCGACAACAACACAGACGCCGAATTGGACAAGATCGGAACCCCCGCAGCGCTGGCGCTGCGCGGACGCGCCGCGGTAGCCAACGCCAAGCTTGCGTACGAACGCTATCTCGAGATCTTCGAGGGACCTGAGTTCTCCGATCAGCGGGCACGGGGCGCCCGACCGCAGCGAGTCTTGTGGGCGAGCACGTCTACAAAGAACCCCGCTTACCCGGACGTGCTCTACGTGGAGCCACTCGTCGGACCGAATACGGTAAACACCATGCCGCCGGCAACCGTGGATGCCTATCTCGACCACGGAAAGGCGGACGGTTCCGCCCTGGGCGCCGACATGGTGCAGGCACACCGGGACATCGATGCGCTGGCAGAGGTGGGTGTGGACTTCGCGGCGATCACAGCAGCTCTTCAGACCGACGGTGTCGAGGCCTTCTCCGGTTCATTCGACGAACTCCTCGAGACCGTCACCGCAAAGATGGAGACGCTCTCCTAGAACCGGCTCGGCGGGCACGGCGAACCGAACCGCGCCTTGGCCGGGCGTAGCCTGCCTAGAACGGAACGTCGACGGCCTCGCAAAGGAACTTCATGAACGGCGCCGACCGTTTGCAATTGTCGGTGAAGTCCTCCATGAAGTGATCGGATGTGACGGCCTTCTGGGTCACCCGCGCCGACGCGATAAAATCCTTCTTCTTCAGATCCTCGATGAGCGGGTCGTCCTCGTCGTAACCTCGCGGCGGACGCTTCAGCGACTCTCCCCCGAGCGAGAACACATCGGTGAATCGTTTGCCTTTGCTTGCGCGCTTCCATGTTGCGGAGTTCTCGGCGATGGCCTCCCGGATTTCGTAGGCCACCTTGGTTTCCGGGCGCCACAGGCCGACGCCCATGAAACACTCTCCCGGCTGGAGGTGCAGGTAGAAACCGGGTGCGTGGGCATCCTTTCCGGCTATGTGGCGGAACTGCATCCCCGTATTGAGCTTGTATGGAGTCTTGTCTTTGGAAAAGCGGGTATCACGCTGAATCCGGAATAGCGAGCCGCCTACCGTCCTCGAATCGGCGACGAAGTGCTCACTGATTCGCTTCAACGGAGCGGCAAAGTCGTTGATGAATTCGAGGGCAGGCTCACGGATGTACTGCTCATAGGCATCTTGGTGGGCTTTGAACCAGTCCCGATCATTGTTCTCCGCCAGATCTTTGAGAAAGGCAAACAGTTTTGGAGTGAAGTATCTCGTGCTCATGCCAACAACCTACCCGTCGCCACCGACAGATGGCAGGGGTTCGATTTCGGAACCCGACATCCATCCGGCGTAAGCTCCTGCCATGTTGCGAAGACGCCCTGATCGAATAAGAGGCATCGCGGGCTCCCTCGACTCCAAGAAGATCCTCGTCGTTGATGGGTCCGCCGGTGCCGGGCCCGGGATCGTACGCGTGATAGCTGAGAGCGGCGCCAACACCACGTTTGCCGGACCGGATCACGTCGCCGTCGACCTACTTCTCCGCAAACTGGCCGGGACTCCCTCCCCCGTTGCGGGCATCTCTCTCGACCAGGCTGGACCCGAAGCGCTCGATGAGGCTCTCGAAACGACGCTCCATGCGGTAGTCGTCAATCCATCGCGGCTGATGTTGGACGACGACGGTATCGGGCCGCAAGATACGGTTCGCTTTGCGACGACGGCCGCGGAGAAGATGCGCGATACCGGTCGTACCGGGAGCGTTGTGTTCGTCACGGGGATCGATCAGCAAGGCGCCGCGGCATCAGCGATCGCGTATCTGCGCAGCGAAATGGAGCGACTGGCGCGTGACGTTGCTACCAACGGAATCAGGGTCAACGCGGTTGCCCCCGGACACGTGGCAGTGAACAGGCGGGGCAATCCGGTGTCGAGCAGAGTTGCCCCGCTCGGCCACAGCTCGATTCATCCCGTAGAGGTCGGCAAGGTTGTGTGGATGCTCGTCAACGACGATCTCAGCAGCGGTGTTACCGGAGCCACGGTCACCGTCGATCGCGGCGCCTCTCTGCTTAGAGCGGAGTTCTAGCTACCGGCCGGTCACCGACCGCACTTCGGATCCTTGGACCCAGACTCTCACGACGTTGCGCCGGGTCGCATGGTGCATCGACTTCTCGAACACGTCGGACCCCGTGTCGAGCGATGGCCACAACAGAAGATCGGAGTCTTCGACCTTGGTGTCGATGATCATCGCGTCGAATGCGTAGCCGGGCGACAGCAGCCCGACGGGAAGATCGAGGGCGACACCGCCGCCTGTTGTTGCCATCCAGAACGCCTCGGCAAGGGTCACGCGGGAACCAGCAACACCGCGGCGGGATGGGTCGACGGTTGCGTCGACCCCGTCTTCACGCATCCGCGACGCGACGACCGCATCCGTCATTGTGCGTCTGATAGAGGTCGCCGGACCGCCGGAGATATCTGTGCCCAACCCAACGTGGAGTCCCCGATCAAGCGATTCCCGCAAAGGGAATACCGCATTGGCGAAGTAGGCGTTCGAAAGCGGGCAATGAGCCACCGCGGCCCCGGCCGCCACGATCGTATCCATGTCGTCAAGGGTGATCAGATTGGAGTGGGCCAGAACGGTACGTCGCGTGAGTAGCCCGAAGGCATCGTATGTGGCCGTGTCGGTTCTGCCGAACCGCTCGAGGCCGTAGCCGTGTGCCCAATCCGACTCGGAGCAATGGGTCTGCACGTGAGCTCCCGTCTCCCCGACGACATCTCCGAGCCCGCCCAACAACTCATCGGTGCAGCTTGGGACGAATCGTGGTGTGACAATCGGGCGAACCAAGCCAGAGTTGCCCGGGAGCCCATTCACGTAATCGATGAGTGCCCGGGTGTCCTCGATGGCTGCCCGGGCCGAGGGATCCCTGTAGAAGTCGGGGCAGGTCTCCGGTGAGTCCATGGCCACTCTGCCGACCAGAGCTCGCTGCCCTCTTTGCAGACAGAGGTCTGCGAGGATTCTGCTGGCGGGAAGATGGGTGGTGGCGAAGTACACGGCTGTGGTCGTCCCATTCGCCAGCAACGACTCAACCAAGGAGCCGTACACATCGCGGGCAAAACGCTGGTCCTCGTAGCGCGCCTCCAACGGGAAGGTGTAGGTGTTGAGCCATTCAGCCAACGGGACGTCTAGTGCGGTGCCGCTCTGCGGCCACTGCGGCGCATGGATGTGCAGATCTATGAAACCGGGAAACAGGTATTGGCCTTCGCCGAGCACGGTGAGAGACCCTTCCCTGCGCAGGCGAGCCTCCGTTTCCGCATAGCCGGGGTCATCCGACTCCAGGGCCTGTGTTATCGAACCCTCTGCATCGATGACAACAAGGGCGTCTTCGCGAATTCGTACTTGGCCGAGATCGGGAGCGTCAAACGTGGTGCCCTTGACACCAAATGAACCGTCAACAGGCACGGCTCTACTCACCCGGAGGGACGATGCGCGCCGCGGGACCGCCCTCCCAGGTGCCCCATTCTTCGGAGACCTCGACCTCCGCAGAATCCATGGTGCTCTCGAGCCAGGACTGGAGCGCGTCCGTAAGACCATTCTGTGCAAGCACGGCGGTCAACTCTTCGGTCGTGGCTTCGGTTCTACTGTCGACGCGGATCATGTGGAAACCGAATTGTGTCTGGACAGGGTCGGTGACCTCACCTATGGGGGCGGTAAGGGTCGCGGCCGCAAACTCTTCGACGTACGTGGACGGTGAAGTGCAGCCCAGATCGCCACCGGCTGCACCGCTTCCGGTGTCAATGGAAACCTCCTGAGCCAGTGTGGCGAAGTCAGCGCCGGCATCGAGTTGCGCGAGCACGTCCTCCGCCTCCTCGAGTGTGGCAACGAGGATGTGGGCCGAGCACACCTCGGTCCACGACGCCGGATCATCGGCCAGGAGTTGCTCGGCTTCCGCAGTCGACGGCGGCTCAACACCGGATTCGATTTCCTCGATAACGGCGCTATTGATGACCACCTGCTCCGCATACTGGTCAAGGCCGCTCTCGGAGACATTCTGTGTCTCGAGGAATTCCTCGAAGGTCTGCCCGGCTCCCTGCTGGGCAAAGAGCTCGTCTGCCTGGGTCGCGATCTCATCTTCGGAGGCAACGATGCCAAAATCCGCCTCGGCGGCATCGGCGATGACGTTCCACTGCACCACCACACCCAGCAACTGGGTGAACTCGGCGTCGTCGAGCACGCTTTCGCCGTAGACGAGTTCGTTGACATCGTCGACCGTTATATCGGTTCCGTTGACAGATGCAGCAACATCGCCGGTCGATGAACAGGCTGCGCCGACCACGGTCAGCGCGAGAGCGACTAGTAGGGAGCGTTTCACATCAAACCTTTGGTTGGTGGGGCTGGTGGGATTGGCCGCACCCTACTTCGTCCAGATGGATAGCAGGCGTCGAGATGGCTAGGGGCCGGCGGGACCGTCCATCGGGACATCGAAGGTGACCTTGTCCTCGGCCGCAGCCTCCGTGTCCTCGGCGGCAGCCTTTGTCGGGCTATCGAAGTCGACCTGCGCATCAGCCCCGGCAGCTTCGCTCGGTTCCTGACCGGGCTCCCAGACTCCCGATGCTCCGGTGTCGTTGTCATTGCCACCAGCGGCCGCTTCCGCCGAGGTTCGTTCTTCTGCTTCCTGCTTTGTCTCGCCGATCATTGTGTCGAGTCTGGCCAGTGCTTGTTGCGCGGTCACATGGTCGATGTCGTCCGCGATCGCTTCCGATGGATGCGCCGCCGTCATCTCTGCGGCCTGGGCAAGCGCCAGGTTCAGAATCCGCTCTGCTTCCTCATGAGCGCGTTCGAGAGCAACGACTCCCTGCTTCTCGGTTTCGGCCCAGCGTCGCTGCAAAACAGTGCGCTCTGTGAGAAAGGCTTCCTGGGCCTCGGAGAGGATCTCTGTCTTTCGGTCGATCTTGGCAATGGCCTCGTCTATCTCTGCCTGCTTCCTGGCGAGTTCGGCTTCTCTCTCATCGACCGCGGCCTTCTTGTCTGCCAGCTTCTCCTGCGCCATCTCCAGGGAATCCTGGGCGACGGCGAGGTCGGCCTTTGCGGTGAGCACAGAGTCGCGTTCGGTGGCAACGCTGGACTCGGCATCGGCGCGAATCTGCTCGGCTTCGACCTCTGCCTTTACAACGAACCCCTCGGCGCGGTCCCGTCCCTCAGCGACGATCGACTTTGCCTCCCGCCTGGCCTCAGCCTTGGCATCGTGCAGCCGGTCCCGACCGGCTCGCCTGAGCTCACCCGCCTCGGTCTTGGCATCCGCAAGAAGCTCTGCGGCGGTGGCAGCAGCCGTTTCCCGTTCGGAGCGGGATTGGATTCGGGCTTGCTCGATAATCTCATCGGCTTCTGCTTCGGCTCTTGTGACAAGTTCAACGGCTCTGTGCGTGGCGGTTTCGGTCTCAGAACGGGCCGCCTCGACGATTTCGACTCCCTCGGCCTCGGCTCTTTCAACCAGCTCAATTGCCTTCTGGGCGGCAGTCTCCCCATCAGCTTCGGCCTGGCGCCGAACGGCGGCAACGATATCGTCTGCTTCTGCCTCGGCCTTCTCGACGAGCAACGCAGACTTCTCCGCAGCAGCCAGGGCGTCGGCGCGGGCCGTTTCTCTTACCTCTTCTGCCTCGGCCTCAGCTTTGGCAATCAGGTCGGCGGCGCGGGCTCCGGCGGTTTCACCGTCCGCAGCAGCTTGCTCGCGAGCTATGGCGACGATCTCTCCTGCCTCAGTTCGAGCCCTCTCGACAGCTTCCTGGGTAGATGCGTCGGCGATGCTCGCACGCTCCTGGGCTTCGGCGATGATGCGCTCGGCGTTGGAGGTGGCCGCGTTGAGGGCGTCTGCAGCGTCCTTTTCCGCCTTTGCTCCGTTCCGAGCGGCGGTGTCGGCCATTTCGGCGGCTTCTGCTTCGGCCTTCGACATGAGCTCAGTTGACCGCAGCGTTGCCGCCTCGGCTTCTGCGCTGGATGCAGCAATGATGTCTGCTGCTTCAGCCTGGGCACGTTCGACGACTTCTCCGGCCCGCTGTGAGGCATCCTGTCTGGTCGTCTCTGCCTGTTTGAGAGCGGAGGCGACCATCTCGGCGGCATCGGCAGTTGCTTTCTCCGCGGCTTTGCGAGCAGACATCGCCGTCTCGTCGGCACGCTTTTGGGCCTTCGCCACAATTTCCTCAGCCTCTGCGTTTGCCTCTTCGACGAGCTCGGCGGCCAGATCGTGCCCCTCTTGAACACGCTTGGCGCGGTCATCCTCTGCACTCTCGCGGATCTTCTTGGCCTCGGCGGCCGCCTGCTCTTCCACCTCTGCCGCCGCTTCGCTTGCGGATTCTTCGAGCTTCTTGGCAGCGGCGTTGGTCTTCTCCCAAGCAGCGTCGCGGGCCCGCTCCGCCTTTGCGATGATCTCCTCGGCACGGTTCTTGGCGGTATCGACCGCCTTCTGACTCTCTGTCTGGGCTGCTTCGATCTCTGCTTCAACCTCGAGACGGCGGGCCTCGAGCTCGTCATCGAGTTGTCGGGATCGCTCCTCGCGGTCGGCGGTGGCGGCCACTTCGGCGGCTGTCAGCATTTCTGCGCGCCGCTCCTCAGCAGCAGCAATGACCTCGGCCGCTTCGATTCGTCTGGACTCGAGATACGTGTCCGCCGAGTCGCGTCGGCTCTGCTCGACCTCCGCTGCCGACTGCTCTGCATGGGCCATGAGTACGGCGGCATCCTCTTCGGATGAGCTCAGCACCCGCTCGGCTTCGGCCAGCTGCTCTCGTGCCGTCTTGTCGGCGGCGGCGCGAACCTCGCGGGCCCGCTCCTTGGCGCGCCGTTTTGTGAGCTGGGCTTCTTCTACTGCCGCCTGAGTGACCTGCTCCACCTCTGTGCGGCTGCGCTCGAGGGCGATCGAGGCAAGGTCCGATTCCTGGCGAAGGCGACGTGCTTCCGTTTCCGCATCGTCGCGAAGTTGATGGGCCTGGCGCTCCCGCTCCTTGCTGGCTTCAAGACGGCGCTCGGCATCAGCGGTCTTCTCCGCGGCCTCGGCAGCCACCCTGGCGGCACTCTTCTTTGCTTCTGCAACCAGCCGGAGGGCTTCTTGCTGAGCGGCGGCAACCTCTTTGGCGGCTTGCGCCCGGTCCGCGGCCATGCCCTCTACGGCACGTGCTTCATCATCGCGGATCTTTGCCACCCGCTCCTCCATACGGAGCTTCATCTCGGCGACCTGCCGCTGAGCTGCATCGAGGATCTCTGCGGCGGCACGGTCTTTCTCCGCGGCCCCGTTCTCGGCGTCTTCGAGGATACGAGCGGCGGCGACTTCGGTCTCAGCGGCCGCCGCAACGACGGCGGCGGCGGCAGAGCGGTCCTCCGCAGCCGCCTCAGCGATGGCCTGTGCCCTCACCTGGGCGGCGGCTTGCAGGGCCTCGGTCTCGATGAGGAGTTGCTGGCTGCGTTGCTCCGCCTCGGCGAGTATCAATTGGATCGACCCGTGAGCTGCGGCGACTTCAGCCTCGGCTTCCTGCCGTTCGGCTTCCAATCCAGTCTTCGCTTCTTCGACCGATGTATGTAGAGCCCGGGTCTCTTTGTCCAGCTCAGCGCGCTGTGAATCCAGATCGGCAGATACTCGATTGGCATGCTCGGCGGCGGCCGCTTTGGCCCCGGCGATGATCTCCTTGCCCCTGTGCTCAGCAGCGGTAATGACTTCGGCTGCGTCGAGACGGGCCAGATCGAGGTGCTCCGCCACCCGGACCTTGATGTCCACCTCGGCCTGGGCAACCGTCTTGCGGGTGCTCTTGAGGAGCTCCGCGGCCTCCTCTTTGGCAGTAGCCAGGATCTCGGGCGCCTCATCATGCACCCTGCCGAGAAGTGTCTCGGCTTCTTCCCGTGCGATGCGGGCTTTCTCCCGGGTGACCTCGGCTTCGGACGTCGCAGAAACCAGCGTCTCGCGCACCGAAGCCGACAGCGCGGCGGCTTCGGAGCGCATTTTGGCGCTGGCGGCAAGAGCTTCGGCAACTTCGGCCTCTGCTCTCGCACGTATCGAGCTGGCACGGGCTTCTGCCGCGGCCAGCAAGTCTCGAGTTGTCTCGTCTGCGTGTGAGCCGAGGCGCCCGGCCAGCTGAGCATCGCTCGACGTGGAGTCGGGCATGCTTTGCTCGGCGGGTTCCTCGACGATGACGTCCTCGGCAATCACCTCTCCTGCGAAGACCTCGGTAGCCGTCTCCGGTACCGGGCTCACCTCGTTGCTCGGAGGTGCGGTGCGTTTGCGTTTTCGCCGGGACCTACGCGTTTCCACGGCGTGATCGGAAGCGGATTCCGGCTCGGGGGCCTTTCTGCTTCTACTCATCACTACCGGGGCCCCGCAGTGCGGCTCCGTTAGGAGCCGTCACCGCGCTTGTTCTGGATGATGGCGCTGCGAAGGCCACTACCCGTTGATGAAGAGCCGTCCTCGTCTTCGATGCGGGGAAGGTGACGTGACTTGCGGGCGTACCTGCTTTCGCCGAAGTCGCCCTTGTCTCCGTCGTCCTCGTGCTCCTCTGTCGCCGGTGGCGCTTCCTCGGCCGTCACGATCGGGGTCACATCGAGCTCTTCGATAGTCTCGGTGTCTTCGGGAACGCCATCGCCGTCGGCTTCCTCGCTCCACAGCATGTCCCAGTTCCCTAGAGCGGCGACCGGGTCATCGGTCTTTGAGCTCGGCGGAGGGGCCGGTGCCTCAGGTGCGGTCTCTTCAAGTGAGGAAGGCTCAGGTGCGGACGCGTCGAGTCGAGCCAGTTCTTCTTCCAGTTCGCTCAACGCGGCACTGATCGTGACGCTGCTTTCGCTGCTGTCCAGATCCGCCTGATAAGCCTCAAACGAGGCTCGGTCCGCCGCCAGCTCGGCTCGTTCCATTTCTAGCTGAGCCTGATGCTGCTCGAACTCCACCCGCTTCTTGTCGACCTCGGCACGCTGCGTTTCCACCTCGGCTCGAAGCTCTGCAAGCTTGGCAGCGTCGTCGGTGCTCTCACCGTCGGTGTGTCCAATGACGCGTCGCGCCTCGGACCAAGCCCGCTCGATGATCGCATCGGCTTCGAGTTGGGCTCCGTCGAGGAGCTCGACACCCTTGCGCTCGATCTCGACCCAACGAGACTCGACCTTGGCCATTTCCTTGTGCAGTGCAACCCGATCCTGATCAACGAGTGACTTGGACGCATCCAGGGCAGCCCGTTCCTTGTCTAGCTGCGCCCGCCAGCCGGCGAGTTCTCCACGCCAGGCTTCGATAGCCTCGCGCTCCTGGGTCATCTCCGCGTGACGGAGCTCGATCTGTGCCTTGTCTTCGCTTGTCTGCTTCCGAGTCTCGTCGAGCATCCGGGTCACATCATTGCGGGCTCGGGCCAGGGCCTCCTCGGCCTCGCGGCGAGCGAGCTCAGCCTGTGATCTTTCGGCAGCCAACGCTGCTTGCTCAACCTCGATCTCACTGCGTTGTGCCTCGAGTTGCTCGGCAAGCTTCCCGAGCCGCTCGTCCTCCGAACGGTGGGCGACGGCCTTGGCGGTGGCCTGTCGGCCTGCCTCGGCTCGAATCGACTCGGCATCGGAGTGGGCGCGATCGACAACGACCTTGGCCTCGGCGTGCACGTCCCTTGCCTGGCGACGCTCGGACTCGGCATCGGCGAGGAAGCGACGGGCTTCAGCCTTGAGCATGTCGCATTCGGCGGCGGCAGCCGACCGCATTTCTCCTGCGGCCTCGGCGGCAACACGATGGTCTTCAACGATCTTGGTCTGTGCTTCCGCAAGCGCCTCCTCACCCTGGCGGATGAGATTCAGCCTGGTCGTCTCGGCTCGGGACGCGATCTCCGCGGACCGGCTGTCTGCTGCTGCCAGTCGATCGGAAGCAGTCTTCTCTGCGACCTCGATCCGGGCGTTGGCCGTCTCCTCAGCAGTGGCGATGATGCCGGCAGCCTCGGCCTTGCCATCTTCGACGATGGCGGCGTGGCTGGCCTGAGCAGATTCCAACTCGGCGGCCGCCGCCTCGCGCAATTCGGAAGCTTCAAGTCGTATGGCTTCGGCGGCGGCTGCCGCCTCAGCATTCTTGACCTCTAGCGTCTGCGCCTCGGCAGCGAGGTTCTCTTCGGTCTCCACAATCGCTGCCATCCGGGCTGCGATCTCCTCCTTCGCCTGCGCGGCGTGACGCTCGACATCTGCCTCACGATTGGCGGCGGCTTGTTCTGCGGCGGCCTGGATCCCGGCAGCCTTGGACTCGGCGTCGACGACGGCTTCCGCAGCGCGGGTCTCGTCGCGGCGAGCGTTCTTGGCGCGGTTCCGTGCTTCCTTCAACGCCGTCTTGGCCTTGCGCTCCATGCCGGCGATCTCGCTCTCGGCGCTCTCGCGCAATGCAGCGAGCTCGTTTTCTACGTCGGCACGACGGTCTTCGGACACCTGCTCGGCGTCGCCACGGATCCGATCCGCCTTCGCCGTCGCCTTGTCGACCAGCTTTTTGGCTTCGAACTCCCCGGTGCGCAGCGCTTCGGCCGCACCGTCTCTGTCGATGGTGGCTGATGCGAGCATGGCTTCGGCCTTGGTACGGGCGTCGGCCACCTCCTCGTCCACCTGGAGACGCAGTTTGGCGGCATCGTCGTCGGCAAGCGTGCGGACCCGCTTGGCAGCCTGATCGGCCTCCGAGCGGACTCGTGCGGAGTAGTTGTCGGCGGTGCGGCTCAGCATCTGGACACGAGATTCGGCCTCGGCCGTCGTCGTATCCGCCTCGTCCCGTGCTGCCGCAATGGTCTGCTGCGCCTTCTCCAGCATCTGGTTCGACTCATCGTTGAGGCGCTTTGCCTCGGCTCGAGCGCCGGCCAGCTTCTCGCGAGCTTGAGCTGCGGCGGTTGCCGCTTCGGCGCGAAGCCGGGCGGCGTCCTGGGATGCCTCGGCGGCCACGGCCTCTGCGCGTGCGGTGATCGACTCTGCCCGGGCGCGGGCGGCCTCGAGGGTGCCTCGACCGAGTTCGTCGAGGTCGGCCCCGGCGATTCCAGCCTGTCGGGCTTCCATCTCCACCTGTTTGGCGTCGGAGAGGATTGCTGCGGCTTTCTGCTCTGCCCTTGCGAGGATTACCGCGGCCTCCTTCTTCGCCAGGGCAACGGACTCGGGGGAGACGGTGCTCTCACGGACGTCGGCCTCGCGGGGCTGTTCCTCCACAGGCTTTGCCGGCGGGGTCTCCTGAGCCGCCACAGCGCTGGCGGCCTGTTCCTGTGCCTTGGCAACGATGTCGCGAGCCGCAGCATGAGCTTCGTCCTCGATCTGGCGAGCGCGTTCCTTGGCGCGATCGACGATCCGCTCCTTGGTTGCGAGCATCGCCTGCATGTTGTCGTCGGTGGCGTCCGCAGCAGGGGCGGCAGCGACGGCTTCGCGAGCCTCCTGGAGCTCGCCCTCTAGATCGCCGACGCGGCTGTTCGCCGTGGCGATCCGACCTTCCATTTCTTCAAGCCGTGATGTGGCGTCGCTGAGACGGCGTTCGGCAAGTGCTGCCGAGGATGCCAGCTTGTCCTGCGAGGCCCGCATCTCGTCTAGGTAGGCTTCGACTTGGTCCTTCTCGAATCCTCTACGAGCCGTAGAGAACTTCGGCCGCTTGGGGCCGCTGGGGGCAGTTGCGCTGTTCATAGGAACATCTATCGGCCTCGTACCGGGCCCCTTGACAGTTATCCCCGGACCATTGTGGGGTGTTCGACTTATCTAGTCATCATGGATCCGGCCAATGTTCTCGGGGGATGACTAGCCCGCTCGATATCGAGGATTTTGATCACTCCAGCGGAAAGATCGGCCCCTCCGGTCCCGATGCAGACCCGACTAGGGAACGGAGCGCAGCCGGCGGTCGCGGTAGCCGTCCGCCATGGCGTCGAGGTCGAAAGCCACCTTGCCGTCGGCCTGCCTCTCGACCAACCGCGCCGCGTGCTGCTGGGCAAGCGGTTTGGCGAAGTAGAACCCTTGACCGGTCCGGCAGCCCAGCTCGCGCAACTTTGCGAGCTGCGCCTGGTTCTCGATTCCCTCGACGATCGTTTGCAGCCCAAGCGTTTGGCCCAGACCGACCATCGTGCCAACGAATGGGGAGGAGTCCTCATCCTCGACGATTCCGCGAACGAACACCTGGTCGATCTTGAGGATGTCTATCGACAGCTTGTGCAGCGCGGCCAGCGAGGAATATCCGGTCCCGAAGTCATCGATTGCCAGGGGCACACCGAGTGCGCTCAGATCGTCGAGCAGTTCCGGGGCGGCATTCATCATCGCCGTCTCAGTGATCTCGAGCACCAGGAATGACGGATCAAAACCCATCTCTTCGATGACCCGCTCAACCTCCTCGACAATGGTCACATCATCGAGTTGTCTTGCGGAGAGGTTGACGCTCACCTTGAACTCGCCCGGCTGGGGTTGTAGGACTTCTACCCAATCCCGGCACCTGCGGGCGGCCTCCCACAGGGTCCACCGCCCGATATCGTGGATCAGCCCGGTTTCCTCGGCAAATGGAATGAAGGTCGCCGGATTTTGCCAACCCTTCAGCGAGTGTTGCCACCTGATCAGTGCCTCGAACCCGCTCAACGAACCGTCCTCGAGATCGACTATCGGCTGGTAGAGAAGACGCAGCTCCTGGCGCGCTATAGCCGCTTCGAGGTCGGCCTTGAGCCTCAGTTGTGCGGCAACCTCGGAATGCATATCCGGCTCGAAGACACGGAACGTGCCCTTGCCATCCCGCTTGGCTGCGTACCTGGCGGCGTCGGCGTCCCGCAGCACCTGGCTGGCCTTGTCGCCGTAATGCCCGAACGCGATCCCGATGCTGGCGTTGATCGGAACCTCACGACCGGCGATGCGGAGTGGATCCTCGAGCGACTCGAGAAGCCGCTTGGCAACACTCGTCGCCTCTTGCCCTCCGCTCACATTCTGTATCAGCAGTGCAAACTCGTCGCCACCAAGTCGGGCTGCAGTGTCCCCGGACCCGGCTTCATTCGTCAGCACAGCGCTGAGAGCACGCAATACATCGTCACCGGCCGCATGACCAAGCCTGTCGTTGACGTGCTTGAAGTCGTCCACATCGACAAACAGAATGGCCACGTCCCCGCCGGTGCGGCGAGTGAGCTGCAGCGCCTGGATGACGCTCTCGCTGAAGAGGGAACGATTCGCGAGACCGGTGAGGCCGTCGTGGAAGGCCTGGTGTTGCAGCTCTGCCTTTAGCTCGGTCAGTTCGGCAAGGGAGTCTTCGAGGCGCCCGTTCTCGACGGCGACACCTACCTGGCCGGCCAGGGCCGAAACAAGCTCCAACTCAGCGTTCGAGAACAACTCGGAGTCGTTGAGCGGATTGGCGACGATGATCAGGCCGGCTACCTCAGAGCCCACCTGGATCGGAGCCACCATCGCAGCGACGATGGGAAGTCGGCGATCCCCGGCGGACGATGCAAGCGAACCCGAGCGGTCGATGACGAATGGCTCACCGGCGTCTCTGGCCTGATCCCATACCGTGCGCCATCGGTCGAGATCCACCGGATCCATCGCTTGCCGATGGTCATGCGGGCCGACGATCGTGCGTACCCCGCTGCGATCAGGTCCCAGTTGCATGACTATCTCGCAAAACTCCGACTCGAACATATCCCGGCCATGGGTCGCTGCGGCCATGAGCGACATTTCGAGCTGAGGCGAGCCATGCACATCCCTGGTTGCCTCGTATAGCGCCTTGAGTCGGCCGCGCTCGTGCCGCGATGCGGCGTAGGCGCGGTAACCGGCAAACAGCGCAAGCGCCGGTATCACTGTGAAGATCGCGGCGCGCGGAGCAACTGCAACTGCCTCGGTGACCAGCATCCCGATGCTGGCGTTGAGGACGGTGACAAATGCCCCGAAGCCGTACGCCTCGAGAGTGTCTCCCGCCGATGATTCGATTCCCTGGGCCCAGCTGGCGATGGAGAAGACAAGATGACCCAAGACGTGTGCGCCTACGGCTGCGGCAAGGACGATGAGCCATCCGGTCGGGCTGAACCAGTCCGCCGGTGCGGTCGCCAGGGCAATGACCGAGATCGCCGCCGAGGCCTCGATCAGCCTTCTCGAGACCAGCAACACCAGCATGACCAGCGGCTCACGTCGCCGGCTACCGGCGAACACAACGGCGGCCATCGACGTTGCAGCCAGCAACTCAACGGGGGTAATGGTCAACACGCCGACGACCAGCGGGATTGTGACCATCGAGAAGGTGTGCACCCTGCGCCCGAAACGCATGCCGACCACAAGCCACTCCGCCACCACAAACCCTGCGAGCAGCCCCCACCACTCGATCGAGGTCTCGAGGAGCGGGCTAGCGTTCCACTGCCACCAGCCAACGAGACCCGCGGCGACAAAGCCCGATATGGCGAGAAGCCAGATCCAGAGCGCGGCGCGGCGCGCCACCTTTCCCCGTCGCAATCGCCGAGAGGCACGTTCTGCGACATTCAGAGCCGACTGTCGCCTGGTTCCAATGGTCATGTTGCACCATCATTCCCCGGCCGGATCCGGGGAAGCCTTCCCCGACAAGGTACTACCGGAGGCCTCCAGATCGACGGCATATCTGCAAATGAGTCGATCGACCCAGGGTCCCAGACCGCGCCTATTTGGTCCCGATTTCATCAACGAGCGCCGACCCGTATGCCCGATGCCCGAGTTCGTTCGGGTGGAAGGTCCCTGATGTCGCCAGCCTCTCCGGTTGGAAGAGACCGCCCCCGCCCTGGATAACGGCCGACTCTTCCGCCGTGCGAAACCATCTCACCCCCGGATCGGCGACCGCCGCAACCTCCTCGGGGAACGGATTCCCGGAATAGCCTTCTCCGCCGTAGGGATCGGACCCGCAGTAACCGTGACCCTCGAACGCGGCGACGTGCGCGTCGACGAAGGACCAGCCGTGGGTGTCGGCGATGGACAGCAGAGTTTCGTTGAGCGGCACCAGCAGGCCTTCCCGGACTACCTCGAGTTCGGTGCGATCAACCTCGAGACCCGGCAGCAGGTCTCCTCCGATCTCGTCGCATGTCGTGATCCGACCGTCGCGCGCCACCGACGACGAGCCGGGATACCCAGCAAGGAGAACCTTTTCGATATCGATGCCACCGAGGGCGTCGGCAAGGCGTCCGAAAAGCTCGGGCAGCCCATCAATGTCGTCGCCGACGTCGGTGACAAGATTGTCCAACAGGTTCTGATAGATGGGATTGACGACGAGGAGCGGATCGAGGGCGATCAGAGATCCCACGGTGAAGGCAAAACCGACGTCGTTGCCACCTGCAGACACAACGAGATAATCGACGGTCCGCCGACACCCTCCTCCACCATCGCCGCCACAGCCCATCAGATCGGATAGTTCTTCGACCTGGGGACGCAGCGTGCGTTTGGCGCCATCCCGGCCTGTTGCGGGGTCGGGTTCGCCGAGTATCCCGTTGTCGATCTCCGCACCCGACGCTGCCAGAAACACGAAGGTCACCGACGTGTGGGGATCGGCCCGCTCCAAGGCGAGGGCCGCTTGAGCCGGACCGGCGAGTCCGCTGCGATGTGCTGCTGCGTGATCGAGATCTTCAGGGAGGTCGGGAGAGCCTCCCGCATCGGCCCAGCGAGCCGGATCGCCGGGAACCTCGGGATTTCCTTCGCCCGCCACAAACGAGTCGCCGATTGATGCGATCACAACGTCCCGAACGAGGATCGACTCTTCGAGGACATGGCGATGGGCACCCGAAGCCACCTCGAGAGCCACCTCATACGCACCTTCCGGAACCTCGACAACGGTCTGCGTCGATTCGGATACGACCCGGGTGGCGACTCCCGAGTCGTCGGTGAGTGTCCAGGTGAACGACTCGATCGGTAGCGGTGTCCCCGCATCGTCGACGAGCACCAGATTTGATCCATCGAATACAACGGCAAACACCGGTACGACATCCCCACAGCCGGTGCGGCATGTTCCCGGCTGCATATTCAGGATGTACTCGACCGTGTTCGGTATGTCGATCAGACCGTTGTTGTTTCCATCAAGACCAAACCTCGCAGGCATCGACCACTCGAACTCCCCGACAAGGCTCACTTCGCCGGCCGCGACGGCGTCGCCGCCTGAAGGACTGCCTTCATCACAGGCGGCCACCGATACGCTCATCAGCACTACGACTATCAGCCAGCAACATTGTCGACTCACACCCTTATCCAAGCACGGTCGACCGTCGTCGCGGCCGCACCTGCCGTGTGCAATCATGGTTTTGTGACTACACAACAACCATCCGCCGCCCTCGCCGACTTCGGCGTGATCGGGCTGGCCGTCATGGGCCGCAATCTGGTTCTAAACATGAACGACCACGGGGTTACTGTCGCCGTGTACAACCGGACGACGTCGAGGGTCGACGAGTTCCTGACCGGAGACGCCGCCGGCACCTCCATCGTCGGCGCCTATTCGCTCGAGCAATTGGTGGCCCTGCTGGAGCGGCCCCGCCGCATACTGCTCATGATCAAGGCCGGGCAGGCCGTCGACCGGACAATCGACGCCCTGCTGCCCCTCTTGCAGCCGGGGGACATCATCATCGACGGCGGCAATTCGCTCTTTACGGACACCATTCGCAGAACGCATGCCGTCGAGGCTGCCGGGATGCGCTTTGTCGGCTCTGGTATCTCCGGCGGCGAAGAAGGCGCCCGCACCGGGCCCTCGATCATGCCCGGGGGCACCGCCGATGCATGGCCATTCATCAAAGACACCTTTCAATCGATAGCAGCGTCGGTCGATGGGGTGCCGTGCTGCGACTGGGTGGGTGCAGACGGTGCCGGGCATTACGTCAAGATGGTTCACAACGGCATCGAATACGGCGATATGCAGGTACTGGCGGAGGCGTACGACATCATGCACCGCGGCCTCGGTATGACCCACGATGCCATGCAGGCTGTCTTCGCCGAATGGAATCGGGGCCCGCTCGATTCCTACCTCGTCGAAATCACCGCAGACATCATGGGGACCAGCGACACCGACGGGCTACCACTGCTGGAGAAGATACTGGACACAGCCGGGCAAAAAGGCACCGGAAAGTGGACCGTCATCTCCTCGATGGAGTTGGGCCAACCAACGACGCTTGTCGCAGAAGCGGTGTACGCCAGAGTGGTTTCCGCATTCCTCGATCAACGACTGGCAGCAGCCGACCGACTAGACGGGCCGGATGCCGGGATCGAGGGCGATCGAGATGAGATCATCGCCGACCTCCACGATGCCGTTTATGCCTCCAAGATCGTTTCGTATGCCCAGGGGTTCATGCTTCTCGAAGCCGCCGCGGAAGAGAACGGATGGAGCCTCGACTTTGCCTCGGTTGCGTCGATGTGGCGGGGCGGATGCATCATCCGCTCCCGGTTCCTCGGCGACCTCATGGAGGTCTTCACAAAGGATCCCGATCTGCCCAATATCCTCCTGAGCGACTTCTTCGGATCCGCCGTCGCCAAAGGACAGGCCGGATGGCGACGAACCGTGAGCCGTGCTGTCGCGGCGGGGATCGCCGTCCCCGCCTACGCCTCCGCCCTCTCATTCTTCGACGGGTACCGATCGCGACGGGTGCCGGCGAACCTGATTCAAGCGCAGCGCGACTATTTCGGGGCACACACCTACGAGCGCATCGACACCGACGGTGGACAGTTTTTTCACACGAACTGGACGGGCACCGGCGGCGACGTTTCCTCGAGCACATACAACGTGTAGAGGCCGCCCGCCACAGCTGCACCGGCCTCCTTTAGACTCTCCCCATGGGGTCGATCATCGCGTTTGCCAACCAGAAGGGCGGAGTCGCCAAGACGACGACCGCGCACACGCTGGGTGATGCGTTCGTCGAGATGGGTAATAGCGTCCTTCTCGTCGACCTCGACCCCCAGGCTTGCCTGACATACGCGATGGGGGTCGACCCGGATACGCTCGACCTCACCCTCCACGACGTCTTTGCCGGAAGGGTCAAGACCGAGGAAGTCGTTGTCGAATCCGACGAGTCGCCCGCATTGCTGCCGTCGTCGATCGACCTGGCCGGCGCCGAGGTGCACCTGCTCACCAAGACCGGTCGCGAGTTCGTGCTTGCCAGAGCGCTCAAGCCGCTCGTCGACAGATACGACTATCTGCTCATTGACTGCGGCCCATCGCTCGGGATACTCACCATCAACGGTCTTACCGCGGCCGATCAGGTAGCCATCCCGTTCCAGTGCGATACGTTGAGCCAACGTGGTGTCGGCCAGCTACTCGAGACGGTGAGCGATGTGCGTTCGTTCACCAACGACGATCTCGCCGTCCTCGGCGGAATTGCGACGATGTTCGACGGCCGCACCCGTCTTGCGCACCAGGTACTCGAAAGCATCGAGCAGCAGCACGGCCTCCGGGTGCTACCGCCACCGATCCCGAAATCGGTCCGGGTAGCTGAGGCTCCTGGAAAGGGAAGGTCGGTACTCAACCACGCCCGGAGTTCGAAGCCCGCTGCGGCGTACCGAGATCTCGCGGCGACGATTGCGAGCGAAATATGACAAAGGATCCGCTCGGCAAGAGCGCTCTGTTCAGCCCTCCGCCGATGGCCCCCGCCGATGACAGGCTGGATGCCGATCCGCTGGTCGGAGGCGACCATCCCGAAGGCAAACATGCCCTGTACAGCGCCGGTCCTCGACGCGCCGGGACCGTCGTCATGGAATGCTCAAACTGCCTCAACCACATCAGGATGACGACCGTCGAAGCCTGCGTCCGCATCGTCTATGTCTCGCTGTGGATCCCGGGCAAACACTTCAGCCGCTGGGTGCAGTGCCCGGAATGTGAGCGACGCACCTGGTGCCGCATTCACTGGACCGACTGACTCCGACCGTTTACCAGCCGACCCATACGCCGACCGCCGTCAGCAACACGACAACGAGACCCACCACGATCTGTGTCCACCCCACGACCTTGGCCGCCACCGGGGGCCTCGCCAACGACCAGAAGGCAAGCACACCCACCCCGATGAGCGCGAGAACGGCAAGCCAGGGAACGAGGTTGGCAACGGCCGCAGCACTCAGCGTCGCCACCGTCACCGCTTGCGTCGCGTAGACCCGGGGAGCCTCTGCCGGTTTGCCGTGAACCCGCCGTATCTGCGCCCGCACCAAAACGACCGAGGCAACGGCTCGGGCGGCCAGCACAAGCCAGAGCCCGAACGCCGGACCCGGGTCCCATCCATCCGCAAGCGCAATCATCGACACGGTGCCGCCCATGGCAACGGCTCCTGCGATCTCCGCCACGAGCGTCCGGCTTTGGCTGTAGGCATCGGCGTAGAGAGCGACCCCGGCAAGCGGCACCGCAATCAGCAGAGGTTGCCAGAACGGAGACCCGGCCGTGACCACGGCACCGGCGACGCCGGCAAGGGCCAGCAGCCCGTAGAACAGGGAGAAGCCGGCTGCGGTGGTCGTCCGATTGAGCCAGCGTCTGCGCACAATGTCGGTCAGAACCAGTTTCACCGGACGGCGCGCCAGGAAGACGGCGAGCGATGCCACCGCCAGCTCCCATGCAGCCGGTGACGGGGCGACGAGAAGACCGAGTACTGCGGGCTCGAGCGTGAATCCCCAGCCCCCGTGCTCGACGGGGAGCGCTATGGATCGCCACTTCGGCGCACCCGCTTCGGATCCAGTATTCGCCATCGACACATCGTATTTGGGTCGCCTGTCGACGGCTTGTCGGGCGATCGAGTGCAACCCATCTACGATTAGCTCATGACTCCAGTCGAAACAGTCCCTCGATGACCCTGGCTCAGACCACACCTCCTGCTGTTCTCTTCCTCTGTGTCCACAACGCGGGTAGATCGCAGATGGCTGCGGGGTGGCTCCGCCATCTGGCAGGAGAGTCGATCAACGTCTATTCCGGTGGATCCGCTCCCGCCGACCAGATCAACCAGACAGCGGTGCAGGCCATGCATGAAGTCGGCATTGACATCCGATCCGCGGAACCGCAGATCTGGACCGATGAAGTCGTGCGGGCGGTTGATGTCGTGGTGACGATGGGGTGCGGTGATGTGTGCCCGATCTATCCGGGGAAGCGATACGAGGACTGGGTGCTGACTGATCCTGCCGGACAGCCCATCGAGGTGGTTCGAGCGGTTCGGGACGAGATAGAGGCCAGGGTGCGCGGCCTGATGAAGAGCCTCGGCGTTGCCGCCGGCGGATAGCCCCGGCAACAACAACCTTGCCAGGTGCTCTAGGCGCGGTAATTCCTGTATCTCTCGATGAGGGCGTTGGTAGAGGCATCGTGGGAGAGTTCCCCAGGATCGGTTGCCCCGAGCTCTCCAATTATCCGCGTCGCAAGCACCTTCCCTAGTTCTACCCCCCACTGATCGAACGAGTTGATTCCCCAGACCGCACCCTGGACAAACACCTTGTGCTCATAGAGCGCAACGAGCTGGCCGAGCACCGCAGGCGTCAGCCGCGGAGCAAGGATCACAGACGTCGGCCGATTGCCCGGGAACGTACGGTGGGGAACCAGCTCCGGGACAATCCCGGCGGCGGCGACTTCTTCCTCCGTCTTCCCGAAGGCCAGCGCCTCCGCTTGGGCAAACAGATTGCCCATCAGGAAGTCGTGTTGCATTCCGAGGTCATCGGTAGCTTCCAAGAACCCGATCAAATCGCCCGGAACGACGCTCGTGCCCTGGTGCAACAGCTGATAGAAGGCATGCTGACCATTTGTTCCGGCTTCCCCCCAAACGATCGGGCCGGTATCTCTCCCAACTGCAATTCCTTCGAGTCCGACCCTCTTCCCATTCGACTCCATATCCAGTTGTTGCAGATAGGCGGGGAAACGATCGAGGTCCTGTGCGTACGGAAGCACGGCATATGTCGGGTACCCAAGGATGTTCCGGTACCACACGCCGATCAGAGCGAGCAGTGCCGGAACATTCTGTTCAATTGGCGTATCGCGGAAGTGGTGATCCATCGCCCGAAATCCCGACAACATCTCACCGAACGCTTCGGGACCGATAGCAATCATCAACGGAAGACCGATGGCCGAATCGAACGAATAGCGGCCCCCAACCCAGTCCCAGAATCCAAACATGTTGGCAGTGTCGATGCCGAACTCGGACACCGCATCAGCGTTGGTCGATACGGCAACGAAGTGACGGGCGACTGCTGATTTGTCACCATCGAACCTGTCCAGGAGCCATTCCTTGGCTGCCCGGGCGTTGGTCATCGTCTCCAGCGTGGTGAACGTCTTCGAGGCGATAACGAACAGCGTCTCTGCGGGATCCGCATCTGCGAGGACGGCGACGAGATGCGCCGGATCGATGTTCGAAACGAACTCGGCTTCGATGTCGGGATGCCGGTAGTGGCGCAGCGCTCGATATGCCATGACCGGTCCGAGGTCGGACCCACCGATCCCGATGTTGATGATCTTGCGTATCGGCTTTCCCGTATGCCCAAGCCACTCCCCTGCTCGAACTCGTGAGGCGAAGCCTGCCATCCGGTCTAGAACTTCATGCACCCCCGCCACAACATCCGTGCCGTCGACCAGGAACGTGTCTTCGGGTCCGGCACGCAGCGCCACGTGGAGCACGGGTCGATTTTCAGTCGAGTTGATCCGCTCGCCGGCAAACATTGCCTGGGCACGCTCCTCGACACCCGCTGCCCTGGCCAGCGCTATCAGCCGACGAAGGACCTCGTCGTCGATCAGATGCTTCGAAAGATCAACCGCGAGATCGCCCGCGGAAAAGGTGTACCGGGATGCCCGCTCCGGGTCTGAAGCGAACATGGCACGCAAATCGAACGACGTCCGGTCTCTGTAGCTCTCCAAGGCATTCCACTGCGAAGCGGCCCGATCGGCAACCATCTGCTATCTCCGTTGCTGGGTGTAGCCAGACTATCAACCACGCCGGCGCCGACGGTCATTGAGTAACCTCAGCACCATGAACTCAGTAGTTGTAAACAGGACCGGCGGCCCCGGAGTTCTCCAGTTCGAGCAGGTGGCTCCGGTCGAACTCGGTGCCGGACAACTCCGGGTTTCGCTGGTGGCCGCCGGCGTGAACTACATAGACACCTATCACCGTGGCGGCATCTACCCGCTCGAGATGCCCTTCGTGCCGGGTCTCGAAGGAGCCGGCATCGTCGAGGAGGTCGGCGCAGGCGTGTCCGGGTTCGCCCAGGGAGACCGTGTCGCCTGGACGGATCAACTCGGATCCTACGCGGAACAAGTTGCGATCAACTCAGAACGCGCCGTGAAGGTGCCGGAGGACAGCCCCCTCATGACCGCGGCGGCGATGATGCTCCAGGGAATCACCGCCCACTACCTTGCGAGCGATACTTTCCAACTGCAATCCGGGCATCGTTGCCTGATACACGCCGGGGCAGGCGGCGTTGGTCGACTGCTCATCCAGTTGGCGAGACGCGTCGGCGCCGAAGTGTTCACCACAGTCTCCACTGCGGAGAAGGCCCGGCTTGCCAGCGAAGCTGGGGCGACCCATGTCATCAACTATGCGCAGGACGATTTTGTCGAGGAAGTCCGGCAAATCGCAGGCGAACGTTCCCTAGATGTCGTCTATGACGGGGTGGGCGCCAGTACCTTCGAGAAGGGTTTGGCTCTCCTCAAACCGCGTGGCTTGATGGTGCTATTCGGGCAATCGAGTGGTGTCGTGCCCCCGTTCGATCTCGGGACACTTTCGAGGTTGGGCTCACTGTATGTGACCCGGCCGACGATGGGCTCCTACATTTCCACAAGCGCCGAACTGAGGAACCGCACCGACCAACTCTTCTCGCTGACGGCCCGCGGTGAACTCGGCGTGACTATCGACAGAACGATGCATCTCAGCCAGGCAGATGTGGCCCACCGGGCCCTGGAAGGTCGCAAGACCGCAGGCAAGATCCTGCTGGTTCCGTGAGCGCCGACGGCACCGGGCGGAACCCGGCTACCTATATCGCCGATCTTGCAGCCGAGGTGGAGATCCCAGAAAACGGGACGCTGAGTCGCGTCCTCTACAAGGATCACAAACTACGCCTGGTCGTGTTCGGGTTCGATACCGGCCAGGAACTGACCGACCACACCGCCCGGCACTCCGCGATCTTGTATGCCGTGTCCGGCAAGCTGGAGGTCACATTGGATGGGGAGCGAGTCGATGTGAAACCCGGCTCCTGGGTCCACATGCCGCCCAACCTGCCTCATGCAGTAAGGGCTCTC
>CAMYKI010000032.1 GCA_947258985.1 uncultured Acidimicrobiaceae bacterium
CCAACCCAGACGCCTCGGCAGCCTCCCGCACCGTTGCACCCCGAGCCAACACCAACAACGCCTCCCGCGCTACCAGCCACGAAGTCTTCGGACGGCCCATAACCCACCTCCAGGATCACACCCGTCGCGCACACCACCTGAAGCCACCCCGGGCTGCCCGGCACCATTTACGCCGGAACGGGTTGAAGAGGCCCGAGGCGGGCTGGGGCCAATGCCGAACCGTGGCCACTTGGGGCCGAATGGCCCCTATGCGCCCACCACTCCATCGGGTGCGATACGGTTGGAAAGGCATCCGGTTGCCCCTGGCGCACCACGAGTTCACCCAGAATCGTGCCTACGCGGACAGCAACTGAATTGCGTACACGAAAGCAGGATCTGGAGGAGCGCGATGACCGACCCGAACCCCGCCAAAGGCATGCGTCTCTATGAGTGGATCAATCGCCATGCTTGGCCGCTGGCGGCGGCCATGGTCGTGGGCGCTGTGGTACTCGCCGGGCTCTTCCCGGTCGTGGCGGACACCGCTGAACCGTCATTTGATCCCAAAGGCGAGATCTACGAAACGCACGCCAGGGTCCAGGACACCTTCGCAACATCGTCACCCATCCGCAGCGTGTCGTTCATCATCGAAGCTCCGGATAGTGGTGACGTCCTCACTCGTGACTCTCTGTTAGAACTCAAACGCAATCAGGATCTCGTCCTCGCCGACGCTGAATCCCAGAAGCATCTGGCCGCATCGTTCGATCGTGATCTCGGCATCACCATTACCGGCATCTTCTCTATCGCGGACGCCGTCGATCAGTCCCTCCCCGCAGGGCTGGAGGGCGCTACCGACGGTGAGGTCAAGAAGGCGCTTGCAGTACTTCTCGCCGACAATGCCCCCACGGCATCGCTCCGCTTCCTTCTGTCATCCACATCGACGACGAGTACGCCGACGACCATCGGCAACGAAACAGTCGTCGTGTGGGAGTCGCCTGCATTCTTCGCCACTCTCCTCTATGACTTCTCCACATTCGATGCGGATCAGATTCAGGAGTCATTCGGGGACGACACCAACCTTGACGCGGAACGTTGGCTACGCGACGTGCAAATCATTCTGCGCGGCTCGGGTGACAATGTCTATGCGACTGGTGTTGCCATTGATTTCGGGCTGGTCGCTGAGGAGCAGCAAACTGCCGCCGGTCCGTTCATCTTCTACGCCGTTGCCTTCATCCTGATCTTCGTCGGAGCTTTGCTGCGCTCCTACTGGGCGGCGATGCTGGTCGCTGCCGGACTCGGGGTCACGATGATGGCCTTCAACGGGATAAACGCCCTGATCGGACTCAAGACCGGATCCCCCCTGCTGATCATGATCGTTCCGATCGCCTTGATCAGCTTCGGAGTTGACTTCTTCATCCACGGCAGCGGACGGGCGCGCGAAGCGCAAGTGGACGGGTACACGCGGGACCGGGCCTACCCAATCGGCATGACGGCCGTGCACGCCGCCTTGCTGCTTGCGGCCCTCTCTTCCGCAGCGGCTTTCCTGTCGAACACAGTGGCCGGAGTCCAGGGCATAGTCGAGTTCGGCATCGGATCGGCAATCGGGTTGCTCCTGGCGTATCTCGTCCTGGGGTGGGTAGTTCCCAAACTCTTGCTGTCGATAGAGGACAAGCTCGGCCCGCGGCCTTCCGATCTGAGCCATTTGCGGATCGTCGGCCAGAAGCTGGCGTTCGTCGTGGCCGCTTTCATCGCCGCCATGGCTGTTGTCATGGCGATTGTGTTCCCCGCAATCGGGTGGGCGATGTATCTGATCTTCTTGGGCTTGTTCCTCTATCTGCCCTTCCGATTGACCAGAAGGCGCAACCGGAGGGCCGCCGAGGAGGAGCGGCCGCTTACCGACGAGGTGAAGGGCGCCGGACACGGCTTCAAAGCGGCGGGCACCATCGTGCATTTCTTGGCCCGGTGGCGCGTGATCACTCTTCCGGTCGTCGCGGTTCTTGCGATCTTGGGGGTGATCGGGGCATCGAAGGTCGAGAGCGGGTTCGAAATCAAGGACTTCTTCTCGTCGAAGACTGGTTTTGTCGTGAGCCTCGAAAAGCTCGAGACGTATTACGGAAGCGGCGGCGGAGATCTGGATTACATCTTCGTCGAAGGTGATCTCACCTCTCCCCAAACCCTGATTGCCCTCGAATCCGCATCGGCCGACATCGCGGCTTCCGACGCGGAATTCGTTCGCGACTTCAACGACGATGTCCAATTCAATCCGTCGGCAGTGACCGTCGTTCGGCTGGCAACTGAGTCTGAGCCAATGCGAGCCAACATCCTCGCGGCGACCGGAGTCGAAATCACCGATACCGATGGCGACGGCTTGGCCGACACCCCTGAGCAAGTGGCGGCAATCTATGCGTACGCCAAGGACAACGACGTCATAAACAACGACGGTGTAACGGTGTTCCGACCTGATCAGACCGAGAGGTTCCTGTTCATCAGCGACGACGGACAGGCGACGACGGTTGCGGTGGGCATCGCGACGTTTACCGATGACACGATCATCCTGGCTGCCCGGGATGTGCTCGATAGCGCGGCAGCAGCCATCGAGCCGCAGCTATCTGCGGCCGGCGTTTCGGTCTCCGTGTCGGGTGGCGCGATTACGAGCCAGGATTCGCTCGACTCGTTCCTGCGCACGATGCTGACCTCTCTTCCGATTGCCATTGTGTTGACATCGTTGATCGTGTTCGTGACCCTCTTCTTCGTCTTCCGAAACTTCGGGAGACGAATGGCTTCCATACTCAAGAGATCCGCTCGGTACGCCCTCATATCCATGGTGCCCATACTTCTCGTCGTGGCCTGGGTGTACGGGTTCATGTATCTGGTCGGCTACAAGCTGAATCTGATCACGGCAATGATTGCGGCGATTTCGATCGGTGTCGGCGTCGACTACGCGACGCACTTCACCGTTCGCTTCATCGAGGAATTCGAGCACGAGCCGAGTCGCTTTCCCGCGCTGCGGCGGGCCGGCGAGGGCACCGGCGGGGCACTCGCCATCTCGGCAGCCACGTCGATGACCGGCTTTGCGGTGATGGCCACTGCGCCCATGCCGATGTTCGTGACCTTTGGGGTGCTCACCGCAGTGATGATCGCCTTCTCGCTTCTCGTGTCACTACTCGTTCTGCCGAGCCTGTTGCTGCTGATCACGCCATCCCGCAAGGGTGAAGAACGAGAGCAAATGATCGAAACCGTGACCCGGGGTGGCGAGTTCGAGTACGAACCCCACGAGCGAGACACAGCGATTCGCGGTGAAAGCGGCGAGGAGTAGACAGATTCGGGCATCCGTTCCGGTGGATCGGTAATCAGCCGCCCGCGGCCATCCGCTCCCCGACGGGCGGCATCCCGGCGGCGAAGACGTCGATGTATGCATGGGCGCCCGATTCGGCAAATACTTCGTAAGCAGCGTCCGAGGCTATGCGGGCTTCCGGGATGTCGCGACCAACGCATACGGCAAACAGTGCCTGGAGCTTGGCGCGATCCAGCTTCATATAGTTGAACCCGAGGGCACGAGCGAAGCCGGCGACTGCGTCTTCATTCGATCCGCGGACGGCAGCAACTGCGCCCGCCGCTGCCTCTGCCAGCGAGGGCACCATCCGCCCGCGAACGCGACATTCGCCGAGTTGACTCCGGATCGATTCCAGCCGCGGCTCATCCCCGAGCATGGCGGCCGCAAAGAGGGCGATCTCGATGTGTCCCGGCAGCCGATCGTCCTCATCGATGCTCAGCGCCTGGTGGTATGCAAGGTCGAATTCTCCGGCGAGGAAATGCAGCACAGATCTCTCGATCGGCAACGAGATAGCGGACTGCGGATTCTCCGTATCACTAGATCGCTCGATTGCATCGCGGGCGAGTTCGATAGCGGCGCCTTCGCCGCGAACGGCGGCGACCATGAAGTCGGTCATCTCGTACCAGAGCCTCGAGTCGGGAGGGAGTTCAACGCGCTCACGTACTTCGTCCCGCATTTCCTGCGCTTCGGCAAAACGGCCATCACGATCGAGGTACGCCGCAACCGCCCACGTGAACGACCCGATGAAGCGCACATCTCCCAGCCGATTAGCCATCTCCAGGCCCCGCCGACACGCCTCCAGCGCTGCGACGTGATCGTCGTATTCGAGGAGATGCCCGAGGTTGTTGGCAGCACGCATCTCGGACAGCGGCAGATCCTCTTCTTCGGCGTAGCGGGAGGCTCCGTGGAGAAGCGAGACGGCCTCATGAAGCCGACCGAGGTTACCCAGCGCAGTCCCCCGGGTGATCAAGGTGTCGACGATGGTATCGGTCAGTCCCAAGCGTTCCGCGGGTGCGACGACACGATTGCTCATCGCTGCTGCGTCATCATCACGCAACGCCATCAGGTAAGCCCTGGCCAATTCGGCGGCGGCGGCGACTGAAGCCGCGCTCTCGAGCGACGAATACGTCTCGACTACGGGTTCCAGGACCCGGATTGCCTCAGGCGCCCTGTAGGCATGGGACAGGACATTGGCGACCTGTCGTGCGGCATCGGCAACCTCATCCTCGTCGCCATTGGCTCGATACCATTCGAGGGAGCGGCAGGCGTGCTGGATCGCAACTTCATGCTGAGCAAGAGCCCCCGCCGAACGCGCCGCCCGTTGTCGAAGGCTCGCCTGCGCCTCGGGATCACTGGACAGCTCGAGAGCATGCTCAACCATGGCCAGGGCTTGCTCGTGAGAGTGGAGTTGAGCCGCTCGATCTGCCGCATCGGACAGCGCCGCCGAGGCCTCCGCGGCAAGCGGCTCGGCGCTGGCGGCATCGTCGGTCACGTTGTGAGCATCCATGTAGTGGCTGGCAACAGCTCCGGCCAGTTCAACCTCACCTAGACCATCGAGGTACTCGGCTGCCCGCAGATGCCGAATCCGCCGTTCCTCCCTCGTCAGGCGGCTGTATGCCACTTCCCGAATCATGCTCTGAACAAATCTGTATCGACCGTGAGCGGCGGAGTTCTGATCGCTATCGAACTCGAGCACCTCACGGTGGACCAGCGGTTCCAGCTGCTCTTCCACCCTGACGACGCTCATGCCGAGCATCGCTGCAAGGCCATCGCTGGTGAAAGCGGTGCCCAGGACTGCCGCATCCTGTAGAAGCGAACGGGTGCCGGTCGGCAACCGATCGAGCCGGGCACCGATCACCGCTCTCACGGTGTCGGGGACCCGAATGGCGGACAGGTCCGTTGTCGAGACGCAACTAGAGGCGCCCATCGTGAGCGCGCCATCTGCGATGAGCATGCGCACCAGCTCAACGGCGTAGAGCGGGATACCGTTTGCGTACTCGTTGATTGAGGACGCGACCGCCGGAGAGAGATCTTCCACCATCCCGGACAGCAATTCGGTCATCTCCGACTCCGTCAGTGGCCCCAGGTGCGCAGAGGCGAAATTGCGTCGTCCCGCCCCCCATCCGGGAACACGATCCAGAAGATCTGGTCGAGCCAGTGTCAACACCAGAATCGGATGTCGAGGAGACCGTTCGACCATTTCTCTGACGAAATCGATCAACCCGGTGTCCGCCCAATGGAAGTCCTCGAAAATGAGCAGGGTGGTGCCCCGCTCGGCGATGGACTGGAAGAATCGGCGCACAGCTGCGAAGAAGTCACCTGGCTCCCCCGTCTCGTCTGGCGCCAGTCCGAGCAGTGCGGCAAGCCGGGGCTCAATCCAAACCTGATCGGCAGCGTCGGCAACGTACTCGATTACGGCGGTCCGTAGCTTCGTCCGGCTACGAAGGGGATCATCGGTCTCGCGGATACCCACCCGCTGCCTGACCATCTCGCTGAGCGCCCAGAACGTCGGCACCTGGTCGTATGCCGGACTGCGGCCCTCGTGCCAGTAGACATCATCCGCCAGGCCACTCACGTATTTGCGCAGCTCACGGACGAGGCGCGTCTTGCCGATTCCGGCCTCACCGACGACAGAAATCAGTCGAGAGCTTCCGACCCGACCTGTGGCGTGGAGGGCATCTTTGAGCAGCCGGAATTCCTCCTGGCGGCCCACGAATGGGGGCTCCCACCCGGGAGGCGCCTGTCGGGTCCGATCGGTCCGTACCCGCACGGCTCGCCAGACTTCGAGCGACGCCGACTTGCCCTTGAGGTCATGACTGCCCCGTGACTCGAAATCCACAACGTCACGCAACATCTGGTGGGTTGCCTTGCCCACAACAACCGTTCCCGGCTCGGCAACCGTTTGGAGCCGTGAAGCCGTGTTGACGAGATCGCCGACAACCAGGCCCAACTCGGGGGTGGACGGACCGACCGACGCCTCGCCGGTGAGGACTCCGACACGGAGAGAAAGAGCCCCCAAGTCCAACTCGTCGCCGAGGCGGGCAACCATGTCGGTGAGTTCGATACCCGCCCTGACGGCGCGCTCGGCATCGTCTTCGTGGATCACGGTGGCTCCCCACACCGCCATCACAGCATCGCCGATGAACTTCTGCACCGAGCCCCCGAAACGCTCGATGATGTCTCGGCTTCGGTCGTAGAAGGTTGTCAGAGTGGACCGAACGACCTCGTGATCCAACGACTCGGAAAAACGGGTGAAGCCGACCAGATCGGCAAAAAGCACGGCGACGAACCGGCGCTCATGTGGCTCATGATCGAGCTCGGGCTCCTCATTCGCGGCTGCTTCGCCTGCCTCGGTAATCAGCGCAGTTCCGCATTGGCCGCAGAAGCGGTCTGCCGGGTCATTGGCGGTTTCGCACCGGGGGCACGCGATCGGGAGCGGTCGGCCGCACCCGCGGCAGAAGCGTCGGCTTGACTTGTTTTCGCTCCCACAGGTGGCGCATACCATCGCGGGCCGTTCTCCTCTGGTCCTGCTGTCAGGCTAATCCACAACCGGTCCCGCACCCATTGTCGCCTATCATGAGGTGCATGGCAGTGCAGAATCCGGTAACTCGCCTCCCAGCACTCAGGCCGGTGCCGATCTTCAGGGGCATGTCCAAGACTGCTCTCTTCGCCGTGGCCCGCCAGTCCGTCGAAGTCTCCTTGCCCGCCGGCGCAACGGTGGTTTCCGAGGGAGATCCTGGCGACTCGCTGTGCGTAATCGTCGAGGGCAAGGTGGACGTACGCAAGGGAGACCGGGTCGTAGCCGAGTTGAAGGCCGGCGATTTCTTCGGCGAGCTCTCTTTGATCGATGGTGAACCGCGAACTGCTACCGTCGTCGCCACCGAAGATCTAAGTCTCCTCACGCTCAGCTCCTCCAACTTCGACACCTTGCTCACGGACCCATACTTCGCCCGCGCCGTGTTGAAGAACCTGGCCAAGCGCTTCCGGCAGGTTCAAGATGCCCACGTCGCCGCGGACGTGTAACCCGAGGCCCGCCGCTAGACGTCAGGACAGCTCATCGATCTGCCGGTTCAGGAAACGCCGATCGGATTCCGAGGTTGCGAGCCCGACGGCGCGTTCGAAGGCAGTCCTGGCTGCCGCCCTCTCCCCCGTCGCGCGCAACATGGTGGCGCGGGCTGCGTGCAACAGGTGGTACTCGTCCAACTCAGGCCCAATCGCATCGATCATGCCTAGGGCCGCTTCGGGCCCATCGACCTCACCGACGGCGACGGCTCGATTGAGAGCGACGACCGGCGTCGGCGAGAACGAGAACAGATGGTCGTAAAGGGTCACGATCTGCGGCCAGTCTGTGGCCTCGAACGAGTCCGCGTCACAGTGCACGGCCTGGATCGCCGCCTGCAATTGGTAGGGACCCGGCCGGTCGCGGCGGATGCAGGCGCGCACGATTTTGTGACCCTCGTCGATCATCTCGCCGTCCCATTTCGACCGATTTTGGTCACGTAGCAGTACCAGATCGCCGCCCGAAGTACGGGCCGGTACCCGTGACTCGTTGAGCAACATCAGAGCGAGAAGACCCGCCGCTTCCGGCTCATCCGGCATCATCTCAACGACGGACCGGGCAAGACGCAATGCCTCTCGACGCAGCGGCGCCCGCTCCGGGTCGTCGACACCTGTGTTGTAGATGAGATAGATGACGGAGAGGACGGAACGGAGCCGTTCGGGGAGGTCGGCTTCTGCAGGCACTCGATACGGGATGTTGGCTGCCTTGATCTTGTACTTGGCCCGCACGAGCCGTTTCGCCATGGCGGCTTCGCTCACCAGAAACGAACGGGCCACTTCCTCCACGCTCAGCCCTCCCAGAAGTCGCAGAGTCAGCGCCACCTGGTGCTCGGAGCGCAGTGCCGGGTGACAGCAGGTGAAGATGAGCCGGAGCCTGTCGTCGGTCATGGGTCCATAATCCAGCGCATCCTCGTCCGGCAACGTGTCAGCCGAGCGAGCGAGCTGTTCCTGGAGTTCGTCGCCCCGCTTCGAACGGCGGAGAACATCGATTGCCCGGTTGCGTGCGGTCGTGATGATCCATCCCGCGGGATTGGGCGGAACGCCATCACGCACCCAGCGGTCGCCGGCGATGACGAAGGCGTCCTGGACTGCGTCCTCGGCGAGGGTGATGTCGCCGAACACCCGCACCAGGGTGGCTACGGCCTGCCCGTATGCCTCACGGAATACGCGCTCGACCACAGGCGCTTCCTCGCGAAAAGCACTGCGGCCGGTCACCCTTGTCAGGCGCCGGGCATATGATCGGCAACCCGCCCGGTCGCCCGAAACGGACGGACCTCTATCGCATGGTTGGTCGCAGCTGCAACCTTGTCCGCCCACGCCAGGGCTGCATCGAGGTCGTCGGCGTTGATGATGTAGAACCCCGCGATGTGCTCTTTCGACTCGGCAAACGGACCATCGGTCATCACCACGGCGCCGTCGGCGTGATCAACGACGGTCGCTGCGTCGGAGCCGTGCAAGGCGCCACCGAACACGAACGTGTCGGTCTCGTCCATCTCAGCTTCTAGGGTGATCACCCGCTGCATGAACGCCTGCATGTCCTCCGGCGAACTAGGTCCTCCCGGCACCCCACCCTCTACGGCATAAGTCGATAGCAGGTACTGGCTCATGGTCTCTCCTCAATCACAGCGGGCTTCTCCCGCGTTCACCCTACTTACGAACGGGATCGGCCGGAGAGGACACAGTGCGACAGGAAATCTGTACTGCGCAGTGCTTCGGGTGCTGAGGAGCAGGTCTATCGGGCCATTACTCCGTGGCTGGCTAGTCAACACAAGTTGGCGGCGACCCAAATGCCGAGCTCCGGGGACCATCCATCCGGGTAAGGCGGAACCGCAACGCCGATCGGACGCGCCCCCCTCGCTATGATCGCCGATTCCGCGATCTACCCGAGCATCACGGCCTCGGTCGATGCTGCGCAGCCCGGCCTTTGGCTAATCCCTTGAGTCAACCCCGGCGCACTCCGATCCATGACAGATGGGAATACGCCGCGCACTACTCGCGATTACCGCAATGCTGGTCCTGATTTCACAGCCCGGTGCTGCGTTTGCGGAATGCGCCGATCTCCCGTCTCTCGAAGATGCTCTCCGAGCGGCTCCCGTAGCCTTCGTTGGCGAGATTACGTCGGCCGGCCTCGACACTGACGAGGCGGTCGTCTCCGTGCAGTGGATCTGGAAGGGACCCGACCTTTCACCAGTGATGACCCTGCAAACCCCGAGCGCTACGACCCTTTCGGGCGAGCCCGGATTCCGATTCCGCTCCGGGACCAAGTACATCGTGTTCCTCGACGACACGCAACGACCCTACGAAGTCAGCGAATGCTCAGGGACGCGTCGGTACCGTGGCGATGGTCAAGCGATACCTCCCGACCTGCAACTGGTCGCCGGAGCTGCTGAAGGACGAGCTCCCGGCGCCCCCGCCGGCGACGCCACGGCTAGTGGCGGCATCGGTTGGGCGTACATCGCGATTGGGATGATCCTCGTAGTCGCCTCCATAGCACTAGCCGTGCGGGCCTATGTCCGATCGCGCCGGTCACGCCCGGCAAGCGAGCGCCTCAAGCGGCGCATTCCTGCTGTCAACAGCTTGCAGTCGTCCAGGCGCACCGCAGGGAACCGGCGGACGGACCGCTTGCGGGGACGCAGCAAGAGGTAGCGGATCGACTACTTCGAGAGCAGGTAGCTGACGTCGCTGCTCCCAGGACCCTCGTCTCGAACCTTTTGAGGCAACGCTGCAGGAGGGATGTTGACCGCAGTGGACGCCTCAATCTCGACATTGTTCGAGCCGGAGCTCACACCCTCGCCGGGATTCCACTCCAGGTCGCAGCCACTTGCGTTGCATTTCCATAGCGTGGTCTGGATGTAGACAGGCCGGAACTCCTTGATGGTCAGGGTCGTACTCCCATTGCCCAGGGTGGCTTCGTGGAACAAAGGCACCCATCCGAATCGAGGAGCTTTGATGATATCCGAGTTAAAGATGACTCCGTCGGCCACGGTATACGCAGCGAGACAGTCGATCAGGTCGTCGTGATCGCTGATCGACCACCCGCACAGATCCTTACCGGCGGTGTTCAAGTGATCCCAAAGGGGTTCGTCATCCAGCATATGACCACGGACGGGGGTCCGGTTGTTGCCACGGTCGAGTCTGCCGGGTGTGGTTCCAACACCGTCGACATAGCCATCATTGAGAGCTTGCGCGACGTTGCCGGGCTCCGTGGTCAGATGGTATGGCCCTGAGGTGAAGTGGCCGTCATTGCATGCATCGCGATCGCTGTGCGAGGGAGCAGCCGGATCTGGCGTGGTACCAAGCGGATGGTCAACTCCTTGAGCGATACTGCGTACGAGCCGATCGGTGCCTCCCCCAGTGCATTGGGTAGAGGTTCCCAATGCACTGTTGCCAAACTGGGTGATATCGAGAAAGCCGAAGTTGCCCGTGTCGGGTCCGTCGCATGGAGCAACGTTCTTCGGATTCGACCCGGTCTTAAGGCAGATCTCCGTGTCGCCTTGCGCATTGGCTGGCATGCCAAATGGCATGACCCCGCCGTTTGCGTCGAGAACGATGCTGACCTCTGCGATCGCGGAGGTCTGAACCTCATTGAAACCCATGACAGCGGCAAACGTGGTCTTCCAGGGGACATCCGGGGTGTGAACCCGGATCCTGTCAAGGTTTGAGGAAAAGGAGACACAGTCACTGCTGTGGGTTTGGGTGAATTCAGTCGGCTTCCCGGGGTCGGTACAGCTCGACCACGCCGCGGCCCACTCACTGGGCGTCATGTCCGGAGAAATGGTGCTGTAGGTGATTCGTTTGACCTCGGTCTCAGCGTCCTCCATCGCCTGAGCCGGGTCCGGCTGGTCTGACATGAGTAGCGCACCGGCCACGGCACCGGTGTCTGCACCCGACTGCCCCTGGCGGTGGAGCGCCCACGCTGCAGCTGCGTCTACGGCGATCGCGGCAAAGCTCAAGAGGACAACGAGCATGAGCGCCAGAATGATGACTGAGGCTCCGTCCTCACGACGTGCTGCTTGGACGACTGGCGCCAATCGAGTCTTCATGGGCAGGCGTAGGTGTCGCTGGGCGCTCCGAAGGAGGCCTGTGCCCACCACGCCGCGTCGCCGCTGCCGCTAGCTGGTTGCTCGAGCCGGAACTCGACCGTTGAGGAGATGGTCTTACCGACGAGCATGGTGTCATAAAAGCCGGTGACGGTCTTGAGGTCGGCAGCCACGGTGATCTGGGCGAGCGCGCCGACGGACCCCTCCCCGGGCTGGCTGGGACTGGCGCTAACGGGAGTCACGGTTACTTCGATGCTCTGAGTGGGCTGAACGATGTCCATTCGATCGCAAACGGCCTGACCTATTGCGTTGATATCTCCCACATCCACGGCAGCGGCGCGGGCCCCTTCCCGGGCGCCGTGTCGAACGTCATTTGTCTGTGCAAACGCCCACGACATCTCGATGAGACCGAATATGAGTGCGAGCAACAAAGGAAGCACCAGAGCGAACTCGACCAACGAAGCGCCTCGCTCGGATTCCGACGTATTGGCGTCGGAGTGCGCGCGGGGCTGCTTCCGCATAGTGAAGGGACGGACCCTCCGCGTACTCAGAGAAAGGCGCATATGACGACTGTCGGCAATCCGCCTTGAGTCGTAAGGGCCCTTTTTGGAGCCCGATTGACGGATCGACCCGTGCGCGCCGAGGGCAGGTGGCGAGGCCCCAGAGTCACCGAGCCGTGCAACTCCCTCTATTACTACCGGGCAAACTGGGCGTAGAAGTCGTTGCCCTTGTCGTCAACGATGATGAACGCAGGGAAGTCCTCGACCTCAATACGCCAGACAGCTTCCATGCCGAGTTCGGCGTACTCGAGTACCTCGACAGAACGGATCCGGTCCTTGGCCAGGATGGCCGCGGGCCCGCCGATCGAACCCAGGTAGAAGCCGCCGTACTCGGCGCAAGCATCGGTGACCTGCTTCGACCGGTTCCCCTTGGCGAGCATCACAAAGCTCCCACCCGCTGCCTGGAATCGACCGACGTACGGGTCCATCCGCCCCGCGGTGGTCGGTCCAAACGAACCCGAGGCGTAGCCCTCCGGGGTCTTGGCCGGACCGGCGTAGTAGACGATGTGATCCTGCAGGTATTGGGGCATCCCGTCGCCGGCGTCCAAACGCTCGGCGATCTTGGCGTGGGCGATGTCACGGGCGACCACGATGGTTCCGGTCAACGCCAGCCTGGTCCCCACCGGGTGCTGCGACAGCCCGGAGCGGATCTCGCTCATCGGTCGATTCAGGTCTACGTGGACTGCTGCCGCCGGCTCCTTGATGGCGGTTGGGTCCGGTAGGAAACGAGCCGGGTCGCGCTCTAACGCCTCCATGAACACGCCTTCGCGGGTGATCTTGGCCTTGACCTGACGGTCGGCGGAGCAGGAAACGCCGATCCCGATCGGGCACGAAGCACCGTGCCGCGGCAACCGGATTACCCGCACATCGTGGCAGAAGTACTTGCCTCCGAACTGGGCACCGATGCCGGTCAACCGGGTCATTTCGTGGATCCGCTCCTCCCACTCCACGTCGCGGAAGGCTCTGCCGTGCTCATTGCCCGACGTCGGCAGCGTGTCGTAGTACTTGGTGCTGGCCAGCTTCACCGTCTTGAGCGTCAACTCGGCTGAAGTGCCCCCGACCACGATCGCGAGGTGATAGGGGGGACAGGCGGCGGTGCCCAGCGAGCGGATTGCCTCGTCGACAAAATCCGTCAGCGATTCCGGGTTGAGCACTGCTTTGGTCTTCTGGAACAGGAACGTCTTGTTGGCCGATCCCCCGCCCTTCGTTACGAATTGAAGCTCGTACTCGTCTCCGGGCACCGATTCGATCTCGACCTGCGCCGGCAAGTTCGATCCGGTGTTGCGCTCCTCAAACATCGAGAGCGGCGCCATCTGTGAGTACCTCAGGTTGGTTCCCGTATAAGTGTCATGGATGCCGTACGACAGCCATTCCGCATCATCGACGCCGGTGAACACGTTCTCACCCTTGTGCCCGTGGACGATTGCCGTTCCGGTGTCCTGGCATGAAGGCAGCACCATCGCCGCGCTGATGTTGGCGTTCTTCAGCATCTCCAGGGCGACAAACCGATCGTTGTCGGAGGCTTCGGGATCGTCGAGAATCGCCCGAAGTTGAGCCAGGTGGGCCGGCCGGAACAGGTGCGAAACGTCCCGCACCGCCTCGGCCGCCAGCAGCCGCAGCGCCTTCGGATCGACCACCAGGACCTCGCGGCCGCCGACTGCCGTCTTGTCGACCAACCCTTCGGCGTCGAGCGGGCGGTACTCGGTCTCATCGGCACCCAGCTGGAACATTGGCTCGTAGTGGAACTCGGGCATGACGCTCCTTGATATCGCTGCTCCCATCCTACGAGAAGGCGCGGCCACCCCATACCTCTGAACCGACGCAACGGTCACCCGGATCCTGCGCAGTAGTCGCTCAGCGTTTGACGACCGCGGCGAGCACCGTCCGTGATCCGGCGATGGCGATGGCCGCCACATCCTCGGGGGTCGCCGCTGACTGCTCGGCAAGGCCGTCGAGCATGTGACGTATCAGCGCCGCGTCGACATCGGGCGAGAGATCGGCGCGAAACGAACCGCTCTCCTGTCCGTCCTCGAGAACCCCGCGGATCCGGCTGTCGATCGCATCGTCGTACTCGCGCAGTGTTGCCCGGGCTCCGGCCGAGAGACCGTGTTCGATGCCGGGAGCATGGTGGGCGTGGGCTCCGACGGAAACGCTATGGCGGACCAACTGTTCCAGCTTGTCCTCGGGACGGTCGACGACCCGCATCGCCGCTTCCAGCATTTCGACACTCTCACGATTATGCCGGCCGATAGCCTCGGCAACGATGCTGTCGATGTCTGGATAGTGGTTGTACAGGGTCTGGCGCGCCACACCGGCAGCCTCGGCGACCCGCATCATGGTGAGCGAGCCGAGGCCATCCTCGGCAATCAACCCGAGAGTGGCCATGACGATTCGATCGCCCGCAGAAGCCCCGGCGGGCAGGTCGCCGTGCGGCGAGCCGGTCATTGCTGCTCCTTCTTGTAGAGGCTGACCGTCAGCGGGCCGAAGACGAGCAGGAGAGCCGCCGTCCATGCCAGCGCCAGCAGGATGTCCTCACCCGCCGGACTCCCATCCGCCAGGCCCCGGACTGCATCCGATGCCGCGGAAATGGGCTGGTACTTGACGAACGGCTGCAACCATCCAGGCATGGTCTCGGCGGGAGCGAACGCGGTGCTCGCCAGCATGAGGGGGAAGAGCCAGAACATCGAGAGCATGCCGACCATGTCGGGCTGCCTGACCTTCACCGCGATGGCTGCACCCAACCACGAGAAGCCGTAGCCGATCAGGGTTGCCAGAGCGATGGCTCCGACTGCTCCCCCGATCGATGCGAAACGGTACCCCATGAGGAGGGCGACCACGGCCACAAGAATCAAGCCGGCGACATTGCGCACAGCATCGGCGATCGTGCGTCCCGCGATCACGGCGACCTGGCTCATCGGCAAGGACCGGAACCGGTCGGTCACGCCCTCGGTGAGGTCGGCTGCGAGACCGAGGCTGGTCTGTTGAGCCCCCTGCAATGCGGTGATGACCAAGACCCCCGGTACAAGGAACCCGAGGTAGTCGATACCCGCTCCTGCCCCGATCGACCCACCGAACACGTAGTTGAACAACACCAGGAAGAAGACGCCCATGATGACGGCGAAGAACAGCAGGTCGGGTTGGCGCAAGGTGCGGACTGTGTCCCGCCACAGGACAGTATTGGTGTCCTGAAGCGCTCTGCGGACTCGCACCGCGGCACTTGGATTGGCCAGGACGGCCGGCCGACTGATGGTGGTCTCTGTCGAAGTCGTCATGCCGGCACCTCCTCTTGCTCGGTAGGCGCACCCGTCAGGCTCAAGAACACGTCATCGAGCGTCGGTCGACGCAGCTGGAAATCGGTGATCGAGACACCGCCGTCTTGCAGACGTCGGAGAACTTCCAACGAGCTGGCAATGTCGTCGCCGACGGGCACTCCGATCCGGCGTTCGGCCTCACTCGTCACGAGACCCTCGATTCCCCCGATGAGCTCGAGCGATGAAGCCATATCTCCCTCATCAACGTGGATCTCGAGCACATCGCGGTCCAGATTGCGCTTCAGCGCCTCCGGGGTGCCTGAGGCGATCACCACCCCTTTGTCGATGATCAGCACCTCGTCCGCGAGTCGGTCGGCTTCTTCTAGGTACTGCGTTGTCAGCACAATCGCCGTCCCCTGGGAGGCGAGTTGCGTGATCGCGTCCCAGATCTCGGCTCGGCTGCGGGGGTCGAGGCCCGTCGTCGGCTCATCGAGGAAGAGCGCCGGAGGTTCGGCCACAAGGGCGGCAACAACATCGAGCCGGCGTCTTTGGCCGCCCGAGTACGTGCCGGCGACCCGGTCGGCGAAGTCGGCCATATCGAATTTGTCGATGAGTTCCGCAGCACGTCGTTTCCGTTCCTGACCGGGCAACTTGTAGAGACGCCCGAACAGCTCGAGGTTCTCGCGACCCGTCAGCTTCTCGTCGACAGCTGCCGACTGACCGGCTAGGCCGATGAGTTGCCGAACGAGGTCCGGCTGGGTTGCGACATCAAAGCCGCCTATAGACGCAGATCCGGCATCTATCGAGGCCAACGTGGCCAGCATGTTGACGGTTGTGGTTTTCCCGGCGCCGTTCGGGCCGAGAAGTCCAACGACCTGTCCGGCCGCAACCGAGAAGCTCAGGTCGTTGACGGCCTCGACGTCTCCAAAGCTCTTGCGCAAGCTCGTCGCCGCGATTACTGGTGCGGTGGTTTCCAATGCAGTTGTGTTCTGAATAGACATGTTGTCCAGCATAGCAGACAGTGTGTCTAATCCCGCCGAGACGCTCCCCCGGTCGATCGCGCCGTTCGGCCAGGCAGCGGTCTTCGAGTTGCAATCCGATGACGGAACCGACAGTCTGGTTGCCGTCGACCGGTCGGCGGCGTGGCGCATCCGTTCGACGAGAGGTCCAATGCGGATCGGGTCACGGTCCAACGAGGAGGAGCGATGACAGAACCGGCCATCTCCCCCAACCTGGGCCCGGGCCGCCGACGTGCGGAGTCGGCTGCCGCTGCGGGAGTCGTCTACGCGGTCCTCGCGGCGATAGCGCTGAATCTCATCCGGTCGGTGCCTCCCCCTTCGTCAGGAGAAGCGGAGTGGATCGAGTGGATCGCAGACGAGGCCCACCGGCGAAGTCTCTTCATCGCCCTGAGCCTGTCCAGCATCTCCGCCGTGGCCTTCCTGTGGTTCGTGGCAGTCGTTCGCCGCAGAATCGGAGATCTGGAAGACCGCTTCTTTGCAACCGTATTCCTCGGCTCTGCACTCGTCTACGTCTCCATATGGCTGGTCGCCATGGCGCTGCTTGCCGCCCCAGCAATGCTGGACGCCGGCGGCCCCCCAATAGAGTGGGACGTGTTTCGAATCGGTGAAGGCACCGCCATCGGCATCCTGCTCGTTGCCGGACCGCGGATTCAAGCCGTGTTCGTAGCCAGCACCTCAACCATGTTCCTCCGCACCCGGGTCGTGCCCAAATGGCTCTCATACATGGGCTACACCATTGCACTGGTCATGTTCTTCGTCCCCATCGTGACCACACCGATAGGACTCGGCCTGCCGATCTTCGTTCTCGTCTCCAGCGTGACCATATTCTTCAGCCGCCGCCGCATCGAACAGGCCAGTGGATGACGCTGCATCGGGCCTTCGACGGGATGTGGCGTTTCCTCGCGCAACCGCGCCTCTATGCCCGTCGCGCACGCCCGGCCGATAGGTCATCGCGTCATGTTCTGCCAGGCGGCTAGCTCAGGGCGCTGGCCAGGCGTCGGGTTGCCCTCTCATCGCCCGAGACGTGGTTGAAGGCGTCCCCGGCCGTTGTTTGCCCGCCAAGGAAGTCGGCAATGGCGGCGGGTGCCACCGTGACACGGGCGTCGGGCTGCGGCGAGGTCCGGACGGTGACGGTGGACCTTGGCCCAAGAGCAACTTCTGCGTACTCGCCGTCCATCTCCAACTCAATCACATCAGCCTCCGTCGGAAATGCGTCACCCGCACGGCTCGGCATCGCCTGCAGGGCCATTGCGGTGGCGCGGGGTGCTCCAGTCCAGCTGAAGACGTCCCGGGAAGCACCGGCGGGACTCTCGATCGCACTATTCGGGGAGCTACGGCTCAGATCGTGACCGTCACCTCGACGCTCTCGCCGGAGGCTGCGTACGGAATGACGGCACCCTCGATCGTCTCGCCGTCGACACGAACGCCCGATTTGCTCCCCCGGGTCACCGTGATCCGGTATTCGGCACCCCGGCACCGTCGAGTGATGGTGAGATCCGTCACGTCCTCCGGGAGACACGGCTCGACACGAAGGCCGTCGAACTCGGGCCGAACGCCGAGGATGTACTGGGATATTGCGACGAAGTTCCAAGCCGCCGTCCCCGTCAGCCACGAATTCTTCGCCTCACCGTGCTTGGGAGCATCCTTGCCGGCAATCATCTGGGCATACACATACGGCTCGAGACGATGGACCTCGGAGATCTCTTCCCGGAAGGCCGGAGCGATCTTCTTCCAATAGTTGAACGCCCGATCCCCCCGCCCCAACATGGTCTCGCCGATGATCACCCATGGGTTGTTGTGGCAGAAGATGCCGCCGTTCTCCTTGTACCCGGGCGGATAGGTGCTGATCTCTCCCAACTCCAGGTAGTACCGGGTGTAGGCCGGCTGGAGGACGACGATCCCATGGTCCGAGTCGAGGATCTCGCCGACCGAATCGAGAGCCCTTTCCGCCTCACCGGTTTCCAGACCGATCCCGGCCATGACGCAATAACCCTGGGGCTCGATGTATATCTGCCCTTCGTCACACTCGGCAGAACCGACCTTGCTGCCGAAATGGTCGTAGGCCCGCACAAACCAATCGCCGTCCCAGCCATGCTCCAGCACGACATCGCTCATCCGGCCGGCGGCGGCGCGAGCTGCGTCTGCCTCGGCGCTCTCCCCCATCATCTCTGCCATTGCGGCGTAGTCCGGGGCACAGCGCACAAACAGTCCGGCGATGAACACCGACTCTGCCGTTCCGCCCTCCCGGTTCTCGGTGGTCTGGAACGATTCGCCCGGGGTCTCCGAGAAGCAGTTGAGGTTCAGGCAATCGTTCCAATCCGCCCTTCCGATGAGCGGAAGCCCGTGGGGGCCCCGGTTGTGCAGTACGTGGTGGAAGGACCGCCGCAGGTGCTCGAACAGCGTCCCCGAGTCCTCCGGGTCGTTGTCGAAGGGGACGTCCTCATTCAGGATCGCCGTGTCGCCGGATTCCTTGATGTAGGCGGCGACCCCTTCGATCAGCCATAGAGGGTCGTCGTTGAAGCCCGTGCCCACCTCGTTGTTGCCCCTCTTGGTGAGCGGCTGATACTGGTGATAGGCGCTCCCGTCGGGGAACTGGGTCGCGGCAACATCGAGGATGCGCTCTCGTGCCCGCTCCGGTATCAGGTGAACAAATCCGAGGAGGTCCTGGGTGGAGTCGCGGAATCCCATGCCGCGACCGATACCGGTCTCGAAGTAGGAGGCGCTTCGTGACATGTTGAAGGTGACCATGCATTGATAGGGGTTCCAGATGTTGACCATCCGGTCCACACGTTCATCCCCACTGTTCACCGTGTACCCCGCCAACATCCCGTCCCAGTACTCGCGCAGTTCCGCAAGCGCCTCATCCACCTGCGCGCTGGTGGCGAACCGGGCCAAGAGCGCCCGAGCCGGTTCCTTGTTGACCACTCCGGGTGATTCCCACTTCTCATCAGGCGGGTTCTCGACATAGCCGATGACAAACACCAGATCCCGCTGCTCTCCCGGAGCGAGATCCACATCGATCTGATGGGCTCCGATCGCCGCCCATCCGCTGACCATCGAGTTGCGGCAAGCCCCCTCGACGACAGCCTCAGGCGCATCGAAGCCGTTGTGCAATCCAAGGAACGAGTCGCGATCGGTGTCGAACCCCGCTAGCGGAGTGTTCACGCCGTAGACGGCGTAATGGTTGCGACGCTCCCGGTACTCGGTCGTGTGATAGATGGCAGAGCCATCGACCTCCGCCTCGGGGAGCGAGAGATTGCGTTGGTAGTTGGTCTGGTCGTCGTATGCGTTCCACAGGTTGAACTCGGCGAACGAGAAGAGACTGATCGACTTGGGCGAATTGCCCGTGTTGGTCACACGCACCCGGTGCACCTCAGCGTTGGTCGCAAGGGGAACGAGGTGGAGAGTCTCGACACGCACATGGTTGCGTTCGCCGGTGATCACGGAATATGAGAGCCCATGACGTGTCTCGAAGTGGTCGAGGTCAGCCTTGATCGGCGACCAGGTCGGCGTCCACACATCTCCGCCGTCGTTGACGTAGTAGTAGCGCCCGCCCATATCGATCGGCACGTTGTTGTATCGGTAGCGGGTCAGACGCCGCATCCGGGCGTCCTTGTAGAAGCAGTATCCGCCGCCGGTGTGCGAGACCAGTCCGAAGAACTCTTCGGTGCCGAGGTAGTTGATCCAGGGGTACGGCGTGCGCGGAGTGGTGATGACGTACTCGCGAGCCTTGTCGTCGAAGTGCCCAAATCTCATTCGTAACCTCCGATCCGCAGCCTAGATGCTGCGCCCCAACACCCACCTATCGCCCTCGAGCACTCGCCCGTCTTGCTGCCGGCGCCTCCCTCCCGATAAGGTCTGGAAGATGACGGATACAAGAAGATCTGTGATCGGCATCGTTGCCAGCCTGGCGATCGGCGCTCTGGTGATCCTTGCCGGCAGTGACGGCAGCTCGATGGTCGGATCGATCGCTGTGTTTGCCGTGTGCGGAATACTCGCCTACGTCATCAACTGGGTGGTTTTCGTGCCCTCCAATCTGGCCAAGACCGAGCACTACTTCGATCTCACGGGCAGCGCCACCTACTTGACGGTGGTTGCCGTCGCCTTGCTGCTCAGCGATGACCTCGATGCACGTGCGGTGATCGCCGGGGCCATGGTCGCTGTGTGGGCTTTGCGGCTCGGTTCCTTTCTGTTCCGTCGGGTTCGCCGTGATGGGCGGGACGGACGGTTCGATGAGATCAAGGTCGATCCCCTGCGCTTCTTCATGACCTGGACACTGCAGGGTCTGTGGGTGTTGCTCACTGTGGCTTGCGCGTTGGCGATCATCACCGGCATTGAACGCCAGCCGATCGGATGGGTGGCGATCGTCGGCATCGTTGTGTGGGTCGCCGGTTTCGGCATCGAAGTCATCTCCGACCGCCAGAAATCGGCCTTCAAGCGTGACCCGGCTAACGCGGGAAGGTTCATCGCCTCAGGGCTCTGGGCATGGTCGCGACATCCGAACTACTTCGGCGAAATCGTCCTCTGGACAGGTATCGCCATCATGGCTTTGCCTGTGCTTTCGGGGTGGCGTTGGGTCACCTTGATCTCGCCGGTGTTCGTAGTTGTGCTCCTCACCCGCGTGAGCGGGGTCCCGATGCTCGAAGCCCGCGCCGAGAAGCGGTGGGGCGATGATGAGGATTATCAGGAGTACACCCGAAACACACCGGTGTTGGTCCCCCGGATCGGCAGACCAGGCTGACGCTCGCAAACAGCCCGGTCCTCTCCCCCCTTAGATCCCGATGCCGGAACGATCTGAAAGCATCGATCTGCCTACAGGGCGCCTTGGGCCTCCAGCCGTTTGTACGCCAGATATCCGGGCAATATCGGGAACCAGAACGTGCCGATCCGGAACAGGAACACGGCCGGGACTGCGACGCCGGTATCGAGCCCGAAGGCCGTCAACCCGGCGATGAGAGCAGCCTCGGCGGCGCCGATACCGCCGGGCGTGGGGGCTGCCTGGGCCAGGGCCGAGCCGGCCAGATATACCGCGGTGACCGCTACGAATCCGATACCGCCGCCAAAGGCCGAGATGCTGTACCACAGGGCGAATACATACGACATCGTGATTACGAATGAGCCGCCGAACAGGTACAACATCTTCATGGGGTTCACTGCGACTTTGGTGACGCCAGAAGCCGACTTGCGGACGATGGGCAGAATCCGTCGCAGCCACAACTTGCGACCCCACGGAAGCAGCATCACTCCTCCAGACAAGGTCAATACAACAACCAAGCCGACGAGCACCGTTTGACCAGAAGGCAGTGCAAGCACATCAGTGGCAGACCGGCCGGCGGTTGTTACAAAGATGGCCAGAAGCAACACATGGACGACGATCCCCGCCACGTTGTTGAGCCCAACACCGGCGATCGCGACTGCCGGTTCGATGCCGCTCTTTTGCAGGTACCTGATATTCGCCGCGATGCCGCCCACCTTGGCCGGCGCAATTCGATTGAAGAAGGAGGCCGCCACCTGCGCCAGCAGGGTTGGAAAGAAACGCAACCGCTCCGGCATTGCCCCCATGAGGGCAACGGCCGCCCCCGCATAGGTCATGAGCGAGAAGAAGATCACCAGTGGGAACCATTGCCAATCCGCCCCAACGACCTCGTCGAAGTCCACTTCCGCCAGTTGGGGGATGAGGAAGTAGAAAGCGAAACCGAGCATGATGGTCGTGAATACCGTGCTGGAATTGACCCGCTCGAGCTTCTCCATCTCGACCTGCTCGAGACCGGTGGCGGTCTTGACCTCCGACTGGAGTTCTTCGAGGAGACCCTTGCGTTTCTTGAATGCGTTCCTGGTGGTGGTGCTTAGGGCAGTCGGCTGGAGACGCGGGGCAGAGCTTGCGACCGCGTCCGATCCCAGTTGCTCAACCGCCGCCGTTACGGTCCTTTGTGCGCCTACGAGCAGAGTCAAGGTGGCCATCAGTTGGGCAATGTCGCCGTTGAGATCACCGTCTGAGGCGGACACTTCGGCGAACCCGAAATCGATCAACCAGGGCTGGCCGTCTGGCGTCAGCAGGATGTTTGCCGGACTGAGGTGGCGGTGTGCAATACGCGCCGAACGCAAGGTATCGACCTGGGTCCAGATCGAGCACAACACGTCATCGGTGATCAGATCCGGGCGGACTTCGTCGAGCGTCTGCCCCTCAATCTCATCAAAGGCGATCAGCATCGCGGTTGCGGTGACATCGGCCACCCGCAACATCTGTGGGGTTCGAACCCCGGCCGCAGACGCGGTGAGCGACATTCCCGCTTCATGCTCAACCTCCCGGCGCAGTGAAGCGAAGGGCCTTTCGTCGCCGAACCCCTTCAGACGAACCGTTCGATAGATGCGATAGAGGATCTCGGCTGCGCGCTCCTCCACGCTGCGAACCTTTGCGAATATGCGGCGGCCGTCTCTCGCTTGGATCCGGAAACGGGTCTTGCTGGTCGGGTCTGTGTTGGCGGAAGCTACGGCGGCGACGTCGAAACCATGGAAGGCCAGAGCGGCTGCGACATCCGCCCCCCGCGGCGTCCGGTCGGGCGAGCCGAATGCGAGTAGCACTCCGGCGCCGATGGCATAGCTCAGCGCAACAATCAGCAGGGCGTCCACCGGAACCAGGAGACCGTCGATGAGCCGCACCGTGAGGAATATCAGCAGCACAATCCAACCGGTGCGCCGCCAACGTCTGTTGAGCCACGGAGTCAACGTGGAGAACGCGGCAGCAAGCCCTGCAATGTAGACCATCGAGGGAAACCCGTCGCCGGGGACACACGCATGGGATCCAAATACCGTCTCGATGGTGCCGACAGGTTCAGAGACGATATCGCCGATCGCCCCTGGATCGTCTGCTCCAACCCCTCGCTCTGATGCCGTCTCGAGGTTGTCGCAAACCCAGGCGGGAGGATCGACAGATAGTACCGGCGGCGCAAACCGCGCCGTCAACTCGCTCTGGACACCCCAGGCAACACCTGCCGCCACGGCAACGGAGAGAAGCACAAGCGCCAGACGGCGATATCGATGCCACAAGACCAGAAGCGCCAGCACCAGAACCGGGAGCAGCCAGGCGAGGAGTTGAACGGCCAAGATCATGGTGACGACGATCGCGGCCGGCAACCCATCGAATGCGTCGATCACCTCGATGGTGATGCCGACGCTGATGTTGTCGAGGACACTGGCGAGTAGAAATCCGACGGCTCCAGCAGTGAGAGCCATCACAAGTCTCAGGAGATCACTCGGCAGCCTTCGCCTGCGGTATCCGTCCTCATCCTCGACGGAGATGAGGGGATCTCCCGGCTGCTGTCGCAAACTATCGTCCGCCATCACCACCGACCCTATCGTTCAGGTACCCGCTTCGTCCAAACCTCCCGCTGCGCCCCAGACGCAGCCAGCGTCGGCCACGGTGCGAGTTTCGTGCTGATGATCACCATCTAGATCGGCTCGTTGGCAAGCCCCCGTTCTCGGCGGGCCCGCCGCGGTGCGCCGTCACTCGATGATGAAGCCCTGCTGTCGAGCCTCTTCCACAACCAAGCCGGCGGGGTAGAAGCCGAGGGCGTCATCAGCGTCGGCGGCGACGGTCTCGGCAAGGGTGCCTGTTGCGTTGAATTCGTACGTAATGCAGCCACCGTCGAAGGTGAAGTACCAGTTGCCCCGGTAGAAGACCTCCGGCACGTTGGCCTGGATGACGTCGAGCGCCTGGGCGGCGGTCAGCCCGCTGCCTACCGCGCCGGGGGTATTGCTCCGCAACTCCACGGTGCCTTCCTCGGCGCCAAGTTCGCCGACTACCCACACGTATTGGTCGTGAAGCAGAGCAAAATTGACCCGGGGACTGACCTGTTGCTCGATGTTCTCGTCGAGAGAGAAGATGACCGGACGGCGATCGACCTCGCTGCCTTCGAGCTCATCGACCAAGATCCGGGACCGCAACAGCGCACGTTCCGATGAGGGAACCACGGTTATCTCGATCTCGGGCGATTGAGATTCGATATCTTCGTACCTCTCGATATCCGATTGTGCCGATTCGACTTGTACGGCATCGGACACATCGCAACTTGGCGTCACAATCGCCGTCAGGAACGGACTGACCGATCGCGAGATCTTGAATCCCGCTCGACCATCCTCAGCAAACCATTCGACCGTATCCCATCCGAGCCGTGTCTCATCCAGACACGGTGTGTATTTGGCTGTGGGCACAGCCTGGATCGTCAGGATGTTGGCTGACGACACCCCGCGTTCGGGAGGCAGGCAGCTGGCTTCTCCCAACCCGAGATTGCTACAGCCGCCGACGGCCAGAGCCAGAACAACAACAGCAAGGACGGTTCGCTTCGTCATAGGACCCCCGTACCCAGGAACTCTGAGACCACAAAGGCAATCACCACTACTGCGAGGATCAGGGCACCGACGGTGAGACGCAGCCGGCGGTTGCTCCACCGTTGAATCGAGATGGGTTCGGTGGCCGGCGCCAGGTTGCGGAAATCCTCGACGAGGTCGATACCCTGTTCCTTCTTGACCAGTGCCAGGGAACTGCGTGACTGGGAGGGCAGGGTGACGCTCCGGGTAGCGGCAAACGCCTCGGCAATGTCCTCGGGGGCAAACTGCAGCAGGGCTCTCTGGTAAACGCGTTCGGCATCGGTGCGCAGAGCAAGAATCACCATCATGTTTGCGAGGTCGACGGCCTGGCGCCACGGAGTAGGCCGGACGGTGCCGAAGGCCACGTCGATGAGGACGATCCTCCCGTTGTTCAGCATGACATTCGCCGGCTTGACGTCACGGTGCGCCAGCCCTGCATCCCACATGGACCGGATAACTCCGAGAGCGTCATCGATAATTGCATCGTCGATCTCGGCGTTGGTGAGTTCCTCGGATCCCTCCAGAAACTCGCTGACCATGAGGTATTCACGCTCGGGCACCAGTTCCACGATCCCGAAAGGTTCCGCACTGGGAACGCCGGCAGCGCTCATCAGCCGCTGGATGTAATCCTCGTATTCGACGAGCCGCCGAACTGTGGTGAATCGCACCTCGTCCTCGAGGGACCCGTAGAGGATCGTTCGAGCCACCTTGTACCAGCGGTCCGAACGGAGGTGGGTGGAGCTGTACAGCTTGGCGAAAACGTGCTGATCCGGATCCCCCGCAACCTTGAGCCGCAACGGGGTCGAACCGCCCGATCCCTCCAAACCAAAGGGCTTGATCTCGAGAACCTCGAGGCCGAGTTGATCACCGACGGCGCGCGTTATCGCCTTGCCGCGGGCACCGGTGACATCGAGGTGTGCGGCGACACCCCGTTTCCAAGTCACCGGAAAGGTCGACTCGGGGGCAAACCAGCGAAATAGGACGACTGTGAATGCAGCTGAGAAGAAGCCCGCAACTACGGCGTCACTCGGATGGTCGACACCCAGGTAGAGCTGGGCCAGAACCAGCAATGTGACTAGAGCCCCAGACACACTGAGCGCGATGCGGCGGGTTCGTCCCGCCGCCGCAAGGGCATAGGACATCGCGGCCAGAGTCACACCGAGTCCGGCAACGGGACCGGATGGATGTGATGGACCTTCCCAGCCTCCGATCATTGGAACAAAGGGGCGCGGACGCCCGACGATGTAACTGACAATTTCGACCGTCCCTTGCACCAGAAGGATCGCCAGCAACACTGCAAAGAAGTGGCGCCAGCGGTGAACGAATATCAGAGCGAGCAGCGTGCCAATGCGGAGAACGCGGAGGAACCACTCGGAACCGAGGAGCGCGACGAAGTCGGCGATGGAGGTCAAGGAGGCGGTCCGTATGTCGACGAAGCGATTCAGGAGCGCAGTGTCCTGGCGGGTCCACCAATCAGCTGTAGCCGGGAAGGCGAAGAGCATGATCCAGATCAGGATCATGATGATGCCGTTGACGAGCCAGAGCCTGCCACTGGTGCGGAGATCCCGGCTCAGCGACTGCTTCTCGCCGCTCGGACGCCGACGACGGCCGGCAACCCGGATTCCCGCAACGCGAACCTCACGACGGACACCGACGTCAGGCAGCTCGCGCGCTATCGGTTCCGATCGCTCAATCGACCCGTCAGGTGGTCTATCCACTCTCACCCGTCCTCACGCCCGCCCCCTGCAGGAACCGTACCAGCACAAGCTTCCACGGCGCGATCCGGTGACCACCCTCTGACCCGATCAGGCCGTGTCTGACAACGGCCCGGGCGGCTCGGTATCGCGAATAGGCACGGTACATTGCGCTCCCGTGGCAGAATCGCATCTATGACTCCAACCCGTATCGCCTCTTGGACGGATCTTCAAGACCGAACACCCGCGGGAGTACTCGTCGGAAACACCGATCTCGTGGTCGTCCGGCACGATGAGAACGTTTCCGTTCTCTATGGGCGATGTCTGCACCGCGGGGCGTTGCTCGCCGACGGCAGCATCGTCGGCCGGAACCTCGTGTGCGGTCTCCACGGTTGGGATTACCGCTTCGATACCGGAGTGTCTCAGTACGCCAACGATGAGGTGCTCGAGAAGTTCACAGCATGGGTAGAGGACGGCGCCGTCTATATCGATGCCGACGAGGTGACCGAGTTCGAGCGGCGCCACCCCCAGCCCTACGACCGCGCCAGCTACCAGGGCGCCTATCAGGATCCTCACGGAACGCCGGCCGAGCCTCACGTCAAGCTGATCCGGCAGCTTGCTTCGGACGGCCTGTCCAAGTTGGGCCACCACGGCCCGCTGGCGGCAATGGGAGTCCCCAGGGATCAGTTGCCCACTTGGGACGATATCCAGATCGTCACTGCCCAGTTGGCCAGGCCACCACTGCTGGACGACGACGAAGTCGCCACCGACCTGGTGGTCGGCCCGAGAGCGACCCGACCCCTGCATTTGGACATCCCGATCATCGTCTCGGACATGTCCTTCGGCGCACTCTCCTATGAAGCAAAGGTGGCACTGGCCAAAGGTGCGGAACTCTCGGGAACCGGAATCTGTTCGGGCGAGGGCGGCATGCTCGAAGACGAGCAGAAGGCCAACTCCCGCTACTTCTACGAGCTGGCCTCGGCCAGGTTTGGGTTCTCCTGGGACAAGCTCGATCGTGTCCAGGCATTCCATTTCAAGGGCGGTCAGGGAGCCAAGACCGGCACCGGAGGCCATCTCCCCGGCCCCAAAGTCACCGGACTCATCGCCGAGACTCGAGGCCTCGAGGAAGGACAGCCGGCGGTATCGCCGGCCAGGTTCCCGGACTGGGTGACCCCCGCGCAGATAGCCGAATTCGCCGCGGAGGTAAGGGATCGAACCGGCGGCATCCCCATCGGATACAAGCTATCCGCCCAGCACATCGAAGAGGACCTCGACGCCGCTTTCGAGGTCGGGGTCGACTACGTGATCCTCGACGGGCGCGGCGGCGGCACAGGAGCCGCCCCGACGCTCTTCCGCGACAACATCTCAGTGCCTACGATCCCGGCGCTGACGCGTGCCAGGCATCACCTCGACGAAGCAGGCAAGAGCGGCGCCGTCACCCTGATCATCACCGGCGGGTTGCGCACCCCGGCCGACTTCGTGAAGGCTCTCGCTCTGGGTGCCGATGGAATCGCCGTTTCCAACTCGGCGATCCAGGCGATCGGCTGTCTCGGGATGAGAGCCTGCAACACCAACAACTGTCCTGTCGGCATCGCCACACAGAAGGGTCACCTGAGAGCACGGCTGGTGATCGACGACGCCGCGGCCCGGCTGGATCGTTTCTTCACGGCATCCGTCGACCTCATGAAGGTGCTGGCCAGGGCAACCGGGCACCAGTCGCTCAGCGATTTCTCTATCGACGATCTGACAACGTTCAAGCGCGCCATGGCCGATCTGGCGGGGGTTCCGTACGGGGGGATCCGTTCCTAGATCCGATTCGGCGCTCTCCCCTGCAGCCGCAAAGGACTTCCTCCTGGCGAAAGCGTTGATCACTACCGCAATGACTGCAACAGCAGTCGTTAAGCCCGCCTGCAGGCGTGACGCCCGGTGATTGGCTCGAGACCGAGGTTCCGGCACCCGAAGGTGAGATCAGCATCCGGGATCACGCGGCGCCCGACCATACTGGCGAAGGAGATCGATCCGATCGGATAGCCAACCAGCGCCAGCCCTGCAGCAACACCCGGGTTCATTCGGACGACTCCGCTTCGACAACGATTGTGCCCGCGTAGCCATCGACCACGACGGTTGCGCCATCGGGCAATCGAGTGGCACCTGCCACCGAAACCACGCATGGGATGCGGTACTCCCTGGCCACGATGCTGCTGTGCGATAGCATCCCGCCGGCCTCCGCTACGACTGCTCCGGCGCGAGCAAACAGCGGAGTCCAGCCAACGTCGCTGTACGGAATCGCGATGACGTCGCCCGGGCCGACCTTGCCGAAGTCACCGGTATCGCGTACGACACGAAGCGAACCGCGGTGGTGGCCCCGCGACGTCGGAATACCGGCGAGAGCGCCAGCCCGCTCGTCAACGCGTGTTGGCACAAAGTCATCGCCGTAGATGATCTCCGGCATCACGACGTCCTCTAGTGACTCCATATCTTTGCGGCGCGACCGGACGAGATCGAGCGGGAGGGTCTCGACAGGTTGCCCCAGGAGTGCGCTGCGGACCTCGTCGAGGTATAGGTACATCACATCGTCGGCAGTATCCAGCAGGCCGCGGTCAACGAGACGACGGCCGATCTCGAGGAAGTACACCCGGAACAGCCCGTAGCCGTAGGTATAGGTGAAACTGACGTTCTCCCGGTGCTCGATGAACTCCCGGGTACGATCACGAAGCGACCGTAACAGAGGCCGCATGACGGCACTCAGCTCCGGTTCGATGGCGCTCCACGATCTTCGTTGGGCATCACCGTGGGTTGCCGCATGGTCGAGGGCCAGCTTCACAACAACATCAGGCGTTTCCCTCCAGGGCACAACGGAGAAGTCATTGCCGCTGGCCGATAGATGTCCGAACCGATCAATGAAATCGTTGAACTGGGCGCGCAGCTCATCGGGAGCGGCCACCATGCCGTCTCGCTTGATTGCTCCGATAGTGCCGTCGTCGAGCTTCTCGAGGGCGGCACTCAGTTCGTCGAGGTGCACATTGGGATTCAATTCGGCAAGCTCGGCAGTGCCCCCGATGTCGATTGATTCCGGATCCAACCCGGCGCTGCGGAGCCGTTTCCTGAGTAGACCGTTGTGCATGTTCGCCAGCAGGGGTGTGACGATATTTGCGTAGGCAGCTCGAATGCCAATATCGCTCAGGGCGCGCACGTCGCTCAGCAGCGCAGAGTCGGGGCGAGAGGCGAGCTCGTCGACATCGAACTTGCCGTACGCGGCTCGGAGGTAGCGAACCTCCGCGGTGACCGACCTGCCGTACCGCGACTTGCGAGCACCCATCCGCAGCATCCGAGGCAAGAGCTTCATGGTTGCGGCGGAGGGCTTGAATTTCGGTTGCTCCAACCCGGCCGGCAGACCAAGCAGCAGCTCGAGGGAATCACGCGGCATCCCCAGCAGCTCGAAGATTTCGCCAATGGCACCCATGTTGAAGTATGAGCGATACGAGAAGGACTTGGCGAGGGTCTCGGGACGGATGTTGTTCGGTCCGATCGCCTCCGTGAACAGGTCAACCCAGGCCTGGTTGACCATTGGTACGTTGACCGACCAAACAAGCGGCTTGATCATGCCCGGCATGACCTCCCGGGAGATCCGATTCGAGTAGATGGATACCTCTTCGAGGCCGGTTATCGGACGGAGCTGCACCCACCAAACCTGCTCCCCATCCCAGACCCATTCCAGGTCAATTGGTGCCTCGTATGCGATGGCCATCCGCACCGTTGCCGCAACTATCTCGCTCACTGTGTCGTCGTTGATCAGTGCCGACTCAGGCCGCTCTACCCAGCTTCCCCAGCGATGAATCCATCGATCGGGAGTCATCCCATCGTCCACCAGGCGATCACCGCGCCCGGCCACAGCCTCCACGACTACCTCATTGAGACCCGTGATCGGGTTGCGGGAGAAGGCAACGCCCGAGACAATCGGGTTTACCATTGCCTGAATCATCACGCTCACTGCAATGTCATCGTCGCTACCGAGATGATCTGCATAGGCCGCGACCCGCTCGGACCTACCAGAGGCCCTAACCCGAGCCGCCGCTGCCGCGACGTCATGGACTGGTACGTCTAGCTCGGAGACAAACTGACCTGCATAGGAGGCCACGGAACTGTCTTCAACGTTTGCTGAAGAGCGAACTGCATAAAGCAGCGACCCGTCGAGCATATGCGCAGATTGTTCAGAGATCGGTTCATCGAACGGGATGACCCAGGTTGCCGGGACCCGTTCACCATTGGCGATCAACCAGCTGACGTGGCGCGCCTTGCCCCCTGTTCTCGCCGCAGGAACACCTGACAAGAGTTCGATAGAAGGTTTCTCCCCTCTTGGTGCCTAGTCCGTATTCGGTTCTGTCTCAAAAGAAGGATGACACCCAAGCCTATGGTGTGACATCAGCCAGAGACGATAGTTGTGAGGAGAGGTGCTGTGGGAGAGAAGGTGGCGGTGCTCCTATGTGGGTACGGCGAGATCGAGGAATACGACGAGTTTGCTGAGTACAACGAGCGGTCGTTCAAACTGCTGGTTTCCAAGTCGATCAAATTCCCGGATTTCTCCATTCCTTTCTTGTCGCGACGCCTCGAACGGGCACAGAAGAAGGAGTGGCACGCTGCCAACCACTACCACTCCCCCCATAACGACATCTTCGAACAGCAACGAGAAGGCATCGAGAGGAATCTTCGTGAGGTATACGGCGATGAGGTTGGCGTATTCAAGGCGTTCAACTTCGTGCCTCCCTATCTGCCGGATCAGGTCCTGCGCGAAATCCGGTCACAAGGGTTCGACAAGCTGGTGATATACCCGTGGCTGGTCGTTGATTCGGTCTTCACCAGCGGCCTTGCACTCGAGCAGATCAACGAGGCGCTCCGGCCCGACCCGAGTTGGATCAAGGGCATGCGCTACCTGCCGTCGTTCTGGGAGCGAAAGGACTTCCAGCAGCGACTGATCGACCAGACCGAGGAAGCCATTGCCCCGCTGCTCGAACGATACGCTCCAAGCCAGGTTGGAGTGATGCTGTGCCTTCACGGCTGTCCTCTCGAAAGCAAGGGCTACGAGACCGGGGTCCGCGAGAGCGAAGCCCTGTACTACGCGCTGCAGGAGACACTGGTGCGCAAGTTCCCGCTCATCACGCCGGGTTGGATGAACCATCCGGTTCCGGGCAAGTGGACCACCCCCGATGTGGACCAAGCTGCCAAGAACCTGATCACGCTTGGGGCAAAAGCGATCGTCTTCGTACCGATCGGTTTTGTCACAGAGAACCACGAGACCCAGCTCGACATCGGCTACACCATCGACAAGGTCAAGGACGACGTGGAGTCAGTGCACCTTCCAACCCTCAACAGCGACCCCGAACTCTTGAAGATGGGCGCCGAGTGGATTCGTCCCCTGATCGACGAGTTGCGTACGTCCTAGAGGCCGGCCCGGAGCATTCTTCTACCCGGGGTCAATCGTGTTCGCCTCGGGTTCCTCATCGTCGTCGAGGACGGACTCGAGGTGAGCAAGAATCGACTGAACCCGATCTACGCAGGCAACCGCGGTGCGGGCCAGCTTCCAGGCGGTTGGTCCTGCAAGCACGGTGAGGGGAAGTGCCAGAGTCCGCGCTGCTGGGCTCACCCACGATCGCAGCTCTGAACGCGACGGGACGGGCACCCCTCCGATAGCTGCCGGATGGACCTCGACCTCCGCAGGCTCAGTTGCGTCCAGACGAAGCCTGCTGATCTTGGGTCCCGGTCGCAGGCCGCC
>CAMYKI010000033.1 GCA_947258985.1 uncultured Acidimicrobiaceae bacterium
TGAGGTGGGCGTCTCCGAGTTCGAGGAATCCTTCTGGCGACACCTCGCCGAGGGCATGTTCGAGGTTGGCGAAAGCCGCTGCAGCGCTGTCGAGGGAGACCTGTTGCTCGAGGATTATCTTGACGATCGTAGAGAACCCGGTGTCACGCCCCCAGAGCGGTGGCACGCCGTTCGCAGCAAGCAGCCGGCCGATTTGGGCGTCTCGGGAAGCTAGCTCGCGGCTACCCAGCGCCAATGCCGCATCGTCGAGCAAGCTCAGAGCCCGCCCCAGCGACTCGGGGGCCAGACGACGGAGAAAGCGCGGCCGACGATTCTTCCCCGGTCGATCGCCCCGAAGACGCGACTATCCCGGCTGGAGTTTCGGTTGTCGCCCATCACAAAGTAGCTGTTGAGCGGCACCACCTCCGGCCCGAAATCGCGCATACTGAGGTCCGACGCCAGATACGGCTCATTGAGGGGCGCATTGTTGATCAGAATCTGGCTATCCGATATTTCGATAGTCTCACCGGGGAGGGCGATCACCCGCTTGATGAGATCCGACTCAGGTGTCCGCAGCCCCACCGATTCGAGGAGATTGCGGGATACCTTCGTCACCAGAGATTCGGCCTCGAACGTCTCGGGCTCGAAGACCACAACATCGCCCCGCCCGGGGTCACCGATGCGATAGGCGAGCTTGTTGACGATGACGCGATCACCCACCTGAAGGGTTTCCTCCATCGATCCGGACGGAATCCAGAAAACCTGGATCAGGAAGGATTTCACCAGGACGGCGACTACGAGCGCCCCGACGATCAGGAACGGCAGCTCCTTGAGAAAAGACCAGGCATCAGAGTCGCGGGTCTTGCCCGGCGGCGCGCTCGTATCGACGTCGGGTGACATGTCGTCACTGAACCCGTCGTTTCCAGGCTCAGCATCATCGGGGCTCTGGTCGTGGTCCCCCGGTAGTTCGCTCATCGTGAAACGGAAACTAGTCCCGCTTCTCCTTGATGCGAGCCGACTTGCCGATGCGATCACGCAGGTAGTAGAGCTTGGCGCGTCGCACATCGCCGCGCCGCACCACCTCGATCGAGTGGATGATGGGAGCATGGAGAGGGAAGATCCGCTCCACGCCAACGCCAAAACTCAGCTTGCGGACTGTGAAGGAAGCTCGGGCGCCGCCACCGTTGCGGGCGATTACGACACCCTCAAAGATCTGCACACGCTCACGGCCGCCCTCGACCACACGCACGTTCACACGCACCGTGTCGCCGGGCCCAAAGTCCGGTACGTCGTCGCGCAAGTATGCGGACTCAATTTGATCGACCGTATTCACGGGGTCCTCCGAGAGAGGGAAAGAGAATTCGAGGGCGGGAGTTTACCCGAGGTCTACAGTTTCCGCTAACTATGCGTGGGGGCGGCCCCAAGGCGCTCAAGCGTACCGCACCGGCTTCGGCCCCAATCTCATTCAGACAGCAGATCCGGGCGTCGCTCCCTGGTGCGCTCCAGGCGTTGCTCCCGACGCCACTCTTCGACCTTCCCGTGGTCTCCGGAAAGCAGAATCTCAGGCACTTTCCAGCCACGGAAATCCGCCGGTCGCGTGTACTGCGGCTCTTCGAGCAGACCGGAACGGAAGCTCTCGGTTGCGATTGACGACGGATTCCCCACCACCCCGGGCAACAACCTGGTCACGCCTTCGATGATGGCCAGGGCCCCTACCTCACCGCCCAGGAGGACGTAGTCTCCGAGCGAAACCTCTTCGTCAACGAGATGGTCGGAGACACGCTGATCGACACCCTCATAGCGTCCGCAGATCAACGTGAGATCATCCAACTGTGCCCAGTCGTCGAGCCTGCCCTGGGTGAGCGGCCTCCCTGCAGCGGCGAGCAGGATCCGACGGCTCCCCTCCAATCCTTCGAGAGCACCCGCCAGTGGTTCCACCATCATCACCATCCCGGGCCCGCCACCAAACGGAGCGTCGTCGAGTTGGCGGTGGAACCCCTTTCCGTACGGGCGCAGGTCCCTGATCTGCACCTCGAGCAACCCATCCTGGAGGGCGCGGCCGACAAGACTGACCTGCAGTGGGGAGTCGAAGAACTCCGGGAACATAGTTATCAAGGCGATTCGCACGATGACAGGGTATTCTGAAAAGGGGTACGGGGGTAAACGAAGTTGGCGGAACCGATCACACCTGCAGGAAAACCGGTTGGAAAAGGCAACTGGGCTGCTCCTGTCGCGTCCGCAGATGGTTCAGCCGGCAGCGATCCTCCCGCGGAACAGCGCTTCCAGGCGCGATCGAGGCTCGACCAGGCTATGACGGTTGCTCAGAAGCGGATCGAGGCCGGTAAGCAAGTGGCAGCGACGCCCCGACAGGACAGGTCAGCGGTGAGCGAACAGGAGAGCGAATGGGGCTCAGCCCGATCGGCGCCCACATCGACGCCGCAGGAATCCGAACCCACCGAGACCACCCCGCACGTCGTAGTCGATCTGCGTCCTGATGCCGATCGCATCCCGGGTCCGATGCCGGCCGTGCGCGACACCGACTACGGCCTGGGACGCCGCTGGGGGGCTGAATGGCACCGGTCGGCCCAGGGTTGGGTCACTGCAGCAGATGGCCGAGCGACATGGCGTCCCGTTGTCACCACGACTCAAGAGCTTGCCGGCTGGGACGTACACACATACCTCGGAGTAGTCACAGCGGAGGTCGCGGTTGAGGCGCCGGGGGGCGACATCCGGCAGGTTGGCGCAACCCTCGCCAAGGGCCGGCAGGTCGGGATCGAGGGGCTGGTGGACGAGGCGATCGAACGGGGCGCCCATGCTGTCATCGGTGTCACGATGCAGTACACCCCCATCGGAACCCGCATGTTGATAACGATGTCGGGAACCGCCGTGACCTTGCAAGAGAAGGCTCGCTAGAGGGGGGCGTCGGCTCCCGACGTCTCCAGAATCTCGTACAGGGTATTGCGCTGCGCCGGCACCCTCCCCACAGAGCGGGCGACCTCTGCCAGATCCGCACCCTCGACTGCGGTTCCATGAGCGGCTCCTGCCGATCTGGAGATCGTCTCGTCCATCAGAGTGCCGCCGAGATCGTTGCAGCCGGCGGCGAGAAGTCGTCCGGCTGTCGGCAATCCGAGCTTGACCCATGACGCTTGGATGTTGACGATGAGGCCATCGAAAGCGATTCGGGCGACAGAGTGCATGAGGACGACCTCGTCCCAGGTCGGGCCGGGGCGTGCCCTGCCCCGCAAGTAGATCGGGGCCCCCATGTGGACAAACGGCAGCGGCACGATCTCAGTTATGCCTCCGGTACGTCGCTGGATCGACCGCAGCACCTCGAAGTGGTTTGCCCACGAAGCCGGGGAGTCGATGTGCCCGAACATGATGGTTCCCGTCGAACGCAAGCCGATCTCATGAGCTGCGAGCATCACCTCCGCCCACTGTGCGGTGCGGATCTTGTCCGCACAGAGATGGAGCCTCACATCATCGTCGAGGATCTCGGCTGCCGTCCCCGGCAGAGTCCCCAATCCTGCGGTGCGGAGGCGCCCCAGGTACTCGCCAACGGGCACGCCGAGCGTTTCCGCCCCTTGCCACACTTCGAGCGGGGTGAACCCATGGATGTGCATCTCGGGCAGATGGTGTTTGATGGACTCAACGAGGTCGACGTAGAAGTCGCCGTCAAAATCGGGATGGATGCCGCCCTGCAGACAGACCTCGGTTGCGCCGCGTTGTGCGGCTTCCACCGATCGTTCCACCACCTGGGCCACCGACATGAGGTACGGCTCACCTCGAAGATTGAGAGACCGAGGCCCTTTTGAGAAGGCACAGAAGCCGCACTTGAAGGTGCACTGATTCGTGTAGTTGATGTTGCGGTTCACGACGAACGTGACCGTGTCACCGCGGGCACGTTGCCGGAGTTCATCAGCGACCGCGGCAATCGCATCGACTTCATCGCCACGTGCCCGGAAGAGCCTTTCCACGCCATCCCGGGACGGCGCAGCACCGTCGAGAGATCCCCTGAGAATCGCCGCGAGATCGGCGGCGACGCCGGAGAGCTCAGTTTCGTATGTTCCGGTCGTCCAAGCCGCATCCGGCCATTGCGCCGACAGGCGGCCGGGCGGGACCGGTGCTGCCATTTCCATCCCCGGCGCCCAGCCATGACGTGGCCGGGCGGTTCCGCTCCCATCGATCTGCTCGAGGTATGCGGTGAACAGATCGGGTTCCAGTTCGTCTCGGGCCTGATCGACGGTCACCTCGGGGGGAAGGGCCGTTCTCTCTACTAGGTTTCGAGGTGCCAGCTTGTCTCGCAGCGCCCCGATGCTCTCGCTGTCCCAGCCGCGCAGCAGAATGTCGGTTGCGCCGTTACCCACGGCAAGGACCGCATCCTCCGGCGTGTCGACGAATACCGAGATCCTCGTATCTATTCCGGGGAGGTGAGCCAGGTCGGCGACCTGCTCGACCCTGCTTCGGCCGGTGCGGAGAAACGCGGCCCGGCTCCGGGCCAGAGCATCCAGCGTCGTTTCCCGATTGCCCTCGTCGACGAGCGTCAGCCGCCAACCGGGGATGCCCGCTTTCACCAAGCCCGGTATTGCGGAGGCTTCGACCACCCATGCCAGGGGCTCGGCTTCGGTGTCGCCTGTTGCGACTGCGACCAGTCCCCCCTTGTGCGCTGCCCGGCGCTCTTCGCCGGAGAGTTGCGCCGTCTCAACCGCGGTCGTTCCCTCCCGCCTGCGGGTCGCCGCCCACAGTTCGTTGATGTTGCCCCCCGGTCGCAGGCGCAAGAATGTGATCGAAGCGGTCATCGACTCGAGTCCTCCAATGCTGGAACGAGAGCGTAGCCCTCGGCGTCGGTGGAGGTTCCGGTCTTCGCCAGAAGACCAGGGTCGATCCACTCATCACCGATGAACTCCGGGTAGACCGGCAACCTGGGGCGAAGCTCGAAACCACGGGCTTCTGTCTCTGAGCGCAGTTTGTCCAGATGTGGCCACGGAGCCTCGGGGTTCACCCAATCGATCGTCAACGGAGAAACTCCACCCCAATCGTTGATTCCGGCGTCGAGGTAGACGCCAAAGTCGTCGGTGAGGTTTGGCGGCACCTGCAGATTCATCTTCGATCCGAAGATCCATCGCGCCACGGCGACAACCCGGGCGAAATACTGGACGGTGGGCTCAGCGCTCCGCCTCATCCGGGTGTCAGCTTTTGCCCGAAAATTCTGGACGATGATCTCCTGTACGGACCCGGTTCGCTGGTTCAATTCGTACAGGGCGAACAAGGAATCGACAAGTTCCTCGGTGGTTTCGCCGATTCCGACCAGAACACCCGTGGTGAATGGCATCCGAACACGGCCCGATGCCTCGATCGTCGCCATGCGGAGCTCCGGGTCCTTGTCGGGGCAGTTGTGATGCGGCATTCCGGGTTCCATGAGACGGACCGATATGTTCTCCAACATCAGACCGAGCGACGGATTTGACGGTCGCAACGCCGCCTGGGTGGCTTCATCCATCAACCCGGGATTGGCGTGTGGAAAGAGGGCGGTCTCCGCATTTACCTGCTCGGTGAGGATCCGCACGTAGTCGAGAGTGGAACTCGCACCCTGGCCCTCGAGGAAGTCGACCGCCTGTGGCCAGCGTTCCTCAGGCTGATCTCCCAGGGTGAAGAGCGCTTCGGTACATCCTCGCTCCTCTCCGGCGCGGGCGATAGCCATGACGTCGTCGGGGGTGAGGTATTCGCCGCCCGCCCCGGGCGGTTTGGCGAAGGTGCAGTAGGTGCAGGTGTCCCGGCACAGGGTCGTAACGGGGACGAAGACCTTGCGCGAATACGTGATCGTCCGACCCTTTGCTTCGTCGCGCAGCCGACGGGCTTCTGCCAGAAGCTGTTGCGGCTCCCGGCGTCCGGCGATCAGTTCGATTGCCAGATCGCGATCCGGTCGGGGGAAGGACATGGCGATACGGTATCACCGACCGATGACGGCGCCGACGTCTAGTCGGCGGCGGACGCCACCGCTGGGCCAGGGTCCGCCGGAACAGCAATCTCGTCATGATCCGGGAGCTCGTCTTCGAGATTCCGAAGCCGTGGGTACAAGTATGCAATCAAGGTGAACACGAGCGATATACCTCCAAGGACTATGAACAAGAATGCAATGCCCCGTCCGGGCCCAACTCCAATGACACCGCCGACGCTGTCTGCCAACGCACCGTCTTCTTGAAGCAGCGGTTCGAAGACCCCGTCCGCAAGGGGTCCGGCCATGAGCATCGCCACCGGGCCGGCGATCTGTGCAAGGACGCGACGGACTGCGAAGACACGACCCTGGACATCGGGTTCAACCTTGGACTGCCACAGAGCCTGGCTCGAGCCATTGGCGATGGGTATCGCGATGAATCCGATCAAGGCCCCGATCGTTACCGCCGTCAGAGACGGTCGCAGCCCAAACCCGATCAAGGCCAGACCGAGGATCAGATCGGCGCCCAGGACCCCATTGATCCGCCTTTTTGGACCGCCCCAGATACTCATCGCAACGCTGCCGACGACCATCCCGACCCCGGCTGCGCTAAAGACGTTGCCTACGGCTATCTCATCAGCAAAGCCGAGTATCAGCGGGAATGCCAGGACACTCACGAACCCAAACACCAGATTGACGCTGGCGAAGTACCACAGCAGCGCAAGCAGACCGTGACGCTCTTTGATGTAGGTCCAGCCGAAGCGCGCTTCGCTCAGCAGTGAGCCGGCGGCAGCGGCGCCTGAAGCCGACACCTCCGCCTTGGGGAAACGCACGACGAGCAACGTTGCAACCGCCGCAACGAAGCTGATTACATCTATCAAGATGACTGTTTCGAGGCCACCGAATGCCAGGAGCACGCCGGCCACCGCCGGGGCTATCACCTGCCCGACGGCTTCTGCCATTTGCACCATGCCTGCGGCCCGACCGTACTGCTCCTTTGACACCAGCAGGGAAGTTGCCGCTGAGTAGGCGGGCCATTGGAACGATTGGAAGATGCCTGAAAAGCCGAGCGCGATATACAGGTGCCAGATCTGCAGGTTGTCGGTGAAGAGCAGCAGAGCAATCGCAAGCGTCCCGACACCTGCCCCGGTGTCGGCGAGGATCATCGCCCAGCGGCGGTCCCATCTGTCGACCAGGGCGCCCGCTATAGGGGTGAAGAGCATCTGGGGAAGCTGGGCCGCAAGAAGCACCAGCGACAGCTGCGTGGCCGATCCCGTCTCCAGGTAGACCCAGATCGAAAGGGCAAAACCGGTCAGAGCCGTCCCGACGAGAGACACAAACTGGCCCGCCCAGACAATCAGGAAGACCCGCATTCCGCCTGTCTTCTGGTCTGTGTCGTGCATGGATTCACTTCGTTCGAATATTCTCGTATATTTGAGGATTCCCGCCCAACTGTCAAGCGGACAAGTGAAAACCGGTGGTCGTTATCCTCGCGCGGTATGCGAACCCGTGCCGGATATCTCGTCTTGGTGCTTCTTACAGCCGCCTGCACAGTTTCGGTCGACGAGACCGGCGCGACAACGACGTCAACCACGCCCGCCACGACGCAGGCACCGCCGGCTGTGAATCTGACCGGAGACGCGAACGACCCAACATGTCTGCAGGGCGATCGTCCGTTCTCCTCCAGCGGCGTCATTTCTGCCTTTGGTGGCTCCTCCGGCGATGCTGCACAAGTATCCGGCATCCGTACGGGCCTGGAGGCGGATTGCGAGCGGGTCGTGGTCGATCTGCTCACCGCCGCCGGCGCTCCCGCGGGATCCGTTGGATTGGTCGGCGTCGACTACGACGCAGCTATCGGAGTGGTACGGATCACCCTGCCACCTGCGATCACACGTACTGCCGTGGCCGATCTGCGCCTCGACGGCGAGCTGGCGGACAGAGCGTTCGTTGTACGGACTCTTGCGGGCAATCTCGCTCTCGATATTCACATTGCCGCCGGAGCCGCCGTAGCGCTACGTGCGTTCGAGGTGACGTCGCCCAGCCGAATCGTGGTGGATCTACGTCCCGACGACGAGGCCGATTCCACGATCGGAGCAGCGTTCGGTACCGATGTTGTGGTCACAGGGCCGGCTGCCGGTTCTGGTGGTGTTCCGCTAGTCATCAGTGGCTACATCCGTTCAGCCGCCCCTGTGATCGAGGCCCGGCTCCATGACAACAGAGAGGCCGACCCGATTGCGATCGAACCTGTCGACGTCGCTCAATCCGACGACGCCTGGAGCGAGTTCGAGGTGACGTTCTACGACCCCCCGCGCGGAAGCGTCGATCTCCATATCGGTGGGGACGAATCCGGATTGTGGCTGGGCATCGACAACGGCCCACGGCAGTTGCTCGGCGGCGAAGACGCATAGCGGCACGCTCAGCCGAGGTCCGTGAGCCCCTCCGGTAGATCCACACCGATGCTGCCGATCGTGAGATCGACGCTGGTAACGAGGGCGGCGACGAACGGCACTTCGAAAACACCTCGGGGTCCGGCTACTTCGAGTCGATCTTGGGCCGACCCCGCTATGACACGCGCCACTTCACCGACCACCTTCCCGTCCGAATCCACAACGCGTAGCCCAATTAGGTCTTCCGGCCAGTACTCGTCTCCCCCGAGTTGGCGTCGCTCCTCGGGCTCTATGAAGACGGATACGCCGCGAAGTCGTTCGGCGGTAGAGCGGTCACCAACACCTTCGAACCTCACGAGCATGCCGTCGTTATGTGACCCCACGGACTCGATCGTCAACACCGGGAAGTCGCTGCTGTCGGACAACAACGCGGCCCCTACGGTGAAACGATCCGGATCGTCGCTGCTCGATCTCAGTACGACGGCGCCTTTGATCCCATGGGCGCGACGAACGTAACCCACCTTGATTGCTTTCGAGGGTATCCCGGGAGACGGCAGGTCAGTCGAGGAATTCAACCTGAACGTCGAGACCCTCTTCATCACCGGCAGCCCTGGCTACGGCGCGGATCGCCCGCGCCACGCGGCCCCGTCGGCCGATGACCCGCCCCATGTCCTTCTTGGCGGTTCTGACCTCGGCGACAACCGAGTCCTCACCGTCGTTAACCACCTCGACCTCGACGCTCGAAGCGTCGTCAACGATCTGCTCGGTAACGTAACGAACGACCTTGTCGACTATTTCGCCCTGTTCCACTAGTCGCTCTCTTCTTTGACGTCTTCTTCTACAACAACTTCGCCGTCGTCGGCGACGGCCTCCGGCTCGACTGGCGGCGCATCCGCTTCAGCGGCTGGCTCTTGCACCTCTGCCACGGGCTCCGGCGCCGGCTCCGGCTGCGGCGCCGCAGTCGACGACGAACCAACGGTATGGATTTCGCCACGATCGATGGCAAAACGGGTCCACGCCCCGGAGATCTCGAGAAGCTTCTTTGCTCGTTCCGTGGGCTGGGCGCCCTTCTGCAACCAGTCGAGGGCACGCTCGTTGTCGATTTCGACGAGCGATGGTTCCTCCCTGGGGTCATACCTGCCTATTTGCTCGATGTATGCCCCATCGCGCGGTTTACGCGAGTCCACCACGACGACGCGATATGACGGTTGCTTCTTCTTGCCCATCCGCGTCAGGCGGATCTTGACCGGCATCTACTTCACCTCTTCTTGCTGCGATCTAATCCCGGAAGGTTGAGCCCCGGAATCGGGCTCTTCCCACCAGCGATCATCTTCATCATCTTCTGTGCTTCCGAGAACTGCTTGAGGACGGCGTTGACGTCCTGCGGCCGGGTTCCCGATCCGGCTGCAATCCGGCGTTTCCGACTTCCGTTGATGGATTTCGGGCTGTGACGCTCCGCGGGAGTCATCGACCTGATAATGGCCTCAACACGGTTCAGGTCCTTGTCATTGACCTCAACATCACGAAGCGCCTGTCCGGCGCCGGGCAGCATACTAACCAGGTTTTGTAGCGGGCCCATTTTTCTCAGCTGCTGGAACTGCTCCAGAAAGTCCTCGAGATCAAAGGACGCTGTGCGGAGTTTCTCAGCTGCTGCCGCGGCCTGATCCTCGTCGTACGCCGTCTCTGCCTTCTCTATCAACGTGAGTACGTCACCCATGCCGAGGATTCGTGACGCCATCCGCTCCGGGTAAAACACGTCGAGGTCATCCAGACCTTCGCCGAGGCCCACAAACTTGATCGGACAGCCGGTCACCTCGCGGGCGGAAATTGCCGCCCCGCCGCGGGCATCGCCGTCGAGCTTCGTCATGACCAAACCGGTCAGCTCCGCGTACTCGAGGAACCCCTTGGCAACGTTGACCGCCTCCTGCCCCGTCATGGCATCGACTACCAGCAGTGTCTCATCGGGTTCCGCGACTTTGCGAACCGCAGCGAGCTCCTTCATCAGGTCGTCATCGATTTGCAGTCGTCCCGCCGTATCGATGATGACCACGTTGTGGCCTTCCTGCCTGGCGTGTTTGAGTGCCGCCTTGGCGAGGCGGGGCGCCTTCGTCTTGCGATCCACGTATACCGGCACCCCGACCCTTCGCCCGAGTGTTTCGAGCTGGTCGATTGCGGCAGGCCGCTGCAGATCGGCAGCGACGAGCAGGGGCCTCCGCCCCTTGCTCTTGAGGAGCCGCGCCAGTTTTGCTGCCGAGGTCGTCTTACCCGAGCCTTGCAGACCCGCCATGAGAATCACCAGCGGTGGCGAGGCGGGACGTTTGAGCGGCGCTTCTTCGCCCAACGTGTTGATCAGTTCCTCATGGACGATCTTGATCACCTGTTGGCCCGGTGTGAGGCTCTTCGTGACATCCGCTCCCAGCGCCCGCTCTTTGACACGAGCCAGGAATGACTTGACCACAATCACGTTGACGTCTGCCTCGAGAAGGGCAAGACGGACCTCGCGCAGCGCAGCGTCAACGTCGGCCTCGGAGAGCCGGCCCTTGCCACGCAGGCGGGAGAATACGTCGTTAAATCTGTCGCTGATGGTGTCGAACATGTCAGCGGGAGTGTAGGCGTCGGGGGCCGCTGTGCGGCCCCCGATGTTGGCCATCCGTTCTTGCGTTGGCCCTGCCGGGATACCGGCACCATCTACGCAAGAACGGGCCGCGGCACGAGTTCGGCGTTGCGAACCCAATTCTGCCCGAACCGCGGCTTGAGTTTGGCCCTGCCAAACTCAAATCTGCCCGCAGGGCAGACCACTACTCTGCTGTGAACGATCCAGCGCTGGAGGACCGCACATGAATCTGACGATTGTCGACCACCCGCTCGCTAAGCACTACCTAACAACGCTGCGCGACAGTTCGACCGACAACGACAAGTTTCGTGCCGCGGCGCGGCGGCTGACCAACACGCTCGTGATCGAGGCAACCAGAGAGGTTCCACTCAATGAGAGTCCCGTTGAGACACCCATGGGGACAACCACCGGCCACACCCTTGCGGATGTTGTCGCGGTGGCGGTGCTGCGGGCAGGACTCGGAATGCTCGACGCCGTCGTCGATCTCATCCCCCACGTAAAGGTCGGCTTTGCCGGGCTGCAACGCGACGAGGAGACCGCAGAGCCTATCGAGTACTACGTGAACCTCCCCCAGGTGGATGACACCTCGGTGCTGATCCTCGAACCGATGCTCGCCACCGGGGGCTCACTGTCGTGGGCCGTCGACAAGGCAAAGGAAGCCGGGGCCACCGATATCACCGCGCTGTGTGTCGTTACCGCTCCCGAGGGCGTCGAGCGTATGTATCGCGACCATCCGGATGTCCGCATAGTCGCTGCCTCGGCCGACAAGGCGCTGAACGACACCTACTACATAGTCCCCGGTCTCGGCGACATGGGTGACCGCCTCTTCGGCACCATCGAACGTCCCAAGCTCTAGCCGAATCCATGAACCAGCACCGCGACACGCTCCGCGCCGCCTACGATTTCGACGCCCCGAGGCGCAACGCCAACGTTCTCGAAGGGTGGCGAGTCGAAGTTATCGACGCCTTCCTCGACCGCCTCGCTCCCGGCGCGTCGGTGCTCGAACTTGGGGCTGGTGCCGGGCAAGCGGCTCAATACGTGGCAGAGAAGGGCTTTCGCGTCACCGCCATGGACCTCTCCCCTGCCAACATCGCCCTCGCCTCGTCCCGCGGCATCGACGCTCGCGTCGGCGATTTCACCGACCCGGAATTCCACGTCGGCGAATTTGATGCCGTGTTCGCACTGAACTCGCTGCTCCACGTCGAAAAGCGCCTCTGGCAGTCGGCTGTCGGGGTCTTGCGACGGTCGCTCGAGCATGGCGGGATTGCCATGATCGTCGTTTGGGGTGGCATGAACTACGAAGGCACTCTCGAGGACGAATGGACCGATCCGCCCCGCTTCTTTGCCTTCTACGCGGACGAGGACTTCCGGTTGCTGCCGACACCCGGTTTCCGCAAACTGCTGTGCGAATCTCGCCTCGACGACATCGAGGATGAGCTACATCCTCAGATCCTGGTGTTGGAGGCGACGTGACTGACCGGGGAGAGGAGTTCACAGATGCGGTCATCGCCGTGCTCCAGGAACTCGAGCCCGGCGATGTGATTGCCTACGGCGAGGTCGCAACCGAAGCGGGTTACCCCGGTGCCGCCCGGGCGGTCGGAAATCTGCTCCGCACAGTCCCCGGATTGCCGTGGTGGCGGGTCGTCAATGCGGCAGGGCGTCTTGCGCCCGGCAACGAGAAAGAACAGGCCGAGCGGCTGCGCGCCGAGGGCGTCGCCGTGCGCGACGGAAAGGTCATGAGGGCGAAGTGACCTTTGGCTTTGAAAATGGGACCGCGCAGACCGCGAAATCTCGGCCATAATCATGTGATGAAGCACCATTCCATAATTGACCTGATCGAACGTAAACGCGATGGCGGCACACTGGCTGCCGACGAGCTCCAGTGGGTCATCGCCGAGTACACCGCGGACCGCATCCCCGACTACCAGATGTCATCTCTGTTGATGGCCATCTTCATCCGGGGTTTCGAGCCGAATGAACTCGGTCCCTGGACCGAGGCCATGCTGCGGTCGGGCGACGTCCTCGATCTCAGCCATATTCCGGCGGGCAAGGTAGACAAGCATTCCACCGGCGGCGTCGGCGACAAGATCAGCATCCCGCTGGCACCGATGGTTGCCGCTTGCGGTGTTGCCGTGCCGATGATGTCCGGGCGAGGTCTCGGCCACACCGGTGGCACCCTCGACAAGCTCGAATCCATCCCCGGATTCCGCACCCGGCTCGATCGAGACGAGTTTGTCGCGATAGTCGAACGGCTCGGTTTGGTGTTGGGTGGTCAATCCGAGACGATGGCCCCGGCCGATCGACGCATCTATGCGCTCCGAGACGGCACCGGAACCGTGCCGTCGCTGCCGCTCATCGCCTCGTCCATCATGTCCAAAAAGCTGGCCGAAGGCATCGATGGCCTGGTTCTCGATGTTAAGACCGGTTCAGGCGCTTTCATGAAGAACGAAGCAGACGCCCGCGCCCTGGCAAAGACCATGGTTGGGATCGGCGATTCCCATGGCACGAAGGTGGTTGCCACCCTCACCGCGATGGATCAACCCCTCGGTGTCGAGGTCGGCAACGCCAACGAGATCGCAGAATCGCTCGACGTTCTGGCGGGGGGCGGCCCGGCAGATGTTGTCGACCTCACCTACAGCCTTGCGGCAGACATGCTGCTGTTGGCCGGAGTCGACACTGATCGTGAAGTTGCTCTCGAACGTCTGCAGAAGGCAGTCGCGTCTGGCGCCGCCATGGAGCGCTTCCAGGATGTCATCGTCGCTCAGGATGGCAATCCCAACGTCGCCCACGATCGCTCGCTGCTCCCGGTCGCCCCCAAGCGATACGAACTCGTTGCCGCCGGAACCGGCGTCGTGAGCAAGTGCGACGCTCGCGATATTGGTGTCGCCGGGGTCCGGCTCGGTGCGGGGCGGGCACGCAAGGAAGACGAGGTCGACCCCGGTGTCGGGATATCGCTGCGAGCCAAAGTCGGCGATGCAGTCACCGCCGGCGAGCCTCTGGCAACGATCGTTTATCGCGATGAGGACCGGCTCCAGGCTGCTCTCCCGTTGCTCGAGCGGGCCTGGGAGATCGGCGAGACGGCGGCCGCCTCGTCCTTGATAATCAGCCGAGTCGACTGACATCCGGCGCCGAACGGCCCGCCGCAAACTGTAATCTCGGCATCAGTGTGAGAAGCAGCGATCGGGAGGTCGACGTGGGCTACGAACAACTGCAGGAAGCGGCAGCAGCTATCGCGACGCTGTCGGGACGGGAGAGCCACTCGGCTGCGATGGTGCTGGGATCCGGGCTGGGTGACTATGCCGCGGCGTTGCCAGACGCTGTCGCCATTCCCTATGCCGACATCCCCCACTTCCCTACCCCAAAGGTTGCCGGACATTCAGGAACGCTCTACTCGATCGATGTGGGGGGCCGCGGCGCCCTCGTGTTCTCAGGGAGAGTTCACTTCTACGAAGGCTGGAGCCTCTTCGATGTGGTTTTTGGCGTCCGGACCGCGGCTCTCACCGGATGCCACACGGTCTTCCTCACAAATGCCGCCGGCGGCGTAACAAAGGGACTGGCGGTCGGAGATCTCGTCGCTATCAAGGACCACATCAACTTCACCGGCCAAAACCCGCTGCACGGACCAAATGATGAGCGGCTCGGGACCCGCTTCCCGGACGTCAGCGATGCCTACAGCCGCGGATTGCGGAGCGAGATGATTGCCGCCTACGAGGAGGCCGGCGTCTCCTACCAAGAGGGCGTGTACACCTGGTTCACCGGGCCCAGCTACGAGACTCCCGCGGAGATCGAACTGGTACGGCGCCTCGGAGGTGACCTGGTAGGCATGTCGACAGTTCCCGAAGCGATCGCGCTCGCCCACATGCGGCGCCGGGTCGGGGCGATCTCGCTCGTAACCAATCTTGCGGCCGGCGCCAGCGATCAGCCGGTGACGCACAAAGAGGTGCAGGAGGCGGCCGAACTGGCAAAGTCGAAGTTCACCGAGTTGGTCGACAGGCTGCTTCCACGTTTGGTCGCCGACCCGGCGTGATTCTCCACGACCCAATCGCAACCCCACGCCCGATCCGTGGGCGGTCGTTCTGGTTTCGTACAGCACCCGAGACGCCGTAACATCGCGGCAATTGCGGCTCGAGGAGATGTCACACATGAAGATTGCAGTCTGCGTCAAGCAGATTCCTGATCCGGCAGCACCGTATGAGTTGGAGCCGGACACAGGTTTTGTTGTCCGCCCCAACGATCAGGTGCTCGACGACACAGACCGGTACGGGGTGGAGGTCGCCCTCCAGCTTGCCGAAGCAATCGGAGAGGATGCGACCGTCACGCTGGTGTCGATGTCGCCGTCCGGAACGCTTCAAGGTATCCGTCAGGCGCTGGCAATGGGAGCCGATCGCGCCATCATCATCGACGACGAGGCGCTGCGTGGATCGGATGCTTTGACTACTGCCCGGGTGCTCGCAGCCGCCATCGCCGAGGATGGATTCGACCTGGTCATCGCGGGCACGGAATCCACCGACGGTTATGCCGGTGTGATGCCGCAGCAACTGGCTGAATTGCTCGACGTTCCCGGCTTGACATTCGCCCGCAAGGTGGACCACGACGGGGACAAGATTCGGAGGCCCCGCTGCCGGCTCTACTGACGGTAACTTCCGGGGTCGTCGAACCACGGTATCCGAATTTCAAAGGAATTATGCAGGCGAAGAAGAAACCAGTGGACACCAAGACCTGCGCCGATCTCGGGGTCAGCCCGACGGCGCAGCAGGTTATCCGTTCGGTAGAGCCGGTCCCGGCCCGCCAGGCCGGCGAGATTGTGGAGGACGAAGGCGAGGGCTATCTCAAGATCATCGAGAAGCTCGAAGAAGCGAAGGTGATTTGATGACTACCTGGGTCTTTTGCGAAGAACAGAACGGCAATGCGAGCCCCTCGGCACTCGAGCTGCTCACCAAGGCTCGCGGTTGGGGCGACGTCCAGGTGTTCTACGTCGGCGCCGGCAGCGATACGGCGTTCACCCAACTGGGTGACCATGGTTCATCGGCAGTCCATCACCTCGATGTCGGTGATCGGCTGCCGGCGGCGGCAGCCGCAGCGGCTCTTGCCGGATTGGTCGGCGAGAGCGACATCGTTCTCTTTGGCATGAGCAGCACAGATCGTGACGTCGCCGGACGGCTCAGCGCACGGACCGGGTGCCCGGTGCTCGCAAACGCCGTCGAGATCGACCCATCCGGGGAAGAAGTTCTCGTGACAAACGAGATCCTGGGTGGCACTACCCGCGTAGTTACCGCGGCAACTGCGGGACCGGTGATCGTTGTGGCCCGACCCAAAGCGTTCCCTGCGGAACAGAACGGTGGCGGCGCTCCGGGGGTGACCGCGGTGCCTACTCCTGACGTTGGCCATCCGGGTGGGGCATCAGTACTCGAGCGGCACGTCGAGGAGAGCGAGGGCCCCGATCTCGAGGCGGCCGCCATCGTCATCGGCGGTGGCCGTGGCATGGGCGGGGCCGCGGAGAAGTGGGAGCCGGTGGCCAACCTTGCCTCTCTGCTGGGAGGCGCAGTTGGTGCCACCAGAGCGGTAGTCGACGCCGGTTGGGTTCCGTACTCGTTGCAGATCGGCCAGACGGGCAAGACCGTCAAACCCGATGTGTACATCGCTTGCGGGGTCAGCGGCGCCATGCAGCACCTGGTCGGCATGAAGGACTCCTCGTTGATAATCGCAATCAACAAGGACCCGGAGGCACCGATCTTCTCGGTCTCAGACCTGGGGATCGTCGGTGACGTCCACAAGGTCATGCCTGCGTTGAATGCCGCTTTGGAGAACCGTTAGTCGGTTGATGCCCATGACCTTTCCGCTACGGGCGGAGCGGGGAGTCGTGCGCGCACAGTGGTCGCAGTCGGGATCGTAAACAGGTGCGGTTCAACAAGGTCCAGGGCGCGCTTGAATCCCGCCCTTCTCCAACACAACTGTCGTCTACGGCAGTTGGTGCCCTCCAACGCGGGCCAACATGGCGGCGCGCTTGCGCAGCCGCTTGCGGGGAGCTGGGAGCGGATCCGGCATCAGCGCTGACAGGAGCCACCCAAAGAATCCGATCGTGATTCCGGAAACGATCAGGGTGACATCGTTGCCCACGATTCCCGCCCGGATGGTGAGCAGACTCACGGCAGCAAGGCCGTAGCCGATCACCAACATCAGGTTACGGGTCCATGGACTCAGCCAACCCTCGATGAAATCACGACCGCGTCTATTTCCCATTCCCCCACTATCGGCTACTCAGAGTGGCCGACTTAGCGATTCGTTGGGAGATTGTCCAAAGATTCGGGCCCGAAAGAATGGGGCAATATCTCGCCGAAATCATGGACGCGAAGGGCTCCGTTTCCGTCCTGAACCACAACGGTGTCCACCGAAAACTCCCGCATCAGCTGACGACAGTTACCGCACGGGTAGCACTCGCCTGCATCGAGGCAGGCGACAATGACTGAGTCGATCTTCCGTACCCCTCCGGCTGCCGCGCTGCTGATGGCGTTGCCCTCAGCACAGATCCCGGAACCGTATGCAGCGTTCTCAACATTGCATCCTGTGAAGACGCGGCCGTCCTCGGCCACGAGAGCTGCGCCGACGTGGAATCCGGAGTAGGGCGCATAGGCGTTTGCGGCGGCGTCGCGAGCCTGTTGGTACAAATCGGCGAAGTCGTTCATGCTCCTAGGAGGGCGTCGACAAAGGCCTCCGGTTCAAACGGTATCAGGTCTTCGACGCCTTCCCCGACTCCGATGTACTTCACGGGGATCCCGAGCTCTTGCTCGACGGCGATGGCGACTCCGCCGCGAGCCGTTCCATCGAGCTTCGTAAGGACGATACCGGTCACGCCGACGACGTCGGTGAAGGCTTTCGCCTGGCCAATAGCGTTCTGGCCGGTCGTGCCGTCGAGCACGAGCAGAACCTCGTCGAGCTCACCTGCCTCTCGCCGCAGCACTCGAGCGACTTTGCCCAGCTCGTCCATGAGATTCGACTTGGAGTGCAGCCGTCCCGCGGTATCAACCATGACGACACCTGCTCCTCTGGCCTTGGCGGCGTGGAACGAGTCGTAGGCGACGGAGGCCGGATCGGCGCCGCTCTCCCCTGCCACGATGTCAACGCCAATGCGATTGGCCCAGGCTTTCAACTGATCGGCGGCCGCGGCCCGGAAGGTGTCTGCAGCGCCGAGAAGAACGGGTCGATCGGCGGTGTTGAGCTGGTCGGCCAGCTTGGCGATCGTCGTTGTCTTGCCGCTCCCGTTGACGCCGACAACCAGCACCACTGAAGGGTTGCCCGACACCTCGAGATGCCTATCGGCGGCAGCAAGCTGCGCGACAAGCTCGGCGGCAAGCAGGCCGCGCACCGCAGACGGATCCTCGGGATTTTGGCGTTTGACAGCTTCGACTGCGCCGCTTGCCGCACCGACCCCAACGTCTGCCGCAACCAGCGAGTCCTCGATGTCTGTCCAGAAATCGGCATCGAACCCGGATCGGCTGAACACGCCGGATAGACGGCCGGAAAGGGCCTCCCTCGTCTTGGCCAGCCGGTCGCGCAGACCTTTCGACGGTGCGGGCGCCGTCGGTATCTTTGGCGGTGCCGCCGTCGGCGCAGACCTGTCGGCGCCCCGGACGCGTAAGAACCAAAAGGCAACCGCCGCGACCAACACGAGCGCGATGACTATGTACAACCATTCCATGTGAAGAGCCCTCCAGGGCGGTCAGAATCAGGCGCAGGTTAGTGCCCGGCGGCACGCACGCCGACCCCTCTCTCCCGTTCCCAGTGACAATCTTGCGTAAACCCTGCCGGTATACCGGCAGCTGGGGACTACACCGCGTGCTCGTGGATGCGCTTGGCGATGACCTGCGACGACTCGCCCGGCTCCATGGTGACTCCGTAGAGGATGTCGGCCGCCTGCATTGTCTGCTGCTGGTGGGTGATGATGATCACCTGGGCGCTTTCACGGAGCGTGCGAACGAGACGAAGGAAACGTCGCAGGTTGGCGTCATCAAGCGCAGCTTCTACCTCGTCGAGGACGTAGAACGGCGAAGGACGGGCACGGAAGACGGCGAACAGGAAGGCGAGGGCAGCCAATGACTTCTCTCCGCCGGATAGCAGGCTGAGCTTTCCAACCTTCTTGCCGTGAGGCTGCGCCTCGATGTCAACCCCGGTCTCGAGGGGTTGGTCGGGATCCGTAAGTGTGAGCCGGCCCTTGCCGCCGGGAAACACCAGGGCAAAGTTCTCCTCGAAGTATTCGGAAATCTCCTCGAAGGCGGCCTGGAACATGGTCGCCATTTCACCATCTAGGGCTTTGATGACCTTGCGCAACTCGGCTCGCGACTCTTCGAGGTCTGCCAACTGGCTTTCGAGAAGATCCACGTTTGCGGCCAGCTCCTCGTATTCCTGAGCGGCCAGCGGATTGATCGGGCCCATGCGGCGCAGCTGCGCCTCGAGCGTTGCCAATCGCTGTTGGGCGTCGGACCCGTCCTCGAGCTCGGGTAGAGGTGCCGCCAGAGCGGCCTCCTCGGAAACATCTGCATCTCGTCGCAGGCCTTCCGCAGTGGTCTCCTGGCGGACTGCAATCTCGGCAAGTTCGATCGCAAGGGAAGAGATGCGGTCCTTCGCCAGCGTCATCGCTTGCTCCAGTTCGTTCTGCCGACCGTGCGCTTCCGTGAGCCGCTCATCGGCATCGCTCATCTCGGCCCGGAGGCGCCGTTGCCGCTCCCGCAGCGTGTCGATGTGGTCCTTGACGACGTCGAGCAACCTCGAGGCATCACTTTCGATGCGACGCAGCCGCCCGATGGCTTCGGGATCGACCGGACTGTCATCGACGGCAACCAGTTCGGACCCGGCCGCCTCCATCCTGTTCTCGAGCAGTCGTCGCCGTTCCCCGGCTCCGGCGAGGTCTGCCGCCACCTGCTCCCGCAGTCGCCTCGCCTCCGCTCGACGTCGCCCTACTTCGTCGCGGCGCCGGTTGAGGGCTTCCCATGCCTCCTGGCGCGACCTTTCTTCGCCCTCGAACTCCTCGATTCGAGTGCGTAGCTCGTTGAGGCGATCCTGCCGTCCGGCGACTGCTGAAGCTATCCCGGAGGCCCTGGTTTCGATTCGGTCGAGTTCTTCACCGCTGACAGATTGGGCCCGCTCGTTGAGCGCAAGCGCCTCGGTGTGACCGGCGAGACGGGCCTCGAGCTCCTCCAGAGCCTCGAGCGCTGTGCGCTCACTCTCCCGATGGTCCGCAAAATCACGCTCGGCGGTTGCCGCCAGGGCGTTGGCGCGGGCGAGATCGATCTTGGCCTGCTCGAGCGCGACTTCTGCCGCCTCTAGAGCCGCCGGACCCGCTCCGTCCGGGTGGGCCACACGGATGCCGGTTGCAGTGATGACGTCCCCCTCCGGGGTGACCGCCTTGATGCCTGGATGCTCAGAAGCGATACGCCAGCCCGCCGTCCACCCCTCGGCGATGACGACGTCACCGAGGACCTTTGCGGCAAGCGACCCGTCTGCATTGGGCCCGAGACGATCTATCAGTGCATCGACTCCCCACTCGGCCGCAACCGCGGGGGCCTTCGGCGTTCCTGAGTCTGCCGGTGCGACAAGACCAAGACCTCCCGAAGCCTGGCCTTTGATTGCCGCCGTCACCGTACCCAGGGCCTGCTCATCCGACACGACCAGGGCGTCGCTCCACTCACCAAGAGCGGCATCAACCGCTACAGCCAGATCGGGAGGCACGTCGAGCCGTCCCACCAACGCCCCAACTACGCCTTCCGTGGCCAAAGCTCGCTCGCGAAGCTCCGAGTCGACCAGTCCGTCGAGAGCGCTCTGCAGAGCCTCGACCCTCGCCTGCGCCGCGGCAACCGATATCTGGCTTTCCTGCTGCTGAGCCCGGGTGCTATCAAGGCGCTCGCGGGAGACGCCCGCCGCCTGGGCCGTCGCGGTGAACTCGGGCTGGACCACCCCAGTGGCTTCGTCTGTTTCCTGGATCGCCTCGATGAGGGTGGCAGCGTTCTGCTGCTCTTCGGCTAGTCGGGTCTCGACCAGCTCCCGACGCCGGGTCAAGGCTTCCGACTCGCGGGCGTCTCTCTCTGCGGCATTCTCCAGGGAACGAAGATCCCCTCTGAGATTGGCGACGATTCCCTCCGCAGGTAATTGGCTCTGCTCGGCGAGGGATCGCTCCTCGTCTTCGAGCTGGCTGAGGGCGGTTTCGCGACGTTCCGCAAGATCAGCTGCGGTGCTTTCAGCCGTGCGGGCTGCGGCAATCTCCTGTGCGAGCTGTTCGAGCTCGATCTCGAGATCGCGCCGGCGCTCTCCCGCCCCCTGCTGTTTGCTTTCGAGGGAGAAGCGGCGCTCCCGGGCAACCAGCCCGATCCTACGGAACCTCTCGGCCACCGTCTCCAGCCGGGCAACGGCCGAGGTGTCGCGCTCTAGCGCTCGCCCGACATCGCCCGCCTCCCCACGCAGGGAGCCGAGCTGAACATTGAGAGCATCCAATTCCAATCCATCGCGGGCAACAGCTGTGGCGAGTCGCTCATGCTCGACCGTGGACGTTTCCTGGCGGGATTGCAGGTCACGCAGCTTCTCTCCGCCTATCCAGAGATGAAGAGCTTTGATCTCCGCCCTGACTGAACCGTGGCGGGCCGCTGCGTTCGCTTGGCGCTTCAGAGGACGCAGCCTCGACTTCTGCTGATCGAGGATGTCGTTGAGGCGGTCGAGATCGATCTCCGTCTGCTCGAGACGACGTACTGAGCGATCCCTGCGGCTCTTGTGCTTCGTGACGCCCGCTGCCTCTTCAATGACGGCCCTGTGCTCGCTAGGCCTGGCGTTGAGAATCGTTCCTATCTGCCCCTGACCGACCAGGACGTGCTGGCTGCGCCCCACCCCGCCGTCTGACAGGAGCTCGTGCAGATCGAGCAGCCGGCAAGGCGCCCCATTCAGCTCGTACTCCGAGCTTCCATCGCGGTAGAGGCGCCGGGTCATCCGAACTTCGTTCAGACCCACAGGCAGGAATCCGTCCGAATTGTCAAAGGTAACGGTCACTTCAGCCCGACCGAGGGCGGGGCGGGTTGCCGTGCCGGCAAAGATCACATCTTCCATGTTCTCGGTACGCAGGACCCTGGTGGCCTGGGTTCCCATCACCCACGCCAGGGCATCGAGCAGATTCGACTTGCCGGTGCCGTTGGGGCCAACCACCACGTTGACCCCCGCCTCGAAATCGAGGCGGGTGCGGTCGGCGAACGACTTGAACCCGGCGAGAGACAACGTTTTGAGAAACACGGTGGACTGAGCTTACCAAGCAAATGACACTGGTGTGATTATCCACACCATTTCGGAGAACTTGGTCACGGCGGGTCCGGCGCTCATGATCCCGGCTCCATCACAAATCGGAGGCTTCGCCAGACCCGCCGCTGTCCTGACAATCCGGGCACCAATACGAGCTCCGCCCGCGTATCGTGTCCCGCACGATGGTGCCCTTGCACCGCCCGCACCTCTCGCCTTCCCGCCCGTAGGCTCGGAGCCGATCGATGTACTCACCCGTTCGGCCGTCCGGCAGCAAGTAGGCAAGGTCATCGAGCGAAGTTCCGCCGTACCGAAGCGCGTGGTCCAGCGTCGTTTTGATCGCTCGCCGCAACCGCACCGCATCCGCTCTCGCAAGCGAGCCGCCGGCCCGATGCGGGGCAATGGCAGCGCGATGCAGGGATTCGTCTGCATAGATGTTGCCGATACCGGCGAGGACCCGCTGGTCGAGAAGCAACGCCTTGATCGGCGCAGATCGACCTTTCAGCAACTGCTGCAACTCGGCGCTCCTCGGCAGGTCGTTCAACGCGTCACGACCAAGCGCACCGATTGTCGACTCAGCCAGCTCCTCCGGGGTGTATGCGGCAACGAAGCCAAAGGTCCGCGGATCGATCAACCGAAAATCCGAGCCGGTGTCCACCGACACAACAACATTGGAGTGGCCCACCAGCGGAGCGTCGCTCGGCGTCAGGCTGACCCGTCCCGACATGCCGAGGTGTGTCACCCATACGATGTCGTTGTCGAGAGTCGCCATCAGGAACTTGCCGTGCCGACCCACATCGACAATCGTGCGGCCGGCCAGCCTACGAGAGAAGTCGCGCGGATTGGGCTGGCGACGCAACATCCGGTCGCGAGCAACGGCAGTGGCGACAATCTGCGTCCCCTCGATCGCCGCCGCCACGCTGCGTCGTGTCGTCTCGACCTCGGGGAGTTCCGGCACTATCCGCGCCCGGAGGTGTCGAGCTTCTCCGTGGCTTCACGGGCGGCGTCCTGCTCGGCTCTCTTCTTGGAGCTTCCTTCGCCGGTGGCGCGCAATTCGTCGTCGACCCACAGGTCGGCGCGAAACGCCTTGGCATGATCCGGGCCGGATTCAATTATCTCGTAGCGTGGGGTGAGGCCATCTCTAGCCAACGTTTCCTGCAAGCGGGTCTTGTAGTCCCGGCGTCCCGGTGCGGCGGCACGGTCCTCGATGAATGGAACCCAGTTCTCGAGAACGAAGCGCGATGCTGGTTCATAGCCGCCGTCGAGATAGACCGCCCCCAACAATGACTCCACCACGTCCGCCAGGATCGAATCCTTGTCCCGACCACCCGAAGTCTCCTCCCCCTGCCCGAGAAGAATCGAAGCGCCGAGGCCCAGTGTGCGGGCGATCCCTGCCAACGTCCGCTTGTTGACAACGGCCGCGCGGATTTTGGCCAGCTCGCCTTCGGCGAGGTCATCGTATGTGTCATACAGATGGCGAGTGACCGCCAGTTGGAGCACGGCGTCACCGAGGAATTCGAGCCGCTCGTAGGAAACCTCGAGACCGTGCTCGGCTGCATAGGACCGGTGAGTCAGTGCCAGCTCGACTAACTCCTCCGATTCGAACCTATAGCCGAGGGCCCTCTCGACCCCGGTTCGAGGACTCAAGACAGACCCTTACTGTTCGCCAGCCCCGCGGCAATGAGGTCGGTCAACCCCCGGTCGACGGCCTCCGCCGCCGTTTCTACGGCTGATGAGATCGAAAGACGAGACGAAGAACCGTGCGTCACCACGACAACACCGCGTACTCCGAGGAGGTGAGCGCCACCGGCGCGCTCGGGATTCAGTCTGTCCCTCAGGCCCATGATCGCCGGAGCCAGAGTGGCAACCGCCTCTGCGTATTCCGGCGCGGACACCGCCTCCAGCACATACTGGAACACCAACTTGGCGGTGCCTTCTGCCGTTTTGAGAAGGATGTTTCCGGTATATCCGTCACAGACGATCACGTTTGCGGCCGAGCGAGCAAGCTCGGTACCTTCGACGTTCCCCACAAAATCGATGCCGGGTATTGCGGCGATCAGGTCATAGGCCTCTCTCTCCAACACCCGGCCCTTGCCGGCCTCCGACCCGATGTTGAGCAGGCCCACCGACGCTTTCTCCATCCCGTAGTGGGTACGTGCTAGAGCTGCGCCCATGACGGCAAACTGAGCGAGGTCGTCGGGACGACACGAGAGATTGGCTCCCATGTCGAGGACGACGGCGCCGGTCGGGAAGTATGAAGCGATGGCCGGGCGCGAGATTCCTTTGAGGCGGCCGATGGCGAACACGGAAGCGGTGAGGGCCGCCCCCGTGGAACCGGCCGAGACCAGGGCATCGGTGTCTCCGCTCTTGATAAGGCGAGCGGCGACCAGGATCGAGGCGTCACGCTTCTCACGTATTGCGATCGCCGGATCCTCCGACATCTCAACCTGCTCGGAGGCATGAACGATGGGGAGACGGAAGCTCGCCTCAACGAGTATGGGCTCGATCTTTGCCGCGTCGCCCACCAGGACGACATCGTGACCGGCCCGAGCGGCGTCTATGCCGCCGTGCACGATCTCCAGAGGGGCGTTGTCGCCACCCATGGCATCGATCGCGATGGTGGGCACGTCACCGGCTCCGTTTTACTCGACGTCTAGTACTTCGCGTCCGTCGTAGGTGCCGCATTCGTTGCAGACGCGGTGCGGGAGGTGCTGCGAACCGCAACGCTGGCACGCGACCGTTGCCGGAGCGCTGACCTTCCAACCTGCCTTGCGCCGCCGGGTGCGGGAGCGCGACATCTTTTTCTTTGGGACCGCCATGGGAGTCTCGTCCTTCTTGGGGGGTCAATCCCCCGTATCCAACAGGTCTTTGAGAACCGAAAAGGGCGAGTTTTCACCACGCTCGTCTTCGGAGAGGTCTGTATTCAAGTCGCTTCCGGCCTCATCAACAAGTCCCTCACAGTCTGGGCGGCAGAGAGGAGCGATTGGAAGGTCGAGTATGAGCTCATCACGGATCATTGTTTCGAAGTCATAGGCGTCGCCGTCCAGCAGGTAGTCGGCGTCCTCATCATCGCCCGCGACGGTGATCAACTGCCCCACGTTGCGAACGACTTCCTCCTCCCATTCGGTGAGGCACCGGTGACATCGATGCTCGACAACAGCTTCGATATCTCCGATAACGGCAATCCCCCCACCAACCGGTGAGAGCTCGAAATCGAAGCGAAGGGGCGGCTCGGGCATCACCCGGGAGAGCTCGACTTTCCACGAGACCGACACCTCTGCGGAGATATCGCGGGGTTCGGCTCGTCCCGAGCGGAGATCAGCCACATGGAAGGCAAACGGGCTATTCATGCGCGCTACTCGGAGATCGGAACTTCGTCGGCCGGTGGCAGCGGCTCGTGAAGTGCAGCCCTTGACTCCTGAACGTACCGGAGCAGCTCACCGAGCACCGCCTCTGCTTCGGACAGCGACCGTTCGGCTACGTCCTCGGCCTCGAGCCGGATGCGTTCGGCTTCCTTCTCGGAATTGCGCACCAGCGTATTGGCTTCCTCAACGGCTTCGCTAACGATGTAGCTCTCAGAGACCAGTTTGTCGCTACGAGTCTTTGCCTTTTCCAGGACCTCACGCGCCTTCTCGTTGGTCCGGGCGATATACGCCTCTCGCTCCCGCACCATCCAGCGGGCAGCGCGCAACTCGTCGGGAAGGCCGTCGACTGCTTCGCCGAGAAGACGATCGACGGCGGATCGGATAGCCCGCATCCGCTCGATGAACTCCTCACGAGGGAGCATCACGCTGTTGGAAAGCGGCACGTTCTTGGCAGCCTCCACCTCGAGGATTAGCTGATCGAGGGCCGCTCTGGTGTCTGCCTGGGACTGTTCGACGATGTCGAGCACATGACCCGGAATCGGAGGTGGCTCTTTCTGAGGCTTGTCAGTCATGGTTGACCCGTTCTTCTATTGCCGCGGCAACGATCGGTGGTACCAGCTTGTCGATTGCGCCGCCCAGACCCGCAACTTGTTTGACCAGCGAGGACGACAAGTAACCGTATTCTGCCTTGGTTGCCACAAAAAGCGTCACAATCCCCGAAAGGTGCCTATTCATCTGCGACATCTGGAACTCGTAGTCGAAGTCGGTAATCGCTCGCAGACCTTTGACGATGACGTCTATGTCCTCCCGATCGGCGTAGTCGACGAGAAGTCCCGAGAACGATCCGATGTCCACGTTGTCCCACGCCGCGGTGCATGCCTCGAGCATCTCTATCCGCTCGTCGGTCGAGAACATGGGTGCCTTCGTGGGATTGCGAACCACGGCAACCAGCACACGGTCAAAAAGGTTGCCACATCGCTCGATGACGTCGAGATGGCCATTTGTTGGGGGGTCGAAGCTCCCCGGTACCAACGCCGCTACCACGTCTACTCCTTCTCATAGCGCCACAGTTCGGCGCCCCCGAATCGTCTCTGGTCGACGAGGACAAGATCCCCGAGCCTGGAAGGCAGGTCGTCCCCGTACCTCCGATGCACTACGACAACCGCACCTTGCGTCAACAGCGGAGACAACTTGTCGACTGTCTCCACGACGGACGCTAGCGGGACCGCATACGGAGGGTCAACGAATGCAATGCCAAAGACCTGCGCGCACCGCACCAGGTACGCGTCCACGTCGGACGCAACTACCGTCCCACCCAAGCCGATCGCGTCGAGATTTGCCCGCAATGCGTCGAGTGCGGCGCGGTCCTTCTCAACGAATACCGCCGACTCCGCACCCCGGCTCAGCGCCTCCAGACCCATCGAACCGCTCCCAGCGTAGAGATCTAGAACCCGGGCGTTGGGCAGACGGGCGGCAATAGAAGAGAACAGGGACTCGCGCATTCGGTCCGTCATCGGTCGCGTCGTGTCTCCACGCGGGGCGACGAGACGTCGACTCTTGGCCAGACCCGCAATGATCCTCATGATCGGAACAGCCAGGCGACATCCTCACCAAGCATGGCTTGCACCTCTTCCTGGATGAGGGGGTGGCCGTCCAGCTCGGGATCGCCGGCGACCATCGCAAACGCCTCCTCGCGGGCAGCAATGAGCAAGTCGGTATCTCGGAGGATGTCGGCCAGTCTCAGGTCCTTTGCCCCCGCCTGCTTGGCTCCGAAGACCGTACCCTGCCCCCGAATCCGAAGGTCCTCTTCAGCCAAGCGGAACCCGTCGGTCGTTGCCACCATCGCCGCAATTCGTTCCTCGCCCTCAGGCGTCGTCGGGTCGGCGACGAGGACACACGTTGCCTGGTCGGCTCCACGACCCACCCGGCCCCGCAGCTGATGCAATTGGCTCAGGCCGAATCTGTCGGCATCCTCAATCACCATCACCGTCGCGTTGGAAACATCGATCCCGACCTCGATGACGGTCGTAGCCACGAGAACATCGATCTCCCCGTCACGGAATCTCTGCATTACCCCGTCCTTGTCCGAGGGCCGGAGCTGCCCGTGGATGAGCCCGAGCTCGAGTTCTGGAAACACCTTCTGCAGGCGCTCGTACTCGGTGGTCGCCGATGCCGCCTCGAGCGCATCACTGTCTTCGACAAGAGGACAAACAACGAAGGCCTGCCGTCCCATCGCTGTTTCATTGCGAACGATGGAGTAGACATCATCGAGATCGAGCTGATCTTTCCTCTTGTGGATCGTGCGAACCGGCAGGCGTCCCGGTGGCATCTCATCGAGTACCGAAACGTCCAGATCCCCGTACAGAGTCATAGCCAGCGTACGCGGTATAGGTGTCGCCGTCATGATGAGGAGATCGGGGTCGTAGCCCTCAGCCTTCTCCCGCAGCTGGACCCTCTGGTAAACCCCGAATCGATGCTGCTCGTCCACCACCGCGATCCCGAGGCGGGCGAAGTCAACACCCTCCTGGATAAGGGCATGGGTTCCTACGACCAGATCAACCTCGGCATCTGAAATCCAGGAGAGTACGTCGGATCGCTTTGCCGTCCCGGCAGGGAGGAAATTGACCTCGGCATTGTTCGATGTCAGCAGCGCCATACGCACACCGCGATCGGTCCGCTCTTCCGATTCGAACAGGCTGCCGGTTCCCGCGTTTCCGAGCGGATCGATGGCCTCCGGGGCCAGGTCGGCGTCCGCCAACATGCCGCGTATGCCCAGGTAGTGCTGCTCGGCAAGCACTTCAGTTGGAGCCATAACCGCACCCTGGTAGTTACTTTGGATCCCGGTGAGGAGCGCCGCCACGGCAACTGCGGTCTTCCCCGATCCGACTTCTCCCTGAAGCAGGCGATGCATCGGGTGAGCCGATGTCATATCCCCCTGGATCTGCTCGATTGCACGATGCTGCGCCCCGGTGAGGTCGTATGGAAGCGCACTCACGAACGAGCCGACGACCGGGGCATCTGCATCATGTACAACACCGGTGGCTTCGTCGACCTGGCGGCGCTTGCGCAATGCAAGTGCTATCTCCAGCCGGAACAGTTCGTCATACGCAAGCCGCCGACGCGCCGGCTCGACGTCCGAACTCGCTTCGGGGAAGTGAATGTCGGTCATCGCCTGATCGCGGCCAACTAGTTCCTGCCGGAGGAGCATCTCGGCGGGAAGGACCTCGGTGACCGGACGTGACCTGCCGAGCGCATTGTGGATCGCATCTCTCATCTTCGTTGGCGAAAGCCCTCCTGCAGACGGATGAATCGGCACAACCCGCCCGACAAGCAGAGAATCGCCCAGGTCGAGACGAGCCATATCCGGGCTCTTCATCTGAAGCCGACCGCGGAATCGTTCCGCCTTACCAGACAGGATCACCTCCGAACCTTCAGCGACCTTGATGTAGGGGTTGAACCAAACGGCAGTCATGACGTTGGTACCGTCGGTTATCTGGGCGTCGATCATGGTGCGATTGCGCGAAATGCGACGTTTTCGCACGCTGAGCACGGTGCCACCCACCGTTACCTCCTCTGCAAGGGGCACGGCGGAGAGATCGAAGAGCTGGGATCTATCCAGGTAGCGACGGGGAACATGCAGCAACAGATCCGCAACCGATTCGATGCCGGCGTCACTAAGCCGCTTGACGCTGCGGGGCCCGATGCCCTTGACGAGATCGGGGGGAAGTTCCGTGAGGTATGCGAGAGATCTGCCTGCCATGCCCAGAAAGTATCACCGACCGGGCTCTCACAGGACGATATTCGGACCTGGTCGGTGCATTGACGGAGCCGAGTTCGCTTCGATGCCGTGGTTTACTACCCTTACGGCTCATTCGGCGGGGCGGAAACGCTGGTACACTCCGCCGCCGCCTCAGGAGGTTTCCCCGTCATGTCATATCGTTGTGAGGTCTGCGGCAAAGAGCCGTGGGTCGGAAAGCAAGTCAGTTTCTCGCACAAGCGCTCTAGCCGCCGCTGGCTGCCGAACATTCAACGCGTGCGCGTGCGCCACGGCAACAACAGCAAGCGCATCCGCGTGTGCACGTCCTGCATCAAGGCAGGCAAGGTCGAAAAGGCCTAGCCGTGCAGGGTGTAGTCAAGGTTTTCGATCCCAAAACAGGCGTAGGCATCATTCTCAGCGACGCCGATGAGCGCGAGGTGTTGCTCCGTCCCGGATCGCTCGAAGGTTCCCTGTTTCGCATGCTGCGCCAGGGTCAGCGAGTGGTATTCGACGCTACCGAGCAGGACGGTGCCCTGGTAGCGGGCAATCTCAGATTCGGCGCGGACGGCAAGTAGACCGAACGGCGCTCCCCCGCGGTATCATCGGATCAGGTGAAACCGACGAGGAGGCCCCATGGTTGAGGCATACGTTCTGATTCAGACGGAAGTCGGCAAGGCAGCTGAGGTTGCGAAGAGGATCGCGGAGATTGCTGGTGTCACCTCGAGCGAGGCAGTGACCGGCCCCTACGATGCCGTTGTACACACCCAGGCGGAAGATGTCGACTCGTTGGGCAAGTTAGTCGTTGCCCGCATCCAGGCCGTAGAAGGCATCACGCGAACACTCACCTGCCCGGTGGTGAAGCTCTAGCTTCTCGCCCAATCCGTGAGCCGGCGAGTGGCCCCTATTCGCCGCGCAACGCCAGCTGTACCAACTCGTCGCACAGTTCGCCGTAGGTCATCCCGCTCGCCTGCCACATCGTGGGAAAGCCGGAAATCGGAGTGAAACCCGGCATTGTGTTGACCTCGTTGATGAGGAACGCGTCGCTCTTGTCCTCCAGGAAGAAGTCGACGCGCGCCAATCCTTTGCACCCGAGAGAGGCAAAGGCTCTTTCGGCCAACTCCCTGACGGTGCGGGATTGGGGCGGCGTCAATCGTGCCGGAGCAACAAACCTGCTTGATTCGTCGTTGTATTTGGAGTCGTAGTCGTACCAATCGCCCTCGATGACGATCTCCCCCGCCACCGAGGCACGGGGACCGCCCAAAACTGCGACCTCGATCTCCCGGCCGTCGATGAATTCTTCGACGATGACCTTCTGGCCGAGCTTGAATGCTCTTTCGATCGCATCCTCGAGGTCCGCTTCGGTTTCGGCTTTTGCCACTCCGACGGAAGACCCGAGTTCCGCCGGTTTCACGAAGGCCGGCAAGCCGATCTTCCGAACGATCCCATCGACCGTGCCCACCGAATCGGCCATGTCCTCAGCGAGAAGGGCGACCCAACGAGATGTAGGGATCCTCTGCTGGGTGAACAGCTGCTTTGCAAAATCCTTGTCCATCGCAACAGCCGACGCTGCCACCCCGCAACCAACGTATGGAACGTCGATCATCTCAAACAGGCCTTGAATCGTGCCGTCCTCACCGTAAGGACCATGCAAGACCGGGAAGGCTACGTCGAACTCAATCTCATCACCCCCGGAGAGAAGACGACCCTCGGGAACACGAATGGAGACGGGACGTCCTTCGGCAACCATCGGCCGCCGCGTTTGATCGGCGAGAAACCATGATCCCGTCCGATCGATTCCGACGGAGATAACCTGATGTCCAGCATCCCTCAACGCGTCCAGTACAGCGACCGATGAGGAACAAGAGACCTCATGTTCCTCCGACCTGCCGCCGAACAACAAGAGCACACGAGCCATGTGGAGAGGTTACCGTGACGGCAGACCAAAGGAGTCAGACGTCGGGAAACTGCTTTGACGACTGAAATGCCCCCAATTCGCCATCGGGTGAGAGCGGTATACCTCGCTCTCGTTCTGTCTTGGGTTGCCTATTTCGCAGTGGCTATCGCCCGTTTCCAAGCGGACACGCCTTTCTGGAGTGATGCTTTCCCCATATTTGGTATCGCCCTCATCGTGCTGTCGGTCGCCCCCTGGGGAAGGGTCCTTCAGTCGCTCGTGGCCGATCTGGTCATCCTCTTCTGGTCGACTCTCATCATCATGGCTGTGCTCATCCTGGGAAGAGAGGCCGATGGTGCCGTGGTGGCCATCGGGTTCCTGGGCGCAGTCATCCTGCCGGCCGTGATCTCGCTTCGGGGCATCTACGTCGCCGCGGTTGCGATCGCGGCAACGGCAGCGTTCGCCGTCATGACCGGCAATTCCGGTCTCTCGCAGAACGCGGAAGCGGCCCGAATCACAGCTTTCGCCATCGTCGCCGGGCTCGTAGCTACCGGCGCCGGCAATCTCCACCGGCATGTCGAAGTGGCGGCACGGCGGGTTCATACGTTTGAGGAGCGGGAACGGTTCCTGTCGGAGAAGGAACAGGAATTGCAGCGACTATACGACGTCTCTCGCACCATCGGCGTCGGCAGCAACCTCTCGGAAGTGCTGCCCGAACTGGTAGGGCGTGTCGCCAACGCCCTCGAATCGCGCGTCGGCGTTGTGCTTCTGTACAGACGTGATGAGGAGGCTCTGGAAGTCATGTCGCCGATCTGGGTGGCGGGTCAAACATTGCGGGCTGAGGGCTACTCGCTGCCTTTGTCGGAGCCGAGCATTGCGCAGCAGGTTTTCACCAGTGGCGAACCGGCCGTCTTCAACGACCTCGAAGAGCGAGCCGAGGAGGCGGACGCCTTTCTCCTCGAGCTCGGGAGCCACGAGCTGGCAGCTGTGCCGCTCCGCATCGAATCACGCCCGATCGGAGTGCTGATAACCGCAGAGAAGCGCGACAGCCACTTCACAATCAGCGACCTGGCGTTGCTCGAGTCGCTCGCCGGTCCTTCGGCCCTCGTCTTGAACCAGTTGGCCCGCTACGAGGAGGCGCAGGAGACGAGCCAAAAGGCGATCGAGCTGGCGCAACTCAAGACGGATTTTGTGAGCGTCGTCAGCCACGAGTTGCGCACACCGCTGACCGCCATCATCGGATCGCTGAGCACCCTGCAGAGACCTCAGTTGATTCACCCTGATCCCAACGCCCAGCAGTTGATCGACACCGCAAGCCGTCAAGCCAATCGGCTCAGATCACTCATCGAGGACCTTCTCGTCGTTTCGCGTCTCGACAACAAGGCCCTGCCGGTCCGTCCGGAGCTCATCCACCTCCAGGATTTCGTCGAGGACACTGTGGCCCACATACCCGATGCGGCGGAGGTCACGTACGTGCAGACGGGACCGGGGGTCGATTCTGTCGAAACCGACCCGGATCACCTGCAGCGGATACTGACGAATCTCGTGGGCAACGCCCTCAAATATGCGCCCGGGAGCCCCATCGACATTGTCGCCATGGTCAACGGCAACGAAATCTGGATGTCGGTCATCGACCACGGCGAGGGCATCCCCTACGAATTACACGACCACATATTCGACCGTTTCACCCAGCTCGCCCCCCACTACACACGGTCCGCGGGGGGCACCGGCCTCGGATTGTCCATCGTTCGCGGCCTGTCAGAAGTCATCGGCGGCCGGGTGTGGTTTCAGCCGACCGCGGGTGGCGGTGCCACATTCACGATTGCGCTACCCAAGGCCGCCAGGCTCCGTCAGGAGGGCTCGGAGCCAGCGGCGATCGCGTGAAAGCCGCCGTCGACGTGAACGATCTCTCCGCTGGTCATGCGAGTCCAGTCCGATAGCAGCAGAGCAACCATCTCGCCCACCGGTCCACCGTCCGCGACGTCCCAACCAAGAGGAGCGCGGACCGCCCACTCCCGCTCGAATACCTCGAACTGCGGGATCGATTTGGCGGCAACGGTGGCGAGTGGCCCGGCCGAAACCGCATTGGCTCGAATACCGTCGGCGCCGAGATCCCTTGCGAGATAACGGGTTACCGACTGGAGCGCCGACTTGGCGACTCCCATCCAGTCGTACAATGGCCAGGCCTGGCTGTTGTCGAAGTCGAGGGCTACCACAGAGCCGCCGCCGGCTTTCACCATCAACGGCCGCAGCCCTGCCGCAAGCGTTTTGAAGGAGAACGCCGAGGTGAGGAACGCTGTGGCCGCGCTCTCGGCCGGGGTGTCGAGGAAGTTGCCTCCGAGGGCGTCGTCCGGTGCAAAAGCGATGGCGTGGACCGCGCCGTCGACGGCTCCCCAGCGCTGCTCCAAGTCTGCGACGAGTGCATCCATGTGCGCCGGCTCATTGATGTCCAGTTCGATCACATCCGGAGCATGAGGGAGACGCTTTGCCGTGCGTTCAGTGAGCCGCATTGCCCTCCCAAAGCCCGTTAGAACGATCTCGGCGCCTTGTTCAAGGGCAACCCGGGCAGCATGGAATGCGATCGAGTCGTCGGTGAGAACACCGGTAACGACGAATCTCTTTCCTTCGAGCAGCACGGTCCCTCCTCGGTTCAGGTCGGCCATCGTAATGCGAGGCGGAACGGACCGGCGTCACCCTACGTTCGACCAAGCGCGTATTCCCAGACCCATAACGAACAGCAACAGGAGTCCGTACCCCAACTCAGGCCTTCTCTCCAGCTGGACTCGGTATATGTAGGCGAAGGCAAAGGTGAAGACTATGACTACCCCGTAGAAGACGTGGAAACCGTTGCCCGGTCGGATTCCTCGACCGTACAGGACGAGACCGGCGCCAACCTGGACGGCCATGGCAAGCATTGCAGCCCAGCGGGCATAGACAAACAAACGGGGTGCTTCTCTCTTTGCCAGGGCGAGAATCAGACCCCAGAAGCCGACGAGTCCCGTGCTGACGACGGCGACCCAGAACCAGTTCTGGTGGAACGCATGCATGTCGAGGAGGGTAGTCAATCGGGCACCATCGATTCCCCAAGCGATGTCGCTTCAGTTAGCTTGCAGCCGATGGAATTCACACCGCGCGACATGGCCCACGGAGGTTCGGCTATTGCCCGTATCGAGGGCAAGGCTTTTTTTGTCGATGGCGTCATGCCCGGAGAAACAGCCACGGGCGAAATCGAAGTCGACAAGGGATCCTGGGGGAGGATCAAGCTAGCGGAAATCGTCTCTCCCTCACCCGAAAGAGTCACGCCACGGTGCAGGCATTTCGACCGCTGCGGGGGATGCCAGTGGCAGTACGCCGGGTACGGCGCCCAATTGGAATGGAAGCAATCGATCGTTGCCGGCCAACTGGCTCACCTCGGCGGCCTGGTTGATCCACCGGTCAGGCCAACCGTCGCCCCCGGCGAGCCGTTCGGTTACCGCAACCGAATGGACTACCGCATCCGAGAAGGACGGCCGGCGTTGCATCAGCGGCGGTCGCGCGATCTCGTGGCTCTTTCGGACTGCGACATACTCCACCCCAACCTCGCAGACGTGTTCGCCGATCTGGGCGACCTCAGCGGCGTGCGGGCGCTGACGCTGCGAACCTCCGTCGCCACAGGCGACGTTCTGGCTGCCATCGCGGGCGACGTCCCCCGCCACGCTGCAACCACCTGGGGCTGCAACATCCTGCAGCTGGCAGACGACGGATCGCGAATCGTGCAGGGAGGCGATTTCATAGAGGAAACGGTCGCCGGCGTGCCCTTCCGAATCACCGGGACGGCGTTCTTCCAAAACAACACCGCCGGTGCCGAGGAACTGGTCCGACTCGTGGACGAAGCGGCCGACGTCGAAGCTAACGACACTCTGCTCGATGCATACGCTGGTGGCGGCCTTTTTGCGGCCACCGTGGGGCGCTCCGCAGGCAGGGTCCTCACCATCGAGATCGACGACGTTGCTGCCGCAGACCTGCACGCAAACCTGAATAGAGCGGGAATCGGCGAATTCCGGATCATCCGGGCAGCTACCGAGGACGCCATCGAACGGATGGACGAATACTGGGACGTGGTGATTGCAGATCCGCCTCGCAAGGGACTCGGCGCCGACGGTGTTGACGCCATCACCGCAGCCAGCCCTCGCACGGTGGTCTACGTGTCGTGCGATCCGGCAAGCCTGGCCCGGGATGCAGGGTTGCTGGACGAGTTCGGATACGAGCTCGATTGGGTGACACCGGTGGATATGTTCCCGCAGACGTTCCACATCGAGTGCGTTGCTCGATTCAGACGTTCGAGCTGACGCGCCACAACCCCCCCTCCCCACACCGACCGCCGGGTCCGCTCTAGCGGCCGGCGGCGACGTCTCCGATGACAGCGTGTGACGCCGATCGGTAGTCCTCTAGACCCATGGTGATCGTCTGTGTGTGGCTGCCGCCGCGGAAAGTAACCCGGGGCGAATCAAGACGCAGATCGACGATCGTCTTCATCCCGTAGAGGTTGCCGAGGGGCGGTTCTGCCCCACGCTCGCAATCCCCGAAGGCATCGGCGAATTCCGACTCTTCGGCAAGCCGCAGACTCTCACAATCAAGGGCCTCCTTGGCCTTGGAGAGGTCAACGTGCTTGTGTCCGGGAACCACCGCCATAACGAAGTGGTCGTCCGCCATGAGAATGACCGGCTTGGCAATCTCCTTGCCGGAAACATGCTCAACTTCGGCGACGCGTGACGTCGTATAGGCGAGCGGGTGTTCGTGCACCTCATAGGGCACACCGTGGGTCAGGAGGTATTCACGGAGCTTCTCAGCAGACATACGTCCTCCTTGGTCACAATGTACCTGGGTAGCGCCGTTTCGGGAACAGGGCTATCGGCCCTGCGTTTCAGGAGTCTTGATCTCTGAGGATCGATCGCTTCATTGTCTCGTACTCCTCGTCCGTCAGCGCCCCATCTTTGTGGAGACGACGCGCTCGTTCGAGCTGCTCCGTCGGGTCGCGAATTATGTCGGCGGCGATAGTCGATTCTTCGGTGGCCGTCTTGCGGGCCTGTTCCTCCCTGGTCCGATAGAGCAGCGACTGGAATTCCTCTGGATGGGGAATGTCGCTGAACCTGCTTTGACCGCTCTCCCCCGCCGACTCGATGAGAAGGTCCCCTGATTGCAGGAGTCGCTCGAGGACGTTTTGAGTAAAGATCACGTTGTTGATGCTCTGCAGCGGCAACTCGATACCGCTGCGAGCAATCACGCCGGTGCGGGTGATCAGCCGCTCGGTAGTGAGGACGTAGATCGTGAACCACCATTTGAATACCGGAGCGACCGCCAGCACAACCAACGCCAAGAGGATCACTCCTGAGGTTGCCAGATCCACAGTGCCGTCTTCTGGCGGAATCACCTGGTAGGCCAGCACGATGGCGGCAATCGCCGCGAGCACCCACAGCACCGGGATGGCCAGCATCCTCCAATGCGGTCGGAACTGTCGAACGACGGTCTCGTCTTCCGTAAGGATGTTGTCTGGAAATGCCATGGCCCAATCATACGCCGCGAATGCTGTCGCGCCTTTTCGGGCATGGAAAAACCCCGAGGGAGTTTCTGCCGAAGCTTCCACCCTCTCGGGGTTCTCCTTCTCGGTCGTTGTCTTTCGACCCAACCGAGATACCACTCGAGACCGAAGTCTCGACCGGCTGATCCTTCTCTGCCCGTGGGGCCGGACCGCTGGGGCCCATCCCCGGACTTCCCTTTCGGGTGAACCTCCGCCCCTTGCGGGGAGGCGATCCTTCCGGATCCCCGTGACCCCTTGCAGGGCCCCGGCATCGCCGAAGCGGTTTCCCGTCTCAACGACCACAGAAAGATAGACCGGGCTGATCACCTTGGTCAAGCGAAAATGGTTACTTGATTTCGCGCCTTTTCCTTTTGTTTCGCGGGGTGCCGGGGCCTCGAGAATTTCGGGGATGCAACGAGGTGTAGTGTCACAATGCGGATAGATCGGGCGGGCGCGATGGATGACTCGAAGAGTCCGGTCGCCGAGGAAGTGGCGACCACAGAGCCGGCAGCGTGGAAGCGAATAGCACAAGCTGTCGTCTCGATAGTGGTGGTAGTCGGGATCTTCGTCGGCGTGATGCCCCAGATAGCCGACTACTCGGAAGTGTGGGCCATGATTCGCTCACTCTCCTGGCTCGAGTCCACCTCTCTGGGTCTCGTCGCCGTCTGGAATCTGGCGACGTATTGGTTCGTGCTCGCCGCGGCCCTCCCCGGCCTGCGGCTACGCGAGGCGGCGGTGGTCAACCAGTCGTCCACGGCAGTGTCGAATTCCCTGCCGGGCGGCGGAGCAATAGGCGTCGCGGTGGCTCTGGCGATGCTCACTTCGTGGGGATTCCGTATCGCCTCCATCGCCCGCTCCGCGCTGGTCACGGGCATCTGGAACAACTTCGTGAAGCTTGGCATGCCGGTTGTTGCGTTGGCTCTGCTCGCCTTCGAAGGCGGCATCACAATCGCCCGCCTCACCGCTGCCGTGATCGGGTTGGCGGTCCTGTTCGGGGCGATCCTCGTGTTTGGCTTGATCCTCAAGAGCGAAAGCCTGGCACAATCGATCGGTGCCGGATTGGGCCGGATAGTCTCGAAGCTGAAGGGGATCTTCCACAAGGCTCCGGTCCTCGGCTGGGACGAGCGAGCCGCCGGCTTCCGCGCCGACACCATCGGCCTGCTACGGCATCGCTGGTTGTCCTTGACGGTGGCAACAGTCGTCAGCCATGTCTCGCTGTATGTCGTCCTGCTGGTAACACTCCGCCACGTAGGCGTCGCACAACAAGACCTGAGCTGGATACAGGTTCTCGCCGCCTTCGCCTTTGTTCGTCTCGTCTCCGCGCTGCCGATTACCCCCGGCGGCGTCGGCGTCGTTGAACTCGGCTACGCCGCCGCATTGACAATCGGCATGAATGATCTCATGAGCGCCCAGGTCGTCGCCGCCATCCTCGTCTTCAGGGTCATCACCTACGCTCTGCCCATTCCGCTCGGCGCGGCCTCGTATGTGATCTGGCGCCGTAATCGAACCTGGAGGATGACCGAAGCCGAACGCAATGTGCTCGCCGGCGATGCCTATGCCGTTCATGGGTAATCGGCGGCTCGCATAGGCGGTCCGAGGCGAAGCAACCGCTCAGAGGCTCGGTTCTCTAGCGCGGATGACTCGATGGACGACGGCGGCGGCACCAATAGCGCACGCCGCGCCCAGGGCAACGCCGGCAAACACATCGGTCAGCCAGTGGGCTCCCAGATAGACCCTCGTTCCCGCCATGAGTAACGTAAACCCGGCAGCGGCGATCTCGAGGTTCCTCCTTGCGGGCCCCGGATGGACCAGGACAATGACCAACGCTATCGCGGTCGCCGCACCCGCCACCGCATGACCGGAAGGGAACGACCCGGTCACCTCATCGACCAGGGCAACCGGCGGGCGAGGACGGCCGTAGGCGGCCTTCAGGGTCCCGATCAGGGGTTCGGAAAACAGGATCGCCAGAATCCATGCGCTCAGCGCGGCCCGGCTTCGCTTGACATACAAAAAGACCGTTACGACGACCCGAAACGGCCAAATGAACATGGCGCTGCCGAGGAATGCCATCCCATACGACACCGCGGTCAAGGGTCCCCACTTGATCGGATAGGTGAGGTCATAGATCCGCTCGTCGAACGCATCGATAACCTCCCGGGTAGCCGGGATCGCCATCGCCACAAACAACGACCCCGATATCGCCCACAGAAGAACCGCAATGCGCTCCGCCCAGCGGTGATCGTCCAACAGAAGGTGTTCAATACCGCGGCGGTCCGTTGGCTCGCCATTGGTTCGCTCCATCGGCCTAATCCCCTATGAGCTCGAACCCGGCCCTCCGGCCGGCCTCGAGCAGCGCCGCGTTGTCGTAAAAGCCGATCGCCTCACTTGCGTCCTGCGCGACCGTCTCGGCGACGGTACCGCCGGTGTCGAAGTCATACGTGATGCAACCACCGGCGAAAACAAAGAACCACTGCCCCTCGTAGGCCACTTCGGGAGTCATGTCCTCGATGCGCTCCAGTGCTTCGTGCACCGTCAGACCGCGAGCTCCCTCGCCGTCTGCGGTCCGCCGCATCTCGAGAGTTCCCTCTTCCACGTCGAGATCACTGACAATCCAAACGTAGTCGTTGACGAAGAGGGCATCGTTCACCCGTGTCCTGACCTCGAAGTCGATGTCCTCATCGACGGTGACAGTCACCGACCTGTTGTCGACGCGTACACCTTCGAGTTCGCCCGCCAGAGCCAACGAATGAATCCGCGGTCGCTCCCCCGTCGGAATCAGTTTGACCCTGATCTCGCTCGAGACTTCGGTTATCCGTTCGTAACGATCGATGTCGTCGATGCCGCTGGGAACAGGTGTCGCCCCTGCGATATCACATGACTCCGTCAAGCTGACGTCCAGGAAGGTGGTGAACTCTCGACCTATCTCGAGGGCAGCCCTCCCGCTTTCGACTGACAACTCCACTTCGTCCCAACCCAACTTCAGCGAGTTGATGCACGGTCCGTACTGTGCGGTCGGTACGGCCTGGGCGACGAGGACCGACACCGGCGTCGGGTCCGTGACCGGGGTGTCGCAGGCGGGTAGCCCCAGCCCGAGCTGGCCGCCGCAACCGGAAGCCACCAGAGCGACAGCCGCAACGAGAACGCCGATCGACCTCCTCACAGCAAGCCCCCTCCGGATACTTCCGAAACGACGATACTGATGCCCAGCATCGCAAGGAACACTGCGACGACGGTTAGGGCGATGCGCCGCGAACTCCAACGCTGGATCGAGATCTGCTCGGTCGGCGGTGCGAGGCTGCGGAACTCCTCAACCAGGTCGACACCGCTTTCCTTCTTGAGAATGGCGAGGGAACTACGCGACTGCGACGGCAGGGTGACACTGCGCGTTGCGGCAAACGCCTCCGCTATGTCTTCGGGGGCAAACTGGAGGAGTGCCCGTTCGTACACGAGTTCCGGATTGGTACGTAGCGCCAGGATCACCATCATGTTGGCCAGATCGACCGCCTGCCGCCACGGGCTTGGCCGGATTGTTCCAAACGCGACATCGATCAATACGATTCCCCCGTCCCTGACCATGACGTTCGCAGGCTTGATGTCACGATGAGCCACGCCCGCATCCCACATCTGCCTAATGACGCCGAGAGCGTCGTCAATGATCTCGACATCGATCTCCGCCTCTGTCAGCTCCTCGGATCCGAAGAGGAACTGGCTGACCATCAGGTACTCCCGCTCGGGGGTTATTTCCACAACTCCGAACGGTTCCGCCGAAGGAATACCGCAATCACGCATGAGCCGTTGCACGTAGTCCTCATACTCAACGAGGCGTCGCACAGAGGAGAAGCGAACTTCATCTTCGAGGGATCCGTAGAGGATGGTCCGGCCCACCTTGTACCAACGATCGGAGCGGAGATGGGTCTGGCTGTACAGCTTTGCAAAAAGGTAGTCCTCACCGTGGGATCCGTCTGGCGCCAGCTCCAGGCGCAACGGGGTGGATCCCCCGGACCCCTCCTGCCCGAACGGTTCAACTGCAGTCACGTCGATGCCCAATTGCTCGGATATGGCTCTACGGATCGCTTCACCCCGTCTTCCCGACACATCGAGATGAGCCGTCACTCCACGCTGCCACGAAACTGGGAACGATGCCTCCGGAGCGAACAGCCGGAACGTCACCACAGCTACCGCAGGAGCGAAGATCATCGCCACCCACGCATCGGACGGATGATCGACCCCCAAGTAGACGCGTGAGACGGCGATCAGAGTCATGAGGACACCGGAGCCGATCAATAGACCTCGCCGCAGCCAGCTGCTCGGCACCAACGAGTACGCCATGACACCCAGGGTCACCCCGAGCGCTCCGATTGGGAGAGACGGATGTGGTGGTCCCTCCCAGTCGGTGAGGATGGGGACAAGGGGGCGGGTCCGTCCCACCATGCTCTGCACGAGTTCACCAGACCCGGCGACGATGGCGATGGCGAGCAGTACAGCAAAGAAGTGACGCCAGCGACGTACCCAGATCAGCGCCAACAGTGTTGATATGCGCAACACCCGGACAAACCATTCAGAGGTGAGGGCATCGAAGGCCTTGGCAATCGAGGTCAGCGTGTCCGTCCTTCGATCGACGAACCAGTTGAGAACCTTCAGATCCTGTCTGGTCCACCAGTCCGTTGACGAGGGCACGACAAACAGGGAGAACCATACGGCAAAGACTGCCAGCCCGAGAAGTAGCCACAACTGGCCCGCCGCCTTGAGTTCCCGCGGCAGCGGTGCGGCTTCACCGGACGGACGTCGCCGCCTACCGGCAACGGTCACCCCGGCAATCTTGAATGCGCGGCGGCCGCCGACGAGGTCCAACTCGCGGGCTACGGACCGAGATCCCCCAGTGTTTTTGGTCCCGTCGTTGTCGTCCATCGATCCCTCACGTTGCGCAAAGGAGACTATCGCGTCGAGAGCCTCGGGAACCATTCAGCCGTTGGGGGCCCGCCGCATTAGGGTCTCGACGTATGCACTTCCCGAAGACCCGTCTTGGCGTCGCCTGCCTGGTGTTTGCTCTGGTTGCCGGGGGCTGCGCCACCGATGCCGCAGAGACGTCGACCTCGACCGAAGCGGCGCCGCTACCAACTCTCGTCCTCGCAGAAGATGGGCTGGGGGACGTTCTCATCGGCTTCCCGCCGGAGGTGGTGCTTGCGGACATATCGGCGTTGTTCGGTTCGCCAGATCTCGACTCCGGCTGGATCCCGTCTGAACCGAACATCTACGGCTCGTGCCCGGGTCGTTTCATGCGTGCCGTCGGCTGGGGAAGCCTCGTCACCATTTTTGTCAACGACGGCATCGACCCATTAGGTGAGAGGTTCTTCACCTACACCTACGGCTATGACTACGCGGAGAATGTCGGCGGGGTCGATCCGCGCGGGCTCAATCTCTCGACGGACGAAGGCATCACCGTTGGAAGCACCGTTGCAGATCTGCATTCGGCATACGGTGCGCGGCTGCTCGTCACCGGCGATACGGCTCTCGATGTCTGGTCGTTCGATATCGATGGCTCAGCGTTGCGGGGTTTGGTGAACGGGCCCGATCAGATGCACACGGTCACACTGATCGAACTCACGCCGAGCTGCGGCTAGCGCCCGACCCTCCGAAGCACAGCGGAAGCCCGGACAAGAAGAAACCCCGAGGGAGCTTTGGTCGAAACCGCCACCCTCTCGGGGTTCTTCAGCTTCTGGTCGGGCACCTTCCTTGCGGTCGGGCCCTTCCAGGCGCTTTGCAGATGGCCGTGAGGACATCCGCCGACTCGTCTTGCTCGTAGAGGACCGAAGTCCTCACACGAACCAGCCGTGCCGTCTTCCTTTGCGGTTGCCGAAGCTCCCGCTCGGGACACCGATGCGACCTGTTACGCCGCCGGCTTGCCGTCGGGTTCTCACCCAGCGACTCCCGATAGTGGGCCGGAGCCCGCCACCGAGGAAACCCTCGACACCACCGATCTCATCGGTGCTTGATAGAGCCGAAACCCTATCTGCCCTTCTCATTCGGCTTCCCAGTCTCAGGATCGGGCCGAAGCCTTCACCCTTGAGCGGGTTGCCTCACTCGGAGGACGCCGACCGGGCCGAAACCCGTCCGGTTGCCAGGCCGGAGCCGTGGCGTCCGACGGAGCCGAAACTCCGACGGTGTCGGAAACCGAAGCTTCCGTGCCGAAAGCCGAAGCTTCCAGCGGATGTCGCCCAGACCGAAATCTGTTCGACGTGTCGTCGAGGAGCTACCTCTTCGACCGGCCGAGCGCCCGAGAGCGCCGCGACCGTGCCCCGAAGGAACCGTCGTTCCGTCGAGATGGGACGTTTCCGCCCCGACCCCGGTGCCGGTCCGGTCCGGTTTCCCGATCCATTCCTTCCGAGATCTGCTCCTCCATGGGTGGAGCCCTCGAGGAACGACAAATTACGGCCACGCACCGCGGTCCGTCAAACCAGATCTGTGTTTTGATTTCGCGCATTATCGGAAGTTTTCGCGCATATCGCGGTACGACGACCTGGGGATAACTACATGTGTGTGGTTTGTGTCGGTGCCGCAGCGTATAGTCAAAACACGATGACATCCGCAGCACCAAACGAAGACACGAATTCCATGGCAACCGGGGAATCGGCGGCAACGCTTGCAACCCTCTCCCCCAGCAGGGCGAGCGATTTCAAGGTCTGTCCACGCTTGTTCAAGTTCAAAGCCATCGAGAAGATCGAAGTTCCTCCCACCGTTTATCAGGCTCGCGGCACGACGGCGCATCTGGCCCTGCAGTGGTTGTTCGATCTGCCTGCCCCGGAGCGGACCGCGGAGACTCTGTACGAGCTTTTTCGCAAGGCATGGGTGGAGATCAGGGATGAGGAGTTTCCCGGAATGTTCCCCGATACAGAGTCGGAGCGGCAATGGGGCATCGAGAGCCTCGAAGTCCTGTCCAATTACTTCCTGGTTGAGGATCCGACGCTGCTGGAGCCACTCGATCGGGAGCTCGACATGACGGAAGACCTCGGCGAGATGACCATTCGGGGGATCCTCGATCGAATGGAAGAGGAGCCGGACGGTGTCGTCATCACCGACTACAAGACCGGCAAGGCGCCGCCGGAGCGATTTGCCATCCCCGCCTTCTTTGCTTTGAAGATCTACGCCGTCCTCATCCGTAAGAGGACGGGGCAGACGCCGGTGCGTCTCAAGTTGATGTACCTCAACGGTCCGACGGTCTATGAGATTCCGGTCAACGATGCTCAACTCGACGCAACGCAGCGGAAGTTGGAAGCGCTGTGGACCGCGATAAATCGTGCCATCGTCCACGACGACTTCCCGCCGCGACCCGGCCGGTTGTGCGACTGGTGCCAGTACAAAGACATCTGCCCGGCGTTCGCCGATATGCCGGCGGTGGACAACGTCTCAGCCGCGTCGTGAATACGCCGAGCTTGTCGGCGGTGACCGCGATCGATCCCAGCCAATGGGAGGAAGCGATAGGCGACATCGCTGGGGCGCAACTCGTCGTCGGTGGACCGGGTACCGGGAAGACCGAATTCCTGGTCAGACGGACCCTGTACCTGCTCGAACAGGAGCGGATCTCTCCAGAGGACATCACCATCCTGGCGTTCTCCCGGCGCGGCGTGGCGGAAATCAAGGAACGCATCAGGAGCGCCGCCCCAGGAACCATTGGTGGGCTCGATATCGCCACTTTCCATTCCTACGCAGCTCGGCTCCTCGAGACCCGGGCGGCAGAGGTCGGCTGGAGCGATACACCTCAGATCCTCACGGGCCCCGAACAGATCGCCGTCGTGCATGGCCTCCTGAAGTCCGAAGATCCCGCAGATTGGTCCCCGGCGTTTGGGCAGCTTCTGTCCACCCAGACGTTCGCCCGCGAGGTCACCGAGTTCATTTTGCGGGCTGCCGAGCAAATGCGGACTCCGGCTGAGATCGCCGAGTATCGGCGGGCCGACTGGAGAGGTGTCCCCGACTTCCTCGCCCGCTATGGCGCCACTCTGCGTTCAACCGGGAGAGTCGACTACGGAACGCTCATTGCAGTGGCCGCAACGCTCGTCGAGACAGAGGCCCTCGACCAAGGCCGTCCGTCCGACCGGTTCGTACTCATCGATGAATACCAGGACACGACACCTGCTCAGGTTCGCTTGCTCCAGTCACTGCAGCTGCGGAACCACAGGGTGTGGGCGGCGGCAGACCCCTATCAGTCCATCTACAGCTTCCGTGGGGCGACGCTGGAGAACGTTGCGTCGTTCCAGGACGACTTCGCAACCAGCGGCGCGCCGGCGAGAAGAATCCTGCTCACGACATCCTTCCGCACTCCAAGCGCCATCCTGGACGCAGCAGTCGCCGTAACCGCCGGGGAGCTCCCCGGTGCAACCGGTGCGGTCGTCCCTGCTTCGGGCGGCGGTGCCATCAACGTTCACCTCTTCGACCAACAGGTCGAAGAGGCAGAGTGGATAGCGACAGAGGCTCAGCGCCTTCACCTGACCGAGCGGATCCCGTACAGCAAGATCGGCGTGTTCGTCAGAAGCAAACGACGTCTTCTCTCCGAGTTGTCTCGTGCGCTGGAGAGACGCCACATTCCGCACGATCTGCCGGGAACCCGTCTCAATGATCAGCCGGCGGTGAGGTTCGTTCTCGATCTATCCGCCGCTGCCACCGGCTGCGACGGCGAGGCGGCGTCCGATCGAGCAATGCGCCGGATCCTGCTTGGTGCTCGTGTTGGTCTCACCATCGGGTCGTTCCGGTCGGTCGAGCGTCGCTACCGGCGCACCGGATCATGGTCCGAGGCACTTCGGTCCCAGGTACCGGGGTGGGCGGCTCTGGCCGACCTGCTCGACGACCCGGGTTGGGCCCGGTCGTTGCCTGCAAGCGAGGGATTGTGGCGAATCTGGAGCGAAGTCCCCGGCATCGAAGAGATGGTGACCGACCCGAGGGCAAGCGAGGAACGGGCTGCCTGGCGCTCGCTTGCCCAGGTTCTCGCCCGTTGGGGGGAAAGAAACCCGGCAGGAACCTTGCTCGACTACCGGGCACTTGCCGAGAGCGAGGAATTCGAAGCCCAGCCGCTTCTCAGCTACCGACGACCGGCGGGCGACCGACTCACCCTCACGACCCTCCATCAGGCCAAGGGGCTCGACCTCGACATCGTCTTCATAGCCGACGCCGTTGACGGCGTCTTCCCTGATCTGCGGTCGCGGGATTCGCTGCTGGGAATCCGGCACATTCTCTCCCACGTCCCCACGGAGACTTCGGCGTATCGGGCCTTCCGCCTGCAGGAGGAGAGCCGTCTTGCCTACACCGCCATGACCCGGGCCCGACGTCGCGTCGTCTGGACGGCAACCGAACGCGGCCTCGATGACGGGCCAGGAAGGCCCAGTCGCTTCTTCAGCAAGATTGCGCGGATAACCGGCACGGAGCCGAGCCGGCCGCAAGAAAGCGTATCGGTGTCGCCGACACAAGGAGACCGTCCGCCGGTGACACCGGCAGAAGCCGAATCAGCGCTGCGTCGTGCGCTCCTCGACCCGGCGACGGCTTCCCCGACACGTCTAGCCGCACTCAGCGCTCTCATCGAGGGCAAGCGTTGGGGACTCCGCGACCCACGACTCTTCTACGGTGTCGCCGAAAGAGGACCGGACGACGGGCTGATCTCCCTCGAGCCGGTTCTGTCGCCTTCGCAAGCTCAGTCATACGAATTGTGCCCGCGTCGCTACGTGCTCGAGCGACGCCTCCGGGTCGGAGCCGACACCTCGGTCTACGCGGCATTCGGCACCCTGATCCACGATGTTCTCGAAGCAGCGGAGAATCGGGCGGCAACGGCCGGCAAGGCCCGAAGCGATATCGATGACGCCATGCAGGAACTTGCAGCACTCTTCGACCCAGACGACTTCGGTGGTCATCCCTACGCCTCATCGTGGTCAGATCGAGCAGAGTCGGGTCTCGCTCATCTCTACACCAATTGGCCGGCCCCGCGCCGCCGAGCCGGGATGGTGGAGCATCAGTTGCAGACATCGATTGCGGGAGTCCGCTGGGTCGGCCGCGCCGACAGGATCGACATCTCACACGAAGGGGTGACCATCGTCGACTACAAGACGAGCAAGCAGGCGGTCACCAAAGCCGAGGCTGCCGAGTCATTGCAGCTCGGGTTCTACGTACTTGCTGCCCTTGACGACGTCGCGGTCGCCGAACTCGGGCCGGTTGCGGGCGCCGAGTTCTGGTATCCCATGGCAAAGACCAAGAAGACCACGACTCGCGACTTCGACATGCGACAACTCGATGACGTCCGCGTTCGCTTGGATGCTGCCGCTGCGGGCATTACGGAGGAAGACTGGACTCCTGGCCCCGGCAACCACTGTGACAGGTGTGCGCTCCGATCTGTATGCCCGGCATGGCCGGAAGGAGGACTCGAGTTCAAATGACGTTTACTCCGACGGCCGAACAGAGAGCGATCATCGAATACCCTGCCCTCCCTCTCCGTGTTGCCGCAGGCGCCGGTACCGGCAAGACCACCACGATCGTCTACCGGTTGGCCGCTCTTGTCCGGGCGGGCCTCAGGCCGGAAAGGGCAATCGGCATCACGTTTACCAACAAGGCCGCGGAAGAACTCGCCGCAAAGCTACGAGACGTCCTCCCGGATCTCGCTGAGGAGGGCCGCGAAGTCGAGGTAACTACCTATCACGGTTTTGCATATGGGATTCTGCAGGAGTTCGGGGCGTTCATCGGTGTCGAGCGGGACAGCGATGTCATTGGCGCCGGTCATGTGAGACAGCTGATGCAAGATGCGATCGCCGGGGGCACATTCCCCCATCTCGATCTGACGGCGGTCGCCCAACGAGTGGATGAGGCCGTTGACCTCGGGTCGCAGCTATCCCGCAATCTGTGTTCGCCGGATGCAGTGGCCCAATTGCCTGCGGAAGATACTCTCGCACTGCGCAGAGCCGACCTCGCTTCCGTGATCGACCGCTACACGGCGCTCAAACGAGATCTGGGCGTACTGGATTACGGCGACTTGATTCTTCTCACCCATCAAATGCTCACCAGCCATCCCGACTTGGCCAGGCGAATCCGGGCCCGCTATTCAGTTGCCCTGCTCGACGAGTATCAAGACACCGATCCAGCACAACGAGAACTGCTCCGACTCATCTTTGGAGACGGGTTCCCAGTTACGGCAGTCGGTGACGCCGATCAGACAATCTACGAGTGGAGGGGGGCATCGACCGAGAACTTCGAGAGCTTCCCGACCCACTTTCCGGCCGGTGACGGGAGGCCGGCGGCGACCCTGCCTCTCACCGAGAACCGCCGGTCTCATGCCGCAATCCTCGATGTTGCCCATGCCATACGCAGCGGATTGCACGGTGACGGGACGTTCGACAAGCTTCGGCCGGTCGCGGGGACACCACAAGGCGCGGTCTCCGCAGACTTCTTCCGAACCGCCGTCGACGAAGCGGAATCTATCGCCGAAGAGATCGTTCGATTGCATGATGAAGAGGCCGTTCGCTGGAAGGATGTCGCCGTCATCTTCCGAAAGAACATGGACATGGCGCTGGTCCGCGACGCCCTGCAGGAACAACAGGTTCCTGTCGAGGTCGGCTCCCTCGGTGGCCTGCTCGATCTTCCCGATGTTGCCGACCTCCATGCCTGGCTGCGCACCATCGCGTGGCCCGGCGATTCCATCGCCCTCGCCCGACTCCTGCTCGGGCCACGCTATCGACTGGGTCTGCGCGACATCGGGGCGCTGACGGATTGGGTCAAGCCGAACCGCACCCAGCTGGGCGATGATCCCGACCTCGGCTGGCCGCTGGTAGAGGCGATCGACCAACTCGAGGAGATCTCAGGTCTTCGGCCCAAAGCGCGGTCACGCCTTGCCTCATTCCGGACGCTGTACCGGCAATTCCTGAACTACGGCCAGGGCGCATCCCTTGTCGACCTATGCAGACACATTCTCGACGAGACGGGCATGTGGAATGAGATCGAGGCGCGTGACCGTGGCTCAGCGTTGACCGCTCGGGTCAATCTCTACAGATTCCTCGACCTTGCGGAGGAGTGGAGCCCGCTGCGCGGTCGCCCGACCCTGGAGGCGTTTCTCGGGTATCTCGAACTCATCGCGGACGACAGTTCTTCCGCGGAGCTCGATACTGCAAACGTCGGTGCCGAGGACGCCGTGGTCCTTCTCACCATCCACCGCGCCAAGGGCCTCGAGTGGGACACTGTCTTTTTGCCGGCCCTGACCACCGGAGTGTTCCCGGCTGCGTCCAGTGCCCTCGACGACCCGGCCCAACTGGCTCGCTTTGTGCCGTACGAGCTTCGCCTCGAGCCACCGATCCCAATAGAACTCGAGGGTGAGGACCGCCGCAATGCCCTCCGCCGGTTTCACGAGCGCCAGGAGTGGCGGGCGGCGTATGTCGGAGTCACCCGAGCCCGCTCCCGCCTCTATGTTTCCGGGTCCTTCTGGCACGGCTCGGCGAAGAGACCACGCTCTCCGAGCCCGCTTCTCGAGGCTGCCACGACCGTTCCCGATCTGGAGATCGTGATGCGGGCCGATGCCCCCGGAGAGAGACCCGATTCACTGTCTGTCGTATCGAACGTTGGTGCTCCCGACCCGCTCTTCCCGGATGGATGGCGTTCCGCGCTACGCCGGTCATTGGCCGATCCGGATCTCCCGGCCACGTTGGGCGAAGGTGCGTCGTACGATGCGGCTGTGAAACAGATCCGGTTGACCCTCGACGACATGCCCGCTCCCCCACCGGCTGCGGCGGAACCCCCACGCGTCGATACGTCCGTCACCGGGCTTGTGGCACTCGCACAATGCCCGCAGCGGTTCTACTGGTCGGAGATCGACCCGCTGCCGCGGCGCCCGGCCGCCGCAATGCGTCGCGGGGTCAAGGTGCACCGTCTGATCGAACTCCACGGGAGAGGTCAGATGCCGCTCGAGGAACTCGACGACGTCTTGTACGACCTCCCCGAGGGAGACCGGCGGGCTCACTCCGGGCCTGATCCCTACCAGGTGTATCTCGATTCTCGGTTTGCCGCGATGCGCCCCCGCTTCATCGAGGCGCCCATCGACGTGCGGCTTTCCTCAGGTCGAGTTCGGGGAAGGATCGACGCTATATACGAGAATGAGGACCGGCGCTGGGAGATCGTCGATTTCAAGTCTGGCCGGCGAAAAGAGAACGCCTCCGCCGTCGTTCAACTCGAGGCCTATGCCGTTGCAGCAGCCGAAGGTGGATTGTCGCCGGAACCTCCCGCGGCGATCACGGTGACGTTCGCCTACCTCGGGGGCGGATCCCTCGAGGAGGAGTTACACGACGTTGATACCGCCTGGATAGACGACGCCAGAACCCATTTGACGGATCTGGTGACGGCGGCGGCCGGACCCGACTACCCGCAGGTCCCGTCACCGGCGTGTCAGACGTGCGATTTTCTCCGGTTCTGCGAGATCGGAAGAGCTCACGTCGTGACCGGGCCTGCGTTGAGAAGTTTGACGTCCATCATCGCCCCAAACTCGCCGGTTGCGACCGCCACACCATGGTCTCTGATCAAACCGACCACGTAGTCAACCATCTGCTCCGCCATGACGGGCTGCGCGGCCCTGGTAAACGAGGGCCGTCTCCCTTTGCTGACGTCGGCCAGTAACGTGAACTGACTGACTACGAGCACTTCGCCGCCAATGTCCAGTACCGACAGGTTCATCTTCTTGTTCTCGTCGGGGAAGATCCGCAGCCCGAGAACCTTTTCGACCAGGGCTTCGGCATCTCGTTCCGAGTCGTCGTGCCCGACTCCCAGCAGCACGAGAAGGCCATCACCGATCTGCGCGACGGTTTTGCCGTCCACTGTGACTGAAGCTGACGACACCCGCTGGATTACAGCTCGCATGGGTTGAATGTAGCCCTAGACGCCGGTGACGAAGTCGATCAATTGCTCCACAGCATTGATCAGCGGTGTTTCGACGTCCCGATAGGTCGAGACCCGGTTGAGGATTTGGCGCCAAAACACGCCGGGGTCACCATCGGCCCCCATCGCAGAGATGATCCCTTCCTTCCACGGAGTTCCTCGGGGAATCTCAGGCCAGGACTCGATTCCGACGAGTTGGGGTCGTACCGCCGCCCAGATATCGACGTAAGGGTGACCAAGGACGAGCACGTTCGGGTCCGTGACCTGAACAGCCAGGCGTGCTTCCTTGGTGCCCGGCATCATGTGGTCGAGAAGGATGCCGAGACGCCGGTCCCCCTGCGGCTGAAAGTCGGCGATCATGTCGAGCATTTCGTCAACGCCATGCATCGGCTCTACGACGATGCCCTCGACACGGAGATCGTCTCCCCAGATCGCCTCGATGAGCTCTGCATCGTGGATGCCCTCCACCCAGATGCGAGACGCCTGCGCCGACCGGGCGCGGACGGGACCGGCATCGATCGATCCCGACGGAGTCAGCGTCGGCACATCGCTTGAATCTGCGGGTGCCGTAACCAGCCTGACCGGCTTGCCCCGGGATAACAAGACGCCCGGGTGCGGCTTGAATTCGTGGAGATTGCCATCCTGGTCACGGAGGACAACACGTTCGCCTTGGGTAAATGCAATGATGACGCCCTCGACCCGAGATGGTCGATGGGTCAGCTCGAGCCCGGCAACAGCCGGCACCGCGGGATATGTGGCGGCGGCCGCATCATCTTGGAGAAGGTCGTTTGACGCCCAGCGGTCGTTGGTCGGCATAGCGGGGCAGCGTAACCGCCCGGGGCAGGATGGTGGCGGAACCCCGGCTGGCTACTCGTCGTCATCGTCATCGTCATCATCGTCATCGTCATCGTCATCATCATCGCCGTCATCATCATCGCCGTCATCATCATCGCCGTCATCATCATCGATCGCCGTCATCATCATCGCCGTCATCATCATCGCCGTCATCATCATCGCCGTCATCATCATCGCCGTCATCATCATCGCCGCCGCCGCCGCCGTCATCACCGTCATCGCCGCCGCCGTCATCACCGTCATCGCCGCCGCCGCCATCATCACCCGGACCATCACTAGTCGGATCATCCAATTCGTCATCATCGGGAGGTGTTCCATCCCCTGCGGGATCATCGCCAACCGGATCACCCGAGTCGTCATCGTCATCCGAGGGTCCGCTCGACTCGTCATCCCCCCGGTCCTCCGGATCATCCTCCCTGGTCGTCGTTGCCGGCCCATCGTGCCCTGGTTCGAAGGCCAGCGCGACCGGATCGTCGCCCTCGTCCTCCCCGAAGTCCTCAACTCGGGGCGCAGACCCGCATACCCCGGCAAGATCCTGCGATGTGCCTGCGCCGGCGCTGACGGCCTCCGAGAGACACCGTGCCCACACCTGGACGGCCGCAGCGTATTGCTGAGCGGCAGTAGCGGACGTCGGAAGATCCCCGGAGGAGTGTGAGTCGATCGATTCGTCCGACCGCAAGTCTTGTGGAGTCTCGTGGCCACCGGCGGCAACGATTGTGCCGTCGGGGGGAACCGCTACAACCGACTGCGCGGCTGAGGAAGAGGAGACGCCGATGGTTGGCACCGAAACACCCGCCTCGGGGGACGACAGTCCGGCTCCCAGGGGGGAGAGAGCGATTCCACCAGCAACCGCCAGAGCTGTCGCTCCAATGAGGAGCTTGATAGTCAGAGCCGAGCCTCCGACCCTCCGCATCCAGAAACCCGACTCGGTCAGCTGTGGTGGCCTGCGGGCACCGCTTCCGACATGCCGAAGACCGCAAGATGCGCAGAAGCTGATGCCGCTGACCCTTGCCACGGCACCGCTGCCGCAGAGGGCGCACCGTTCGCCGCTGAGTTCCTCTCGCACTTCCGCTCCTACTCGCACTATGCCCGAGTGCTTTGCGTGCGGGTACTACCACTATTGGTATAGTCCCCCGGCGTCATCAGGCGCCTGGCAACCAAGTACCCGCCGATCAGCCGTTGTCTTCTTCGCTCTTGTTTTGACCGGGCGCATTCCCAGAATTACCCGGCCCATCCTCACCATGACCAGGCGCATTCCCAGAATTACCCGGCCCATCCTCACCATGACCAGGCGCATTCTCAGAGTTGCCCGGGCCATCCTCATCGTGACCGGGCGGAGTGGGCCTGTCGGGACATTCCACATCGGGATCGAATGCACCACCGCTGTGGGACGAAGCCGCATCAGAGACGCAATCTGCCCAAGTCTGAATGGCCGCGGCATATTCCAGAGCGGCCGATGCAGGCGGTACACCAGGAGAAGCGCTGGTGGTCGTCGCTGCGTCGTTCGCCTCAACGACAGCCGGCCCCGTCGTCGTCGGCGAGGCGGGAGGGACCTCTGGCGTCAAGCTCTCGATGACCGGTGCAACGATCGGCGGATCGTTGCTAGTCACGGCGGTCGCAGCAACTCCGCCGACGGCGGCGACGGCCACGGCACCAAGGAGCATCTTTGCGAGAAGCCCGGAAGAGAGAATGCTGAGAAGAGCAGCACGACGTCCGCGCCTGGGACGGGACACAATGGTGGCGCCGTTGGTGTGCTGCTCCAATCCGCAGGGCGCGCAAAAGCTGGTGCCGCTGACTCTGACAGCCGCACCTGCGCCGCAGAGGACGCAATGCTCGCCGGTTAGATCACGCAATTCTTCTCCTTTTTATGATTATGCCCCACCACAAGGCGCATGTCTATCGCTACTCTACGTAGTCATCAGGTATCTAGATATGGCATTGACCAAGCGTTGGCCATCTGTGAACAATCACGGAACTGGGACGTAAACACGCCCTCGAAAGGTTCCAAGACATATGATCTCCCTCATGACAGCCACAGAGAGAATTCTTGTTGTCGACGACGAACCGATGGTTCGCGAGGTCGTCGTTGCCTATCTGGAACGCGAAGGCTTTCGCGTCGCTGAGGCCACCACCGGCACCGAGGCCCTGAATCAGATAACGGAATCTCGGCCGGATCTCGTCGTATTGGACGTAATGCTGCCCGAGCTGGACGGATTTGGCGTGCTTTCGGAACTACGGAAGACCAACAACATTCCGGTGATTCTGCTCACCGCAAAGACGGAGGAACCCGATAGGGTCCTGGGACTCGAATTAGGCGCCGACGACTATGTCGTCAAGCCCTTCTCCCCTCGCGAGCTGGTGGCCCGGGTGCGCTCGGTGCTGCGCCGGACCACCGCCCCAGACGTTTCTCCCGAAGTGCTCGAGTTCAATGGCCTCGTGGTCGATGAGCAGGCCCGCGAGGTCACCGTCGACGGGGCGAAGGTCGAGATGACGCCGAAGGAATTCGACCTGATCGCCTTCTTCGCCCGGTCTCCCCGGCAGGTCTTCTCGAGGGGCCAGTTACTCGAGCAAGTCTGGGATTCCTCCCCGGACTGGCAGGATCCATCAACTGTGACGGTCCACGTACGGCGATTGCGAAGAAAGATCGAGGAGAACCCCGACGATCCCCGCTGGATCACAACCGTCTGGGGAGTCGGCTACAGGTTCGAGCCGTGAGAACAAAGCCGTTCCTATGGCTTCCTGCCGCAGTGATCGTGGCCCTGGTTCTATTCGAGCTCACCATGAGCCCGACGTCGTCAGACCGCGTTCGCCTGGGCGCAATCTTCGTCGCCCTCATGATCGTTGCCGCTCTTGCCGTACTCCTACTTCCGCGATGGTCGGCACGAGCCCGATCCATCCGCTTCACCGTGGTTGCTGTTGGCATGACGTCCTTTCTCATCGTTGCTGCCACCGCGATTGCTGCCGCCCGCGAGATGTTCTTTTCGTCTCACGACCTGCAACTCCTGCTCGTCGTTCTCGGCTTCGGCTTGGTGGCGTCCTTCGGCTTCGCACTTGCGGTGTCGGGTCCCATCACTTCCGACCTCCGACGAATTGCCGAATCGGCCGAACAGGTAGCCGAAGGCCACTTTGAGACGAGCACTGACGTCGAGCGGGCTGACGAAGTCGGCTCGCTGGCAGCGGCATTCGATTCGATGGCGGCGGAACTGCGAAGCGCTCAAGAACAACGCGACGCCGACGACACCGCACGACGCGAGTTCCTCACGGCGGTCGGTCATGACCTGCGCAGCCCGCTCGGATCGCTGCAGGCGGCTCTGGAGGCACTGCAGGACGGCGTAGCCCCGGACCCGGACCGTTACCTGGTGTCGATGGAACGAGACATTGACGCCTTGCATCGGCTGGTCGATGACATCTTCCTGCTGGCCCGTCTCGAAGCGGGCGCCGTCCCGCTCGAGATCCAGCAGGTTGACGTATCTGAAATCGCCGATGAAGCCATCGAAGTGCTCCGACCAACGGCGCGCCGCCTCGGAATT
>CAMYKI010000034.1 GCA_947258985.1 uncultured Acidimicrobiaceae bacterium
TGTGTTGGGCTTCGTCGCAGGCCTCGCCCTCGCACTTTGGGCCTGGAATCGTCACCGGCACGGCCGATCGACCGGGACCGCTCCGGTAGGTGACTAACCAGGAAATGACACCCGAAAGTCCCCGCACGGTATTACATTCGGACGTAGAGACCTAGAGGGGTACCAGAAACCTCTTCCGCAACTCGGGAAGAAGGTGGGTTGCAGCGCATTTCGTTGACGTTTCGCATTCTCAGTTCGATCGCGATATTGCGTTCGGGAAGGAGACCCGGTTTTGGATAATCATCTGACGATTCGTGTACCAAAAAGACTGATCAAAGCATCGCTGGTGCTGGCACTTGTTGCGGCAGTCATCTCGCCGATTGCAGTGTCCGCCAGCCACACATTCAGCGATGTCCCGGACGAGAGTATCTTCCATGAAGACATCTCTTGGCTCGCCGATGCCAATGTCACCAAAGGGTGTAACCCGCCGGCTAACGACAACTTCTGCCCGAAGGACAATGTCACCAGGGAACAGATGGCGGCATTTATGCGCCGACTAGCGGAAGGACAGGTAGTCGACGCAGCTACGGCGATTACCGCGGAGACCGCGGCGTTCGCGGACAATGCGGGGACCGTCGACAACTACGAAGCCAACGAGCTGAACCGAGTTACGTTTGACGTCGACGAGGTCGGTGATCCGGTAACGGTCGTCGGACTTGTGGATCTCGAAACGATCATGTCCGTAGAGATCACAGCGCCGCGGGGTGGATACATCACAATTGCCGGCCAGGTAGGTCTCGTCCGCGACGCCGACGCTGTCGGCGGCGCAATCTGCATGGTCGCCGTCGATGACATCGACGGCAATCCAGGCGCGGATATTCTCGATGGATCGCGTAATAACTACACCGACTCGGTAAACGCGATTCATGACTGCTCGTCACACGCTGCATTTGCCACGTGGTTTGGGGGCACCTACACCGTCAATTTCGACGTCGGGGTGATTATCGACTCGGTTGATGTAGATGAAGGCACCTTGATCGTCCAATACACGCCATTCAACGGCGAGGGTGGGGTGCCTTTCGGAGTCATTGTCCTCCCGCCGATAATCACACTGGGTGAGATCGCCGAGGACCTTGCGGCAACTGATCCTGACATCGCGGCACGGCTACCGGAGATCATGGCCGCTATCGGCTAGAGACGACAAAGCAGGACAACAGAGCGAATAGTCGGTTGAGGGGCCTCCGGGCCCCTCAACTCATCAGTCCTAGAGACTCGCCAGAAGATCGAACTTGGAGCGCATGTCGTCCTCGCCGAGCGCCCCGTACCACCCCTCGACGATGATGTCGTCACCGGTGATCATCACCGACGCCGGTTGGCCCAGGATGTCATAGAGCTCCCAGATCGAGTCGTCGAGTCCCCAGGCGACGTTGTCGCTCAGTAGCTCCTCGGCGCGGGCGGCCGTCGGATCGAGATCAGATCGGCCGGCGACTGCGATGAAGCTGATGGTGTCTTGATAATCCGACGCAACTGCGTCGATCACGGGAAGCTCCCGTTTGCAGGTTCCTCACCACTCCGCCCAGAAGACAAGGTATACGGGCTTTTGCTCATCGCTGAGACGGAACGTCGAACCATCGTTGAGAGCCAGTTCGAAGTCCGGTGCGGGAGGACCGTCGAACGACGGGCCGGCCGGTTCGGCCGTCTCGGACTCATCCGCCATGTCGCCTTCCGGGCTCTCGCTCGGGGCAGTCGCCGCCGCGGTTGTCGTTGGGTCTGTGGAGGCTGCAGCCGTAGTCGTCGGCGCTGCCGTCGCTTCGGTATCCTCGGTTACCTGGTCTGTTGTCCCACCGCACGCGGCTGCCGTGAGGGCTAAAACAACGAGCACAATGAGCTTTCGCATGACTGCGACCCTAGACGGCTGCGGACGGTATTTCGACGTCATCGGCAATTGTTCAGAAGACGTTCACAATCCATTCAGCCGCCCTGGCCGTTCAGCCGCCCTGGCCGTTCAGTCGCCCTGGCTTGCCTGCTCCTCAGCGGCAAGCTCCCTGCGCAACACCTTGCCAACGAACGTCTTGGGCAGCTCGGTGCGAAACTCAATGGTATTCGGCAGCTTGTACCGGGCCAGCCGCTCTCTGCAGAAGGAGATCAACTCGTCCTCGTCGGCGGCAGCTCCTTCATCGAGCACGACGAATGCCTTGACCCGCTGATCCTGACCGCCGACGGGTACCCCGATCACACCCACATCGACGACTGCGGGGTGTTCGAAGAGCGCATCTTCAACCTCCCGCGGATACACGTTGAATCCGCCTGCAGCGAGGATCATGTCCTTCTTCCGGTCGACGACGCTGAAACGCCCTCTTTCGTCCATCACGGCAATGTCCCCGGTGTGCAACCACAGCGTTCCCGAGGCGTCGGCACGGAGGACATCGGCGGTTGCTTCCGGCATCCTCCAGTATCCCTGCATGACCTGGGGTCCGCTCACGCACAGGACGCCTCGCTCCCCGGCTCCAACGACTTCCGTCTCGGTCTCCTCATCGACGATCCGACAGTCCGTGTTCGGGAGTGGATAGCCGATAAACCCCGTTTCGGCACTCCCATCCAGCGGATTGGCATGAGTAACAGGCGAGGCCTCGCTGAGCCCGTAACCCTCCACCAGCTGGCCTCCCGTCAACTCATCGAACTTGCGCTTGACATCTGGCGATAGCGCCGCCGCACCCGAAATGCACCACCTGATCGACGACACGTCGTATTTCCCGTCGATCACGTGTCGGTGACGGCTGATGGCGGAGAACAGCGTCGGTACTCCCGGGAAGAACGTAGGACGATGAGCGTTGACGACCTTGAGCAACATCGCCAGGTCACGGGCATCTGGGATCAGGAGCTGGGTATAGCCGGCCGAGATGGAATGGTTCATGGCCGCCGTGGCTGAGTAGCTATGGGTGAGCGGCAGCGCCGTCATCATCACCTCTCGGCCCGCCTCTGCCTCCGGGGCCCAAGCTCGAACTTGCTGCGAGTTCGCCACCATGTTCTCGTGGGTGAGCATCGCTGCTTTGGGAACACCCGTTGTGCCGCCGGTGTACATGAGCATCGCCAAATCACCCGCGAAGACATCGACCTGCTGCGGCGGATCATCGGCCAGGACGTCACCCCATTCATAGGTGTGGGCATCACCGGTTGTGTCGATGCGATGACCTTCCTTTTTCTCTCGAAGCAGAGTGAACAGCGCCCGCAACGGTCCCTTGAAGTACTCCTTGATGTTGGTCACAACGACGTGCTCGATAGGCGTCTCATCGCGGGCCTCCCTGACCCGGTCGTACATCATCGAGAGCACAATGGCGTAGCGGGATCCTGCATCCCTTGCCTGGTGAGCAAACTCGGCTGCCGTATACAGCGGGTTCGAAGGGACCGCGACCGCCCCGCATCGCCAGACTGCGTAGTAGGCGATGATCAGCTGGGGACAGTTGGGCATGAATAGCGAAACACGATCCCCCGGCTTCAATCCCTTGGCCTGCAACCCCGCGGCCAACCGGTCCACGGTGCGGTTCACCTGCTCATAGGTGAGACTTCGGTCGAAGAACACAATCGCCTGGTTTTCGGGATACTCGCTTGTGGCTGCATGGAGCAGATCATCGAGCCGGCCATCGGGCCAGGTGATCTCAGCAGGGACCCCCTGTTGGTAATGGTGGTGCCACGGTCGCTGATCACCCGGATGTGAAGTCATGCCGCCACGCTAGAAGCGCTGCATCTTGTCGAGGACTGCTGCTGCGTTCCCCGCATCGAGGGCCTCCGCCGCCAGGGCCACTGCGTCCACGAAACCCTCGGCGAGACCGGCTGCAACGATCGCCGGAGCAGCGTTGATGAGGGCGATGTTCCTCTTGGGCCCAGGCTCCCCCCGGAGAATGGCCCGGGTGATGGCGATGTTCTCCGCCGCATCGCCGCCGAGCACGTCTTCGAGGTCGCTCCGAGGCACTCCGAAATCTTCCGGTGTGAACTCTGCATGGGTTACCTCGCCGTCGCGCAGCCTGTATATGAAGGACGGGCCGGTTGTGGTCAATTCGTCCATGCCGTCCTCGCCGTAGAACACGAAGGCCGTTTCAGCTCCCAGGTTCTGCAGCACCTCGATCATCAGCCTCGCCATCTGCGGGTCGGAGACACCTACGGCATACCGCCGCGCTCGCGCCGGGTTACACAGCGGACCGAGGAAATTGAACACCGTGCGGAACCCCAGTTGGCGACGCACCGGGCCCGCATGGCGCATGGCCGGGTGATAACGAGGCGCAAAGAAGAAGCCAAAACCAATCTCCTCGACCATCTGCACCGTGCGTTCAGGAGCCATCTCCAGATCGAGGCCGAGAGCCTCGAGCAAATCTGCGGAACCCGTCGGCGAAGACGCTGCCCTATTACCGTGCTTGGCGATCTTCACCCCGGCTCCCGCGGCAATGAAGGCGGCAGTCGTTGAGATGTTGAAGGTGCCGACCCCATCCCCTCCGGTTCCGACAAGATCAACCACCGGGGAGTCGATCTCGACGAGAAGAGCAGCATCGAGCATCGCTTCGACAAAACCGGTCATCTCGTCGGCGGTCTCACCCTTGGTACGCAACACCGTCAGCAATGCGGCGATCTGGCCCTCTGTGGCGTTGCCCGCCATCACCTCGTGCATAACCGCACGAGCCGAGGCACGGCTCAGATGCTCGCCGTCGATGAGAGCCTTGAAGATACCGGGCCAGGACACATCTGCCATGCCGGTGACGCTAGCAGTGACAGAAACCCCGGTGGAAGTCAGGGTCTCCGGCTCGATGCCGATCGCAGCTTCCCCCGGGATTTCCGGCGAAGTTATTGGGCTCTCTAGGCAATCTGCCTTTCCAGGATCTTGCGTTGCTTTTCGGTCTGTCCACCCCAGATTCCGAATCGGGCGCGTGTCTCGATAGCGAACTCGAGGCACTCCATCGCCACCGAGCATCCCTGGCAGATGCGGATGGCATTCCGCTCGCCTTCAGCCGTCGTCGGGAAGAACGTATTCGGATCCTGGTCCTTGCAGGCCGAGAAGACCGCCCACGGTCGTTCGTCGGAAACGGGAACAGCAAGTGCTATTTCAGCTATGTCGGTTGAATCAGTCATATGGCACCTCCGTGAGGTGGCGCGTGGGCACCGGATCTCGGTACCACGACCATAAGACGTCTCACGACCCGCATTTGGTTCCCGCTCTGCACCGGAAGCCAACCCGTCAGCCAGGTTGGCTTCGCACTACAATCCCGGCTCTATTGGCCCGAATACAACCGCCGGGAGGTTGTCCTGCTCTATTTCGCTTACAACGCACGGATTTCGCCAGACCAAATGGCTACGGCCGCTCCGGATGCCGAATTCCAGTTCATCGCACATCTCCCCGAGTGGGGACTCGAATTTCCAATCTCGGCCTCCGAATGGGATGGAACTCTCCCCGCGATCAAACCCGAGCCCGGTAGCACCGTTTGGGGCGCCGTGTACGAGGTCGGAAAAGCGGATCTCGCCGGACTTGATGAGATCGAATCGGCCGAGCAGCGCAGCTCCCAGACGGTTGAGGCGATGGATCGCACGGGAAAACGCCACAACGTTCTGGTCCATCTGGCGAATGGAGGGTCCAACCGCAACGGCGCCATGCCATCGTCGCGGTATCTGTCCTTGATGGTCTCCGGCTCCCGCCATTGGAACCTGCCGGTTGGATGGATAGCCGGCCTCGAGGAGCATCTCGAGCAACACTCGTGAGTGCCCGGCCCACACCTACAAAGATACGGTGGGGGGTAATCGCAGTCGGGGCAATGGCCGGCACCGTGGTGGCCCTGCTCTCGTTCATCTTCCTCGGCATAGCCGGTGTGGTGTCGCCCGACCGTGGCGAGGTCTTCCTGTTGTTCCTCGAGTTTCTTGCGTTGGTTGTCGCCGGATACGTTGCGGGCCGGCTGTCCGATAGCGCTGAGCTGCACGGTGGTCTCGCCGGTCTGCTGACGGCGTTCGTGACGGGACTCGTCTCTCTGTCTTCGACACGAGTCCCAGTATTGGGCCTTGTCACCCTCGCCATCGTTGCCGCGGCACTTGGTTCGGCAGGCGGTGTTCTGGCAAGGTGGCAACGCCAGTCCACCGAGACGTAGGCCCGTTACCGGACCGTTCTGGCCGGCACTCCGTTTTCCCCACCATCCCAGGCCCTTTGGGACTTATGGCCCTATCTGCATATGCATGAGTATGCATAGTGTGCAGAGTGTTCACAAAGCTGCAGCTGCTGCACAAAGGGCTGAGACGATGACGCTACTCACGACAAAACAAGTCCAAGAGATCTTTCGCGTCGACCGATCCACGATCTACCGCATGGCCGAAGACGGCAGACTCCCCGCGGTGAAAGTGGGCCGACAGTGGCGGTTTCCCTCCGATCGGGTTGAGTCGCTGCTCGACCAATCGAACGGCGACAGCATCGCCGCTGCACCCGACACCTCTTCGGCCGTCGACCTCGCTCTCGGCACGGTTCTCCCCGGAGAAACCGCCCAGGCGGTTGCCGATCTAGCAGCCGACTTGTTCGGCGTGATGGCCGTCGTGACCGACATGAGCGGCCAGGCACTATCGACGGTTGCCAACCCGTGCGGGTATTTCACAGCCGTATTCGAAGGTGTGTACACCGCCGACCGGTGCAGCGCCGGATGGCGGCGTCTCGGCGAAGAGATCGAACTCGAGCCCCGCTTCCTCCCCAGCCACCTCGGCTTCCTGTGCGCTCGCAGCTTCATCCGCATCGGCGCCAATCTTGCCGGAATGGTCATTGTCGGAGGAGTCGCCCCGGAGCAATGGCCGCCCGGGGAAGACGAGATCGCAACCGTAGCGATCGAGACGGGTACCTCTGAAGAATTGATTCGGCAACACATCAACGAGGTCTACTGGATCGACGTTGCTCACCAGGACTGGATAGTGCGCAACCTGTCCAGGGTCAGCGATCTCATCTCCCACCTCGCCGACGGTCACGGCCGTCTTGTCCACAAACTCGAAACCATTGCTGCTCTTGCTGGAGCAGCGGAATAGTTGAAGGAGCAAATCAAGTGAAGAGACTCTTAGTGCTGGGAGCAGGGACGGCCGGAACGATGGTTGCCAACAAGCTCCGGCCTCTGCTCGATGAGCGCGAGTGGAAGATCACACTCGTCGACCAGAACGAGACCCACTACTACCAACCGGGTTTCCTGTTCCTGCCGTTCGGCGGGTACAAGCGCGAGGAACTCGAGAAGCCGAAGCGCCGCTTTGTGCCGGCCGGCGTCGAACTCATGATGGCCGAGATCGATTTGGTCGAGCCGGAAAGCAACGTGGTCAAGCTGACCGACGGAACCGAGCTCCCCTACGACTACCTCATCATCGCCACCGGGACCCACCCGACACCAGCTGAAACGCCGGGCCTCGGTGAGGACAAGTGGTACGAGTCGATCTTCGATTTCTACACGATCGACGGCGCCGAGGCCCTTGCCGAGAAGTTCGAGACGTGGGAGGGCGGCAAACTGGTCGTCAACATCATCGAGATGCCGATCAAGTGTCCGGTAGCACCCCTGGAGTTCGTGTTCCTGGCCGATGCTTTCTTCGCCGAGCGTGGCATGAGGGACGTTGTCAAGATCGAGTACGTCACACCGCTCCCCGGTGCGTTTACCAAGCCGGTCGCCGCCAAGTACCTCGGCGACATGCTGGATGACCGCAAGATCTCACTCGAAAGCGATTTCTTCCTCGAGCGCGTCGATACCGACGACAACAAACTGGTGTCATACGACGAGCGGGAGGTCGAATACGACCTCCTGGTGACCATCCCGGTCAACATGGGCGCCGAGTACATTGGTCGGTCGGGCCTCGGCGATGAGCTGCGTCACGTTCCAGTCGACAAGGGCAACTTCCTCTCGACGAAGCACGACAATATCTTCGCGCTCGGTGATGCTGCAGCCCTCCCGACGTCGAAGGCTGGGTCCGTTGCCCACTTCGCGGTCGATATCTTCACCGAGAACTTCATGGACCACATCCATGGCCGACCGATGCGCGAGGAGTTCGATGGCCACGCCAACTGCTTCATCGAGTCGGGCCGCGGCAAGGGCATGTTGATCGACTTCAACTACGACACCGAACCGCTACCCGGCAAGTACCCGCTTCCCGGGGTTGGCCCGTTCTCGCTGCTACAAGAGACCGAGGCAAATCACTGGGGCAAACTCATGTTCAAGTGGGTGTACTGGAATGTCCTGCTCGAGGGACGCGCCATGCCGATTCCGGCTTTGATGTCGATGGCAGGCAAGATCCGCGAGGAGGTGCGATGACCATCGCCGCCCCGGCTCGCCCCGAGGAGCTCGAAGCCAAGATCGATGCACTCACCGAGCAAGTGGCCTTCCTCGCCGAGGAAGCGCGCCTTGCGAGACAACGCCGCGAGATGTGGAGCGAGCTGCAGGCCGACGCAATGCCAATTGCCGGCGACGTGCTGCAGGTCGTTGAGCGTGAACTCGAAGAGCTCAGCGCCGACGTGACACTTGCGGACCTAGGCGATCTGCTGCGCCGCCTGATCCGGGTTGCCCCGATCCTCGACAAGGGTCTCCGTTACCTGGAGATGGGAGCAGAGTTGTTTGGCGACATGATGCCGCTCACCGAGCATGCCGTCGATGTCGCCACCGATCGCCTCGTCACCCTCGACCAGAGGGGCTACTTCACCTTTGCCAAGAGCGGACTCCACGTTGTCGACAGGGTCGTCACCGGATTCAGCGAGGAGGAAGTCGAGGCTCTCGGAGACAACGTCGTGCTCATCCTCGAGACGGTCAAAGAGATGACCCAGCCCGAGATTATGGCGGTGGTCTACCGCATGATCGAGGCGGTGCAACGACAGCAGCACGAGATGGAAACCGAACCGGACGATCCGCCGAGCATGTTCCAGCTCATTCGCAGGATGCGCGATCCGGAGATCCGACGCGGCATGAGCCGGGCGCTCAACACGCTGCGCGCTGTCTCCGATGTGGACACCGGGCCACCCCGGAAGTTTGTCGCCAACGTAGAACCAGAAACCGTAGAACAAGAGAACGACGAGAAAGCGTCGTAGGAGGTAGAAAGTGCCCGTTACAACCATCGCAGGAGCCGACGTCACCGTCGACGAAGAAGGCTTCATGACCGAGTACGACGAGTGGAGCGAGGATATCGCCACCGAGTTGGCATCCAACATCGGCATCGAGCTGGGCGAGACCCACTGGCAGGTAATCAAGTTCCTCCGCGAGGACTACAAGGAGCAGGGCGAGACCCCCATGCTGCGGCGTGTCTCCAACGTAGGCGGCGTCTCCACAAAGGAGCTCTTCCAGCTGTTCCCGAAGAAGCCGGCAAAAAAGATGTCATACGTCGCCGGCGTTCCAAAGCCGCATGGTTGCGTGTGACTTTCGGCCTCTTCGAACTAAGGAGTAACAACTATGACCACCGCTAAAGAAGCTCCGTCGATAATTCCGGACTTTGGCGAGGAAGAGACCGACCGCAAGATCTGCTTCATCGCATCAAAAGGCACCCTCGATATGGTGTATCCGTCACTGGTGATGGCGAACGCCGCCCTGATGGAAGGCGTGGAGACCCACATCTTCTTCACCTTCTGGGGCATGGACATCATCACCAAGAAGCACATGGAAGATCTGCAGTTCACCTGGCTGGGCAACACCGCGATGCATCCCCCCGGCAAGAAGATGCACATGCCGCAGGGCCTCGCCGGCCTCCCCGGCATGACGGGAATGGCGACGAAGATGATGAAGAAGCAGATCGCCGATCTCGACGTTCCCGAGGTCCCCGAGTTCGTTCGTATGATCGCCGACGCCGGTGGTCACCTGTGGGCGTGCAAGATGTCCGTAGACATGATGGGACTCGCCAAGGAAGACATGATCGACGAGGTTGAAGACGTCATCACTGCAACCGACTTCATCGAGTTGTCTGATGGTGGCCAGGTGATCTTCACCTGAGGACGCCGGCTTGCGCTCGAGGGCGCACTAGTCGATTATCAGAGACGGGACCTCGTGAGGTCCCGTCTCTCCACTTTTCAAGGAGCCCGATGGCCAGCTACACGTTCTCAACAACGACAGACGGACCAATCGAAGCGGCCCGAGAGCGCGTCATCACCGCGCTCGGCGATGAAGGTTTTGGTGTTCTCACAGAGATCGACGTTGCGGCAACGCTGAAGGCCAAGCTCGGTGAAGACATGCCCCCGTACCGGATCCTCGGGGCCTGCAACCCGCCACTGGCACATCGGGCCATCAGCGCGGAGCCGGCCATCGGAGCACTGCTCCCGTGCAACGTCGTGCTGCGGCAGGACAACGACAGGATCGTGATCGACTTCATGGACCCGGAGTCCGTTCTCACGTTGGTCGATCGGGACGGTGTCGCCGAGATCGCAGCGGAAGTCCGCTCCCGTTTGGAGCGAGTCAGGCAAGCGTTGTCGACCTAGGAGACTGCTGAACAAATGGCGTGCGGACTCGCTCGGCCACGAGGAACGCCCGGTCACAGACGCGGTGCGAGGCCAAACTGACATTGTCCAGCGGGCTCCTAGGTTGCTCGGCCGCGACCCGGTACTCTTGTACAGGAGTGCAGAAGACGACCGCGGCCGGGAACACCGGTCGAGGAAAGTCCGGACTCCATAGGGCACGGTGCTGGGTAACGCCCAGGCGGGGCGACCCGACGGACAGTGCAACAGAGAGCAGACCGCCTGACGAAGTGCGACGCTTTGGCGCCGCATTGGAGAAGCCATTTGGCTTCTCCGGCGATTCTTCGGATTCGTCAATCAGGTAAGGGTGAAACGGTGGTGTAAGAGACCACCAGCGCTCCGGGTGACCGGGGCGGCTCGGTAAACCCCACCGGGAGCAAGGCCAAGCAGGGAGTGGGCTGCCCGCCCGCCAATCCCAGGTAGGCCGCACGAGCCCGTACAGCAATGTCGGGCCCAGATAGATGGTCGTCGTCGCCCCCTCGGGGGCGGGACAGAATCCGGCTTACACCTGTACTCGCGGTAAGGAGCCCCGAACGGGGCTCCTTACTTGTCTCCGCCCGCCGAAGGTGAAGTTTCGAAATCTGGTTGAGCTAGTCGTCCCACCCGCTGACAACGGCGTATGCGCCGGACGAAGCGGTACCTTCGTCGGAGTGCGGTTGGAACATCGCCAGGAACGCGGCGCGCTTCTCCTGCCCGTCTGAGAGCGGCTCGAGGGTTATCCCGACTCGGATCTCGGCGCCGCTGGGATGCACAAAACGCACCACAACTTCTTCGAGGTCCTCATCTTCCTTCTCAATGGCCGTACGCCACTTGTCGATGTCGGCCGGGTGACACATTGCCGAGAGTGGAACTCCGATGACTTCTCGAAGTGGAAGCCCGAGCATGTCGGAGGCGTCGTCTTCTGCAAACAGTACGGCGCCCTGCGCATCGAGGACGGCAACCGCGGTCGGCTCCTCGTTGATCGGTCCCGGAGCATCGGAGACCGAACCCGCGGGCTCGGACGACGCTTCTGCGCCGGCGACGGAGCGGTTCTCGGCATGGTGCCGCTGAATAGCCAACTGAACTGATCGTGCCAACGCGTCGGCAGTTACCGTTCCTTTGACCAGGTAGTCCTGAGCCCCTCGCCGCACCGCCCGTAGCGCCAGGTGGTCATCCTTGTGGGCACTCAGAACGACGATGGGCACATGGGCCGCATTCAACAGCAATGCTTCGACGGCCTCCAGGCCGTCCGCATCAGGAAGGACAAGGTCGAGCAGCACGCAATCGGGGGTGGCTTCCTCGATGGCTTCGAGGGCTGATTCGAGCCGTTTTACGTGACGAACCGGGGCCTCGTCGCCCCAGGCCTCGCTCAGCATCGTCAAGACGAGGCGAGCGTGAAGCGTGTTGTCCTCAACAACCAACAGGTCGGGGGGACCAGCGTCCGTCATATCTTGTTCCATCGCAATGCCCTCCGAAGAATGCGCCTGACGCGTATTCGGCCATTTGACCGTATGCCTTGAGCAATAGTCACCTTACGCGAAAGTGGGTGGGGTGAAATCCGATGAGTTCGCCGCCCCCGGCCGAGATGCTCAAGCTGCCGATAAACAGGAGCACAAACGCGCCGAAAAACCCGGCCCGCATACTCCGGTCCATTTTCTACTCCTTCTTCTTTGTGCAGCATCACGTTGGACCCCCGCTGGGAGCGATGCGTTTCGCCGCGTTGGCGGCCGGGAGCGCTCTAACCTGAGTGCTCGACGAAAGGACTCCCGTGACCAAATTCGCCTACTTCTGCGGACACGAGCAGTGGCAACCCGAGGTGCTCGTCGAACATGCCGTCCTTGCCGAGGGTGCCGGGTTCGATTTCATCGTGGTATCCGAACATTTTCACCCGTGGGTGGATGACACGTCAGCGTCCGGCTACGCGTACTCGACGATTGGTGCGATGGCACAGGCAACCGAGAACGTTGAGTTCGCGACGGGGGTCACCACACCTCTGTTCCGCTACCACCCCGCAGTGGTCGCCCAGGCTGCGGCGACTCTCGATCGGCTATCCGGAGGTCGGTTTCACCTCGGTGTCGGGACCGGAGAGAACCTGAACGAAGGTCCGCTGGGCCTCCCCTTCCCGAAGTACGCGGAAAGGGCTGCCCGCATGGACGAGGCGCTGCAGATCATGCGTCGACTGCTCGACGGCGAGAAGTTGAGCTACGAGGGTGAGTACTACCGCACCGACCGGGCCAAGCTCTACAGCCCGCCGATCGGAAGGGTGCCGATCTGGCTTGCCGCCGGCGGACCAAAGTCGTCCGCGCTGGCCGCCCGGCTCGCCGACGGAATCATCACGTCCGTGAAGGATCCTGACGTCACCAGAGAACGCGTTATCGAACCGGCCGCGGCCGCCGCGGCTGAGGCGGGCCGGTCAAACCTGCCGGTCATGGCGTCTCGCTGGTCGGTGCGTGCCGACAACGACGACCAGGCCTGGGAGGCCCTATCGGCGTGGCGAGGGCTGCGAGCGCCGGGCCGCCTCCAAGCCGTCGATCCGGCAGACCTACGAGAGCGGGCAGACAACATGGACCGTGGCGAAATACTCGGGCGATACTCGCTCGTCGCGACTCCGGATGACTACGTGAGGGTCTACGAACCCCTGATAGCGGATCTCGGCGCAGATGTCGTCACCATCCAAACGACGGCCCTGAATCAGGAGGAAACGATCGCCATGCTCGGCGCAGAGGTTCTGCCCCAATTGCGAGCACTATCCCGATGACGCTGCCCTGTCGATGAGCATCTGACGGATGAACTCGGTGCCGAAGACCAGATCCGCGTTGCTCGGATCGAGCGTGATTGCCGCATCGAGGCCGGGCAAGACGGTGGATTCGTATGCATCCGCGATGACATCCGCTTGGGCGCCGCCAAGAGCGCTATCGAGATAATCCCCCAGGGACTGGACGAGCGCCGGGCCTAACGTCCCGATCATGTCGACCTGCCAACCCAGCTCGGCCGACCGACGCAGTATGACGGCACCGTCGGCTCCAGCGCCCGAAACGATGACGGCCGCATAGTCGGGTCCGAGATCCTCGGCGCGCTCCTCGCCCACAACCAGGGCGTCGACCGGAACGCCGCGGATCGCCCTGAAGTCGTCGCGGAAGGACCGCCAGTACTCCGTACTGAGCTCCCCCTGGAGACCCGCATCGAGTAGCGCCGCCATGCCATCAGATCTCAACTCGTTTTCGACACCAGCGAGAACCGCAAGGCCGATCGGCTCGACGGTGACTCCGAGAACGGCATCGTCGACCACCGCGACCGCGTCCAACCATTCGCCGACGACTGCCTGCGGTGTGGCTGTCGCAGCAGCCGGTTCCGGCTCGGTATTCGAACACCCGACCGCAAGCAGCACCGCTATGAGAATGAAGAGACGCATCGCACCAGGCTACCTCCGGAGATGTGCAAGCGATGATCGGCGGAACCGGAACGCCGCCACCTACACTCGCCGGGTGGACGTTTCGGTATCTCGCGCCATCATCCTGGGTCTCATAGCGGGGCTTGTCGGTGGGTTGTTCGGGGTCGGCGGTGGTGTCATCGTCGTTCCGGGTTTGGTGCTCTGGCTCAAATTCGACCAGTACAAGGCATCGGGGACTTCAGTAGCGACAATCATTGCTTCTGCCGGAGCCGCCCTCCTGACTTTCGCCGGCGACGGATCGGTCGATTGGCGTGCGGCGGCAATCATCACCATCGGCGCTGTCACGGGTGCCGCCATCGGCACCCGCATCCTGCACCTGATCCCAGCACACCTGCTCCGTCGCATCTTCTCAGCGATTCTCGTGATCGCCGCAGCGAGGATGGCTATCGGATGATTGAGATCATCGGTTTCGTGTTCCTCGGCCTGGCAACGGGGCTCCTTGCGTCCACTCTCGGAATCGGTGGCGGGATCATCTTTGTCCCGTCCCTGGTGGTCTTCTTTGCGTTCGAGCAACACATCGCTCAAGGAACCTCTCTGGCGGTGATTCTGCCAACGGCGATAGTCGGCACCTACTTGCACGCCAGAAGAGGTCGGGTGGAGTGGAGGGTGGCCCTGCTGGTTGCGGCGGGCGGCATCGTCGGCGGCCTCTTCGGCGCATGGGCCGCTCTCTCGCTCGATCCGGATCTGCTGCGCCGGCTGTTCGCCGGACTGCTGGTCGTTATCGCTCTGCGGATGTTCAGCAGCTGACCTGCCCGTCGATCGGCACATCGACCCGGCCCGTGGCAACGAACCCACGGCGCTGCTCCGAATCCGACAGTCGGGCGGCTCGCCAAAGGTAAGCCAGGTAGAGAAGTCCGAGGATTTCCGTCAGCCAGGTTCGCCAGTCGGTGACGATTTCGCGGATGTAGTCGGCAGCCGTGACCGGACCCGCGGCCGTGAACTCCCAGCCGAGGAATGGCCACCACAGCGTTTCCGGATCGAGCCACATGGCGTCGAGCAGCAGATGGAACAGGAGGCCGATTGCCAGCGGCATCCACATCTTTCGGGGACGGCCGCGGCGGGTCGAGAACACGACCCCGACCATCACGAGCGAGGCAAGAACGAGACCGTGAGTGGCGAGACGTACCCCACCGAGCCGGTCATAGAAGAGCAGCCCGATAGGCGTGTCGATCAGGTCTGGCAGCAAAGCTCCCAACACCAGCATCCGGAGATCCATACGATCGTCACGGAAGGTGTAGCGAGCAATCGCGATAGTCGCCCCGGTGTGCCAAAAGAACATGCGGCTGCGATCAGGTGACGAGTATCCGTCGACAGTGGATGCAGCGCGGCGGATCGGTACGCTTCGCATCGAGCACTTCAGCGGCCGTCAGTTTGAGATGGCATCCGCCGCACATGTCGTCCGTCAGTTCGCCGATGGCAACGCCTTCTTTGGCCTCTCGCAGGTTCTCATAGAGATCCAACAGATCCTCTACCACGAGCGGGACTATCTGCCCCTTCCGAGACTCCTTGATCGCAAGCTTGCCGTCGATGCCCTTCCACGCCTCTTTGATGGCAGCCTCGAGCACAGCCTTGGCAGCTGCGAGTTCGGCGGCGGTGGTGCGCAGTTCGGCGACGCCGGCCTCTTGGCGCTCGCGCTCCTCCATCAGCTCGAGCACCCTGTCTTCTGCTTCTCGCCGCTTGCGGTCGAGCATCTCGACCTCGCGTCGCAGATAGTCGGCATCGCGAGCGCTCAATCCCCCGGCGTACAGCCTGTTCTGCTCGGCATCGAGGCGCCCCGCAGTTATCTCCAGCTCGCCGTCGTTCTTGTCCAATGCGAGAGATGTCTCCCGCAGTTCCTGCTCGGCGGTTGCCAACTCCTCGTCTGCGTTTGTTGCGGCCTCGTGGGCAAGCCGGTACTCGTCGAGTTCAGGGAGTGACTGTCGCTCATGTAGCAACCGATCGATCTGAAGATCGACCTCCTGCAGATCAAGCAGGTCGGCGAGGCTATGCAGCTCCTCCACGGCTACCGCTCCTTCCAGGGATCCGGATCAAGGTCTGTCATGTCGACTGCATTGTCGACCGTCTTGGCAACGGCAGCGTACAACGCCTTGACCCCTGGTCGTTCGGTTGCGATATGTCCCGGGTCCACAACTGCCTTGCCTGCTGCCATGGCTGCCGTGGCCTGGTGATGGCTGACATCTCCGGTGACGATGGCATCGGCGTCATGGTCGAGGAGGAAGCCACCCCCCGATCCGGGCACTACAGCCACCGTGGATATCACTCCGGACCCGGCGACCCGGACGACTCCACCAAGCCGAATCGCAACAGTGTCGGCCAGGTCGGCCACATCGATCGGCTCGTTCAGGCTGCCCTGTCTTCCTACAAAACCGGCATTGGACTTCGTCTCGATGATGTCGTAGGCCGGCTCGTCGTAAGGGTGCGCGGCGACCAGCGCGGCCACGACGGCGTCGATGCGACGGCGCGGGCACACCATTTCGAGACGTACTTCGTCCTCTTGACTGAGGACTCCGGCCTGCCCGGAGAACGGGTTCGCTCCCGAGGTTGGCAAGAACGTGCCGATGCCCTGGCTCCGGAATGAGCAGTTCGAGTAGCGGCCGATGCGGCCACCGCCGGCGGCTGCCATGGCCGCTCCGACGGTCTCGGCTTGCTCGGCCGGCGCAAAGGTGACGATCTTGGCGGTCTCGCCGCCCCAGATCGGACCGAAACCCGACGCATCCCTCACGCCGAGAGCATCTGCCAGGGCGTCGGCAGAACCGCCCGCCATCACGTCGAAGGCGGTGTGCACCACAACAACGGCTACGCCGCTCGCAATCAGACGGTGCGCCCGACCGGCCGGTCCCGGGCCTGCAACGAGGCTCGTCACGGGGTTGAACAGCAGCGGGTGATAGACAACGGCAAGGTCGATGTGACCTTCAGTCAAGTGCTCCACCGTCACTTCGTTGATTTCGTGGCAAACGGCGGTCCGCTTGACGACCGCATCCGGATCTCCCAACTGCAGGCCGATTGGATCCCAGCCTGCAGCCTTATCGAGCACGAACTGCGCTCCGAGCTGATCCGCTATGCCACGAACGGTCCTGATCATCGAGCCGATGCTAATGCCGGCAGTTCAGGAACGCAGTCAGCGGCAAGCCACCCCGACCTCGGGCGCTGCTGCAAGGCCAAACTGACATTGCTCAACAGGTTCCCAGGAAACTGCTGAACAAATGGCGTGCGGACCCGCTCGGCCACAAAGAACGCCCTGTCATAGACGCTGCTGCAAGGCCAAACTGACATTGCTCAACAGGTTCCCAGGAAACTGCTGAACAAATGGCGTGCGGACTCGCTCGGCCACAAAGAACACCCTGTCACAGACGCGGCTGCGAGGCCAAACTGACATTGCTCAACAGGTTCCCAGGAAACTGCTGAACAAATGGCGTGCGGACTCGCTCGGCCACAAAGAACACCCGGTCACAGACGCGGCTGCGAGGCCAAACTGACATTGTTCAGCAGGTTCCCAGGTCCTTGGTTACCCGGGCAATCCCGGCGTCGATAGTGACTCCCCCAAACCCTCGCTTCTCGAGGACACGTTCGATGGCGTGATTTTCCGGAAGGTATAGAGCTTCGAACTGGTCGATGCCGCGCTCGGTGGCTGCCTCCTCGAGCAACTTGAAAAGAGCAGTCGCCAGACCCGCACCACGCCAGCCGTCCTTTACGACCACCGCAACTTCGGCGATGCCGTCACCGGACGGTTCGAAGCGGGCGATAGCCACACCGCCTCCCCCCGAAAAGGCCGCGATGGCGAAACGACGGTCGTAGTCGAGTTCTGTGAGATAACGGAGACGCTTCGAATCCAGCTTGATCGCCGGGTTGAAGAAGCGCTGATAGATCGTATCCGCATCGATCTCGTTGAATTCCTTGCCGAGGAGTACGGCATCCCCGGGGACTATGGGCCTGATGTTGACGACCCTCCCGTCTGCAAGGGAAACCTGACGTTCGTAGTCGAACGGATAGCCTTCCGGCAGACCGGAGCGGGGTTGAAGTGGTGTGATCATTACTGGCCTCAAGCACCATTGTAAGCAATGTGCTTGCAATTGCAAGCACATTGCTGCGGTAGGGCATCGGCCGGCCGGTCCGCCCTGTTAATTAGTAGGCGTCGGGGACAAACGTCTGATCCGACAGTGGCGGCCTCACATAACCCTCGTTGTCTTGTCGCGGAGGCAACTCGATCGGCTGCGGGGTGAGATCCTCATAGGGGATCGCCGTGAGGAAGTGGCTGATACAGTTGAGCCTGGCCCGCTTCTTGTCGTCTGCGTTCACAGCGAACCACGGAGCCTGCTTGATATCTGTGTGGGCGAACATGATGTCCTTGGCCCGGCTGTATTCGACCCAGCGGCTGCGTGACTCGAGATCCATCGGGCTCAGCTTCCATCGCTTGCGCGGGTCCTTGATCCGGGACCGGAACCGCCGCTCCTGCTCCTCATCGCTAACAGAGAACCAGTACTTGAGAAGGATGATCCCGCTGCGCACCAGCATCCGCTCGAATTCGGGGGCGGTTCGCAAGAACTCCTGATACTGCTGTTCGGTACAGAAACCCATGACCGGCTCTACGAGGGCCCGGTTGTACCACGATCTGTCAAAAAGGACTATCTCCCCAGCGGCCGGGAGCTGGGCGACATAGCGTTGGAACCACCACTGGGTCTTCTCGCGCTCGGTGGCGGTACCGAGGGCAGAAACCCTGCATACGCGGGGGTTGAGACGCTCGGTGATCCTTTTGATCACCCCACCCTTCCCAGCAGCGTCCCGGCCCTCGAAGATCACGACGACCCGCATCCCCTCGGCCTTGACCCACTCCTGCAGCTTTACTAGCTCCATCTGAAGGCGGCGTAGTTCCTTCTCGTAATACTTGGTGTTGAGCTTCTCGGGCTTGGAGCCCTCCGCGTCATCAGGATGTAGAACGGAATCCAGGATCGACGACCGCAAGCCCTCGTCTCCGGGATCGGTAAGCGAAGATACCGGGGCACCAACGTCGGCGTCGGCCGGCGCGGCTTCATCAAGATCACTCCCCGCGACTTCAGGCACAGTGAGGTCTTCGCCGATCGCCTCGTCGTCCTCGTACGTGACTTCGTCGGACTTCCATTCGTCTGACATGAGCTCTCCCGCTAGCGACAAGAACAGGGTAGCGAATCAGAAGCCGCCAGGGATCTTTGAAAACAAATTCCAGAAACAGATAAACCAAAGTGGCCGCAGCGACGAGTGACCACTGAGAGTGGCAGACACGCTACCTAGCTATCAGGACGGAGATCAGACATGAGACGACGTGAGATTCTTGTCTTCATCGCAGCCTTCGCCGTCGTGTTGCTCGGCGGAGCAGCGCTGGCCCAGGTTGGGACGTTCAGCAGCGAACCGGCCAATGAGGCGGGCGCCATGAGCCAGCCACAGGCCGATGAAGCCGCACCGACTGCGCCGCCAAGCGAACCAGCAGGCGATGCAGCAGCATCCGAACGCGAGGCGCCCGCCACAACCGTGGTGGACAAACCCGAGGTTTCCACCGTCACCGACGAGAAGCCGGAGACCCCGGCTGCAGGTGACGAGACCCCGAAAGAGGAACCGCCCGCTGAGGAGCCCCCAAAGGACGACGCCGACGACACTCCCCCACGTCTCGAGATCTTGTTCCCGGAGAACGAGCAGCACTTCGATGAGGACACCATCCCGTTCGAAGGCAAGACGGAGCCGGGCGCCCTCGTCTTTGCCGGCCGCTACGAGGCCGACGTGGACGACGAGGGCAACTGGCGCATCGTTCTCATCCTCAACCCGGGCGGCAACGTTGTCACGTTCAAGGCGAAGGATACCGCCGGGAACGTCACTGAGAAGTCGATCAAGGTCTTCCTCGATCGCGAAACTGATGTCGCCTTCTCCGCCCACCAGAAGTGGGAAATCGTCGATGGCTACCCGGCGATGAACAAGTACTACGGGACCGCCCGCCCCGGCACCAAGGTTTCGGTTGACTCTAGATTCGGCGAAGGCCGCACCACGGCCGACGAGAAGGGCAACTGGGAACTCCGTGTCGAGTTCAAAGAAGCTCCTTGCAACGAGACATTCGGCGTTGTCGTGGAAGCCGAGGGCGACCACCGCAAAGAATTCCGGATGAAATACGTCTGCGCCAGCCACGAGTTCAGCGCTCACCAGAAGTATGCGGAGAACGAGAACCCTTGGACCAAGTTCTACGGAACAGGCGAGCCGGGGACAAAGGTCGTAGTCGTCTCCGAGTTCGGATCCACAGAAACGGTCGTCGAGGGCAATGGAGAATGGTTCGCCAAGCTGCACTTCAACGAGAGTCTCCCGCCGAACACCGAGATCAAGGTGGTTGTTGAAGGCGAGGGCGGACGGGCCGAATTCGGCTTCTACTGGATCGTCAAAGAGGCGACTCAGGTCGACTTCACTGCCAACCAGAAGTACGGCTCATGTGGCGAAGCGGTCCCCTACGACAAGTTCTTCGGCACGGCGGCCCCCGGGTCGACCATCTGGGTGGAATCACCATTTGGCTCCGGTACCACTACGGCAAGTGAGAGCGGCGAATGGTTCATCAGGGTCGATTTCCCCGAAGCGCCGGTAGGCGAATCGTTCACAGTCGTTGTCGAGTCTTCTGACGGCGGGCGAGCCACGTTCACCTTCGTACGAACCGCTGAGGGCGACAAGTAGCGCCATAACGGTCGACAGGTAGCGTGATCCGGAAGGGGCACCATGCGGTGCCCCTTCCGTCATTTTGTCGCCGAGTGCGTGCAAGGATGGCACCGCGGGGAACATTGGGGACGTCACCGACGTTGACTGGATCGACACCTGAAGGGACATATGATGTGGTTCAAGAAGACCGAGATGCCGACCGCCGATTCTGCACTTGCCGGCCATGAAAATCCTGTCCCGATAAGCGGCGTCCACTACGTCAACGGGAACACCATCAGCGCGCCATTCCCAGAAGGTATCGAAGTTGCCTACTTCGGGATGGGTTGTTTCTGGGGAGCAGAAAGGCTGTTCTGGGAGACAACCGGCGTCTACGCAACAGCCGTCGGCTATGGCGGCGGGTTCACCGCGAATGCCACCTACGAAGAAGTATGTACGGGGCATACCGGGCACACAGAACTGGTGCTGGTTGCCTACGATCCGCACCAGGTGTCGTACGACAAGCTCCTTTCCGTCTTCTGGGAAGGCCACGACCCCACCCAGGGCATGCGTCAGGGCAACGATGTTGGCACCCAGTACCGGTCGGCGATCTATGCGGCCACCGATGACCAACTGGATGCAGCGAAGATTTCGCGGGACCTCTACCAGGCACAACTGACATCCGCAGGTTATGCCGAGATATCCACCGAGATCGCAGCGGCGCCCGCCTTCTTCTATGCCGAGGAATACCACCAGCAATACCTGGCAAAGAATCCGAATGGCTACTGCGGCATCGGAGGAACCGGCGTCTCGTGCCCCATCGGCCTGGAAACGCAACCGGACCGCTAGACCGTCGAGGGCAGTCGTTAGAGTTCACAATTCGACTGATCCAAGGAGCGGCGATGGCGGAAGACGCCAAGAACACTCGAGAATCCGACGGAGACAAGGACAAGGACAAGGACTCAACGGAGACCCCTCCACCTGCGCATCACGAGGAGATCGAGGCTGAAACCTCGCACACCGTCAAGATCGGTAGGACAAACGTCAAGTACACGGCGACCGCGGGTCGCGTGATCCTGACAGAAGAAGAAGGCAAGAAGAAGGCTTCATTCTTTTACGTCGCCTACAACCGCGACGGTGTCGACAACCTCGGCGAGCGGCCCATCGTCTTTGCATTCAACGGAGGCCCCGGGTCCTCCTCCGTCTGGCTTCACCTCGGCGTGCTCGGACCACGGCGCGTACTCCTCGACGACGAGGGGATGCCATTTCCGCCGCCGGGGCGTCTCGTTGCCAACGAGCACTCCATCATCGATGTTGCAGACCTCGTCTTCATCGATCCTGTGGGGACCGGCTACTCGCGCGCCATACCCAACGAGGAGGCAAAAGACTTCCACCACTTCAAGAAGGACATCGAGGCTGTCGGCGAGTTCGTGCGCCTCTACCTGACCCGTCACAAGAGATGGAGCTCCCCTAAGTTCCTCGCGGGCGAGTCGTACGGAACGACCAGGTCGGCAGGGCTGGCCGGCCATCTCTACACCCGCCACGGCATCACCTTCAACGGTCTGATGCTGATTTCGTCGATCCTCAACTTCCAGACCGCCGGGTTTGACATGTCTACGGCCACATTCCAGCGCGGCAATGACCTGCCCTACATCGTGTTCCTCCCCACCTATGCCGCGACTGCCTGGTATCACGGCAGGCTTCGCGGCAAGGACCAGAAGCGTCCGCTTCGAGACTTGCTCGACGAGGTCGAGGATTTCGCCGCCAACGAGTATGCGCTCGCCCTGTTCCAGGGTGATGCGCTCCCCGAGGACAAGTTCACCCGCATCGCCAAGAAGGTGGCTCGCTTCACCGGGCTCTCCGAACAATATGTGACCCGCTACGACCTTCGCATCGAGATCTTGCGCTTCTGCAAGGAGCTACTTCGCGATGAGGGCAAGACGGTGGGGCGTATCGATTCTCGGTATAAGGGGATCGATCGTTTCAAGGACGGCGACGCATTCGAAGCAGACCCCAGCATGGACGCAACAATGGGCGCCTACACCTCTGCTTTGAACGCATACATGCGCGACGAACTGGAATATGAGAGCGATCTCCCGTATGAGATCCTTTCCTCCGAAACGTGGCAGAACTGGGATTACGCCGACTTCAAGAATGCCTATGTGGACGTTTCGGAGACATTGCGCAATACGATCACCCGAACGAGGTTCATGAAGGTATTTGTCGCCAACGGCTACCTCGACCTGGCTACTCCCTACTTCGCTACGGAGTACACCTTCAACCACATGGGTCTGGATTCGGCCGTGCGAGACAACGTATCCATGGAGTACTACGACGCGGGCCACATGATGTACGTGCACATTCCGTCGCTGAAGAAGCTTGGCGGGGACCTTCGCAGGTTCGTCGCTGACGCGTCCTGAGCTATCGTCGACAGGCGCTGCTCCCGTCAACTATGTTGTTGGGAGACACCAACGTTGGAGGGGACGGTGAATCCACATCAGTGGCCCAGGAGGCGGAGGCTGCAGGATCGGCGGATCGAACGCAAGCCGCTCCACTTCCCTGAGCGCCGCAGCGGATTCGAGCGGAGGCTCATCGAAAGACCCGGTTTCCGGGGTATGTGGGATGCCAGCCTCGTCAAGTATCGCGACAACAGAACCGGCTTCCTCCTGGTTCTCGCAACGATCATCGTGTTCAACTATGTCGACTATTTGCTCACCATCCGCGTCCTCCAGGCAGGCGGGAGCGAGCTCAACCCGATCATGGCTCACCTGTTCGAGCTCAGCCCGACGGTTGCGGCGACGGCGAAGCTGGGCACCGTAGGAGCTGCGGCTCTGATTCTGCTGGTACTCGGTCGGTACCGCCGCACGCTCGAAGTGTCCCTGGTTCTCCTCGTCACCTTCACAGCACTGATGTTCTACCACGTCGCTGTCGCCGTTCGCATCGCCGCCTAACCCCGCATTCGGGCGCATGTCAGGGTTTCCCCTGGGAACTTCTCCTGGGCTCGGGGTGCCTTGAGGGTGACCCCCAATACCGCAGCACCGCCGTGTCGCCCACGATGGGGACATGGATACAACAACCACACCCCAAGACCAGCAGGCAAACAAGCGGCGGCTCGAGCGGTCGGAAGAAGGAAAGATCCTCGGCGGCGTCGCCGCGGGACTCTCTCGTCACACCGGCGCCTCAGTAGGAATCATCAGACTTGGATTCCTCGTCGCCGCCCTCTTCGGCGGATTCGGGATCATCCTGTATGCGGCCGCATGGGCATTGCTGCCCGGAGAGGGCGAGTCCGCTACGCCGGGAGAACGCTGGCTGAGCAACCTGACCACGCCGGGCAAGCGTGCCGGTGCGTTCCTCATCGGCCTGGCAGCCCTCATCATTCTGGCCGGTGCCGCACCCTTCAGCATCCTGGCGGCTGTAGTGCTCCTGGCAGCAGCCGCCTTCCTGGCGGGCGACCGGAAAGCTGAACCGCTCGCATCAACAAATCCGACGCCCACCGACTCGACCCAGGAAACGGAGTAACAATGCGAATTACCAAGCTGCTGGCAGCAGTCATCGGCGTCCCGATGGCTATTGCCGGCCTAGCGATGACGGTTGCCGGAGGAATCGCGCTCGCAGTGCCAGACGACAACGGTTGGATTTCGGCCGGACCCGTACGAATGAGGACCGAAGCGGTCGGCTTTGTCGGCGACGACCTCCAGATCGATCTCGGCGATCACGTCGGCGATGGACGGACCTTCATCGGGTGGGAGGCCATCCCCGCTCGTCTCGATGTGGATAGCCGCAACGGCAAAGAGATCTTTGTCGGGATCGCAACGACGGCCGATGCTCAATCCTATCTGGCAGGTGTCGCCATCGACAGGGTCGAGACATTGCACGATGAGCCAGACCTCGTCCAGGTTCAGGGAGCTTCATCCGTGGCGCCACCTGAGACTCAGGATTTCTGGGCGGCGACCAACGCCGCAGGAACCGTCGATTGGAGTCTGTCCGAGGGCGACTGGTCGGTAGTCGTGCTCAACTCGGATGGATCCGCCGGTGTGGACGTGGCCGTCACCGGATCGGCTCGGATTCCGTTCCTGGGCGCAGTCGGTGTCGTCCTGATTGCCCTCGGCATCATCGGCATGGCCTTTGGCACGTTGCTCACCTACTTCGGGGTACGCGCCGTCCGTCCGCCGACAACTCCCCCGGACCTGATGTCTCCGCAACAACCTCTCGCAACCGGGTAGGGAGAGCCGCTATTTGGCGATTTCGGAGAGGTGCGCCTCCCAGCGGCCCCCACCGCCGGCGACCAACTCTTCGTTAGAAGGAATTCGGTAGACAGTCACCCGGTTGTCGAGGAAATCGCTGAAAGCGAGCAGCGTCCCATCCGGGGAGACATCGAGCCCTGTGGTCTGGTTTCCGCCGATGATGGCGTCGAGGTAGTCGCCGGTCGCGGTGTCGATCGCAACCACTGTGCCCCACTCCGGACCGGGCTTGTAGTAGGTCTCCGGGTTGTTGCGACCCCGATTGGAAACGTAGAGAACCTTGCCGTCGGGGCTCAAGTCGATGGTGTTGGGCACCTTGTCGACGGTTGCCAACTCTTCGACCTCGTTGGTCGTGGTGTCGATGACGAGCACGTGAGCCCGGCCCATGTCTGAGGCGTACATCGACCCCGTTGCGGCGTCCCCAACGAGGTGACGCATCGACCCGCCGCTGCGATAGATGACTTCACTGTCCCCAGTTGCCAGATCGAAGACCTCGATCTCGCCATCTTCAAACCCGGCAACGTACAGCTTCTTTCCGTCCGGAGTGACGTACAGGCCCCGTGGCGTCACCACGGTATTGAGCTTTCGCGTCACCTCCCCCGTCGCCAGGTCGAATTCGCTGACGTTATTGCTCACCCAGTTCGACGCCCAAAGCGTCTGCTCATCCGGGGACAGCACCATGACCTTCGTCCAGACGGCCTCTGTATCGAGCGTGCGAAGCACGGTCTTCGACCCTGCGTCGATCTCGTAGACAGATGCGGTCTCCATCTGACTGACGTATGCCTTGGTCCCAGCCCTGTTGAATGTGACTTCGACCGATCCTGCTTCCGGCAGTTCCACAGCGGCGATCAACTCTCCATCGAGCGGATCGAACACCTGGAAGCCGGTGCCATTGAGAAGCGTCACCCAAACCTCGGTGCTGCCCGGGTTGAAGGCAACCTGCTTGGGGGCTCCCGCCGTGGTCCATTGCGTGACCTTGTGCAGTACCTGGCCCGGGCGGTCCAGCCAGATCGTGTGTTCCACGTCGGCATCGAGAGCGATCTCCTCGGCGTAGGACTGGTAGCCCTCGGCTTCGACTGCCACCGTCACCGGTCCCCGGAGGTCCCCCTCAAATCCACTAGCTACGGCCTGGACCTCCCCTTCGGGGGTTTCGATGGTTGCCGCTGCACCTTCCGGCACCAGAGTCAGCCGGAGATTGTGTTCCGGCGGCAGCGTCGTCGTCGTGGTTGTGGTTGTTGTGGTGGTGGGTGCCGTGGTGGAGGTCGTTGCAGTGTCGGCGGCCACGGTCACCGCCGTCGTCGCAATGGTGGTGACTGCGCTCGGCTCGGCTGCGGCGGCCGCGGGAGGGGCGCCTTCTCTCGAGGCGAGCGATACCACCGCCGTCCCGGCAAGGAGGAGCAGGGCAATGAGCAACGCCAACCGCGTTGTGCGCTCCCGACCGCTTCCGCCTTCCATAGCGGCATATTAGATGCGAAGGCCGATCGCGGCGGGAGCAAGGCCGGACTCTGATCGGCTTGACTCGCACCGGGCACCAGCGCAACATCGAGCGCAGAGAGGGCCCTGATGCCAGAACCCAACCCAGCCGGAGAAGCGGCTATCGATCGACGGTTCGTGATAGCGGTCAGCTGCGTGCTCGTCCTCTACAGCGGCGTTGTCCAGCTGGTGCCTGGATACAACGCCTTCTACGTGCCGATCAGCCTGGCTGTTGCCGCCCTGCTGGCGACGGCAGCCCACAAGGTGGGACTACGGCGGGGCGATCTCGGATTGGAACGCGAGATGGTTCCGTCGGGTGTCGCCTGGGGAATGGCGGCGGCCGGTGTCGCGGCCGCCGTGCTCGCTGCCGGTGTTGCCATTCCATCGCTCCGCCCACTCTTCGAGGACCAGCGCGTGGCCGGTCTCGGGCCGGGCCTTCTCGCCTACCGGACTCTCATCCGGATCCCGCTGGGAACGGCGCTGCTCGAGGAGTTTGCATTCCGCGGGGTTCTCTTCGGAGCTTGGAGACGAATAGCCGGCCCGCTCCAGGCCGCTGCCGGAAGCAGCGTGATCTTTGGCTTGTGGCATCTGCGCCCGGCGAATGACCTGCTGGACTTGAACAACCTCGCCCTGGCGACGGATACCCGGGGGACAACCTTGGCTGCGGCAGTCCTCGGAGCGACTGTCGCCGGATTCATCTTCTGCCTTCTGCGCATCCGAAGCCGCAGTCTTCTTGCGCCATTCATCGCCCATGCAGCCGTCAATTCGATGGCCATATTCGCGGCCTATCTGGTCGCGTGAGTCCGAGCTCGCGCCCGCCTCCAGCGGCTGCACGTGGTGGCTAGTGTTGACGGCCGAGCGAGCTGCTGGAGCGATTGCATGATCTCTGACAAGGCATTTGATGTACTACGAGCGACATCCCTATTCGCCGATTTCACCGACGAACAGCTGGAGATGGTCCCCAAGGTGGGTCGGGAGCGTCACTTCGAACCGGGCGAGACGATCGTGGAAGAGGGCGACGTCGACGCACGTTCATTGTGGTTGGTGCTGGAGGGCGAGGTCGATGTCGTCGTCGCCGGCGAGGTCTTGCGCACCATGGGTGCGGGGACTCACTTTGGCGAAATGGCACTGCTCACCGGCTCGCCTCGCTCCGCCGACATCGTCACCCGCAAGCCAACCGTCGCGCTCGAGCTCACCCAGAACCACCTCAACGGGCTGATCGGCGCCAATCCACAGGTGGCTATCGACATGCTGGCAGTGCTGGCAACCCGGCTGAACATGGCCACCGAGGCGCTGGCTGCGGTTATCGCCGCGTCGGACGAAGCAGCCGCCGCCGCTCGCGACTACGGGGTCGGCCAGGTGGAAGGCTCGGTTTCCCACCACCACGACGCCATCGAACCCGGCTGAGATCCGCTGGCTAAGAGGCCCGTCGCACCCGGCCCACGAAGCGCGAGGCAAGGGGCCCGGGTGCCGGTCGTTCTGCCGGTAGGCGGCTAGCCCGATTCGGTTGTGGCCGGGGCCTCGGTGGTCTGAGGTGGTTCGGTGTCTGAGGACGAGGAGTCGTCCGAGTTGGCAATCAGGACGATCACGAGAATGATCGCCGCTACAGCGAGGATGATGGCAATGATCGTCCCAAAGGATGAGCCTTTTGACTGCGTTACCTGGACTGTTGGTTGCGGCGGCGGAGTCGCCGATGGCGCTGCGGTTCCAGGAGCCGGCGGGGTGGTCATCATGCCGGGAGCGATCGGATCCGGGTCCGTACCGCTGTGGGTCCCTCCGTTGCTGATCTGATCGGTCCAGTTCACGCCGTCCCAGTAGCGGTACAGGTACGAGCCTTTGGGATCGGAGTACCAGCCGGATCTTTGTGCACTCATTGTTTGCTCCTTCGTTCGCCGATTTGTGCAATGTACGCCCAGGTCGGGGGATTCGATATCACCCAAGTGGGGTGGAAACTAAGAGAGTAGTCTGACGGGCCTTTGACCCGAACTCACCCGGCCGGACACCAGACAGTAGGGAACACTATGAACATTCTCGAGGAACTAGGGGAAGCCATTAGCCCAGAGGGCGTGTCGGTGGCAGATCTTCTGTTGGCCATCACACTCGTTTTGGTAGCGTTGCCGGTGGCACGTCTTGTCGAGCGCTTCTCCCGAGCGGTAATGCGTCGCATACCGAGCCTTCCGCCCGAATCGGTAGCCGTGATTGCCCATGGCAGCCGCTATCTGACACTGTTCCTGCTGGCTTCCCTGGGGCTCAACCTCGTCGGCGTGCAAATTGGATGGACCCTGGGGCTTGCCATATTGGCCGTGATAGTCGTGATACTCACGTTGCGTCCGCTCGTCGCCAACTCCGCCGCCGGCTTTCTGCTGAAGTCACGACCGTCCTTCGCCGTGGGCGACGAGGTGAAACTCTCAGGCCACATCGGAGAGGTCCTGTCCATCAGCGCCAGAACCACCATCTTGCGAACCCGGGATGGCCTACGCGTCCATATCCCCAACACAGAAGTCCTCGACAACGAGATCGTTGTCTTTACGGCTTTCGACACCCGCCGGCTCTCCGTCGAACTCAACGTCGACCAGCATTGCGACCTCGAAGCGGTGACGCAGGCCTTGATCGGAGCGGCGGAATCCACCCCAATGGTACGGCGGGAACCTCCCCCCAAGGTGCACGTCTCGGACCTGAGCAACGGAGCTCTCGGTCTCGTGGTGCAGTTCTGGTTCGAGCCCCGCCGCTACACCGAACGCGAGGCCAGTAACGCGGTCAACCGTTCGGTCTACGCGGCGTTGCGAGACGCTGGAATCGAACTACTTCCCCCGCTCCTCAGACTCGAGGCTACCGATCCTCTACTCGAGCCCGGGGCGTCGCTTCGCCAGAACAGCACTGACCGGCCATAGCTCGCGGCTATGGCCGGTCAAAGACGGCATTCTGGTGAGTGCCGGCGGCAACTGGTGATATTGCCGGCGGCGTACTACTCGTCGACGGACTCCGTCTCTTCAGCAGCCGCCTCAGCCTGCTCTTTCACGGTCTCCTCCGCGTCTTCGACCGCGTCGGTCGCGGCTGCCGCCACCTCATCCGCGCTACTGCGATCTAGCTTCGTCTCGATCGCGTCACGGATCCGAGTCGTTCCTTCCTTGATCTGGTTAGCCAGCTGCTCTCTGTCTATCTGCTGCAGCCGTTCCCGCTGAACGATGATCGTGGCAATGGCTCCGGCGACTAGGGCAACCCATTGGTAGTTTCTTCACCACTTCTCCGCTCTGAGTTCACAGCAACAGTAAGACCTGCCTGGGTGGGTCGTCGTCACCCAATACGCGCCGCGTACGAGCGCTCCCTACCCATCCAGGGGACCCTGTATTCGGGCGTTTCGCGCCGGCATTAGGCGGCGTAGGCGACGTCCTTTCCGTGAACGGTGAGCGCCCAGATGACGGCAATGCCGATGGCGATAGCGATGATCGACCAAATCGGGTAGTACGGCAGCCAGGCAAAATTCCAGATGATGCCAAGGCCGGCCATGATCACGCCGATCGTCCGCGCAAGAACGCTGCCTCCGAAGATCCCGCCGCCGGCGGCGATCAGGATGACCCCGCCGATGAGGTGGATCCAGCCCCAGGTCGTGACATTGAACTGGAAGATGTACTCCTCGGTGACGACGAAGAACTCGTCATTCACCAGCGCCACGATGCCTTGAATGACATCAAACACGCCGTAAATGATCAGCATTATCCCGGCAAACATGCCCCAGCCGGCAGCAGCGCTGCTGTAGTTGACGGGCCGTGTACCTGTGCTCATGGCGCTTCTCCCATCTCGACGGTTTCATCCCTAGGTAGAAATGCTCGCTGGGTGATACATCCTCACCCACCCGAGCGACAGGCCTATCCCTCCGTCTCCAGCCCTTCGTCGCTCACCGTGAAGAGCTCGGCTTGGACGGTCGCCTCGTCGATGTCGATGACGGCTTGGTCGGCCGGAAGACCGAACCATCCCATCCCCACAGTCAGCGTGTAGGCCGTCACCACCGCCACCCCGGCCACGGTGGCGTTGACTGGGCCGGCCCCGGCGGTGAGCACGACCAGCAGCACCATGCTGAAAGGCGCTCCGACCGAAACACCCGGGACCGCTACGAGCATCGCCGAGAAGGCAAGAGCGATGGGGATCTCCGGTATGAGCACGTGGATGGCGAGGCCCGCCGCTCCGCCGATGAACAGCGAGGGCATCACCGGTCCGCCGATGAATCCCGTCGCGAGGGCAATCGCCACGGCAAGGATTTTGGCGAGGACCACGACCACGAGCAGTACGGCCGACAACTCTCCGATGTTGGCGATGGCCACGCCGAGCTGTCCTTTCCCAGACGCCAGTGTGAGGGGAACGACGAGAGCGATGACGCCGAGTGCCAGACCTCCGAGCGTCGAGCGCACAACCTGGTTGCCGATTCGGGGCACGACCCACCGCCGCAAACCGTAGAGCGTGACGCCCATCAGCCAGGAGATGGCGGCGGCGACGAATCCGAGGACCACGGCCAGCCCGAAATGCCAGAAACGCACGTCGTAATCGGGTACGGCGAACACGCCGAGGAAGGTGTCGCCCACGATGGCGAAGTTGATGGTGAAGCCGAAGAACGCCGCCGTCAAGTTGGGTAGAAGCACCCGGTACTTGTCACGAGCATCGGGCCAGCGCAGCTCCGTGGCGAACAGCGTCGACAAGATGGGTGCCGTAAAGAGACCGGCAAGCGATCCGTTGATCCCCGAGAGGGCGGCTACTTCTTTCTCTTTCTCGGGGAGCTTGCGGATCGTTGCGTACCAATCGCCGACTGTTGCCCCGGAGCGAACCCCGCCGTCAAACGGACCGAGGCTCACTCCACCGACGAGCGTCACGACCGAGATACCGATCGCCTGCAGCGCCGTGCTGCGATCGACTGACGCAGACTGCAAGATTGCCAACGACCCACTCAGGTCATCCGGCACATCGAGCGCCACCCGCATCACACCGACGACCAGGCCGGTGGTCCCCAGCACCGCCACCCACCACCACGAACCACCCATGAAGCTGTATTCGATCTCTTTGGGCCAGATCAGGTCGGTGCCGAACGCTACGAGCTTCACAAACGCCAGCGCCGCCACTCCGCCGAGAAAACCGATGACGACGGCGCGCCCCATCCGGTTCCAGAAGGTGCGGTCTTGCGCAAAATGGTCGGTCGTCATGACATGCCTCCGTCAGCCT
>CAMYKI010000035.1 GCA_947258985.1 uncultured Acidimicrobiaceae bacterium
GGCGGCCGTCGTCGTGGTCTCGGGCGGCGCAGTCGTGGTGGTTTCCGGCGGCGCCTCGGTTGTCGTGGTCGTTGTCGTGGTGGTCGTCGTCGCCAGCGGCGCACAATCGAGGACGATCGTTACCCCCAAGCTCGTCTGCGCATGGCCGCCGAATCGAACACTGAAGTCGATGGTCGATCCGAGCACGAAGGGTCCTGCCGAAACGAGCGGGATGGTTGCCCCGGGTGCGGCCTCGTAGTCCGTGATCTCAGCCGATGAGCCACCGCTTTCAATGATCAGATCGTTGTCCGGATGGACCGAAGCGTTGTTCTCGATCGTGCCGGTGCCGGTGCAGGTCGCACCTACCAACCCGGGATCGACGTTCACCGTTTCAATGAGCTGCACAGTATTTGTGGGTCCCTCGTAGAACCCTTCAAGCACGACTGTGACAGGTACCTGTGCGATCGACGGTGCCGCCATCGCAATCAGGCCAACTACAAAAGCCAAAAATGTAAGACGTCTCATGCCTTCCCCTTCATGTCTTGATCCCAAAAAGATAGTGCGTCGGTGAGTGGGACGTCCTCACCCAGCCTGGGGGATTTTTGTCAACCCGACGCGTCCCGATACATTAGCTCGACAGAAAACCCTGTGTTGCCAGGTAATCCAGGATGGTCCTGGTATACCGAGCGTGGCCTTCCCTGGTGTACTTGACGACCGTATAGAGCTGCGCCAGATTATCTACATCGTGTTCCTCGACCAGTTCACGGAGGCGGGGGATGCTCATGTAGCGATCCCATCCGGCCTGGTCCCGCTTGCGGTAGATCTCTCGGATTTCGTCGTCGGTGTGATCCCGATAGATCTCGCGATGGACGAGCCCGGCCAATGGGAGCCGATCCCGCGGACCGGGGTCTTCGGCGGGCCATCCGAGCACGAACCCGACGACGGGGAACACTCCTGCCGGCAGTTCGAGGATCTCCCCAACCTGATCGGCGTTGGCGAGGGTCGACCCCATGTAACAAATGCCGAGACCCCGGGCCTCCGCCGCCAGGGCGACATTCTGTGAGACCAGGATGGCGTCGATCGCTGCCACCAAAAAGGCGAAGAAATCGTCGAAATTGTCCGGAGCGTTGTTGATGCGCAGCCACTTGCGCATCCGGCGGAAGTCGGCGCAGAACGTCAGCACCACCGGAGCTTCCCGCACCATCCACTGTTCCATGTGGGCGCCGTAGAGCCGCTCCCGCATCACCTCATCCTCGGAAACGATCACCGAAAAGGTCTGCATATTGCCAGAAGAAGACGCCCGAACACCTGCTTCCAGCAACTCCTCGAGGAGCTCCTCGCCAACCGGATCTGGTCGGTAGCGACGGATCGAGCGGTGCCCGTGAATAGTCTCGAAAACGTCCATGAGAAGGCAGATGCTAGGCGGCAATCTCTATTGGGCAGCGCCCGTCGGTTCTGGCATTATTGCTGTCGGTCCAACAATGGAAGGTGGCCCGACCATGGCAGAGAGGTTCTTCGCTGAAGTAGACGGACCGATTCGCTACGAAGGCCCGAACACCTCCAATCCGTTGGCATATCGGGTCTACGATCCGAATCGCATCGTCGCCGGCAAGCGGATGGAAGACCATCTTCGCATCGCCGTCTGCTACTGGCATTCCTTCAACTGGCCGGGAAGCGACATCTTCGGCGACGGCACGTTCGATCGCCCCTGGCTTGGAAACGTCGCAGACCCCATGGCTGCCGCCCGTCAGAAGATGGACGCGGCCTTCGAGTTCTTTGCCAAGTTAGGCACCCCCTTCTACTGCTTCCACGACCGGGACATCGCTCCCGACGGCGCCGACTACGCCGAGACCCTCAGCAATCTCCACGCCATGGTGGACTATGCGGCCGAGAAGATGGATCAAACCGGCGTCAAGCTCCTGTGGGGTACCGCCAACGTCTTCAGCCATCCCCGCTTTGCGGCCGGTGCCGCGACGAACCCCAATCCCGAGGCGTTTGCCTTCGCCGCCGCTCAGGTGAGGCATGCCCTCGATGCCACTCACCGCTTGGGTGGGTCCAGCTACGTGCTCTGGGGAGGGCGCGAGGGGTACGAAACGCTGCTGAACACCCTTATGAGACAGGAGGGCGACCAGCTTGCTCGGTTCCTCGAACTGGTAGCCGAGCACAAGCGCAAGATCGGGTTCGACGGGCAACTGTTCCTGGAGCCGAAGCCGCAGGAGCCCACCAAGCACCAGTACGACTACGACAGTGCCACGGTGCACGGCTTTCTGGAGCGCTACGACCTGATCGGTGAGTTCTTCGTCAACATCGAGGTCAACCACGCAACGCTCGCCGGCCACAGCTTCCATCACGAAGTCACGTACGCCGTCGAGAACGAGATCTTTGGCAGCATCGACGCCAACCGCGGCGATCCGCAGAACGGCTGGGACACCGATCAATTCCCCAACTCCGTGGAGGAGTTGACCCTCGCCTTGCATGAGATCTTTGGTGCCGGCGGGTTCAAGAAGGGTGGCTTCAACTTCGATACGAAACTGCGGCGCCAGAGCATGGACCGGACCGATCTCTTCCACGGCCATATCGGTGGCATCGACACCCTTGCCAAGTCGTTCCTCGTAGCCATGGATCTCATCGAGCAGGAGACTCTGAGCAAGGCTCGGGCCGACCGCTACGCCGGGTGGCAGGGTGATCTCGGCAGCTACATCATGTCGGAAGCGGCATCGCTCGAATCGATCTCCGACAAGGTGCTGGCGGATGGGATCGACCCGAAGCCGGTGTCGGGTCGCCAGGAGGCTCTGGAGAACGCGGTGAACCGGGCTATTTGGTCGGAGCAGTCGTAGCGTCAGGCTCGGGTGCCGGGATTCGCGCCACGAAAATCAGCAGGACCGCGGCCGCCGCAAGGGCTGCCACCAGTACGGCGATCGCAGCTGTGTACTCGGCAGTAGCGTCGCGGAGCAGCCCGGTCACTACCGGGCCAGACGCCCCGACAATGGTCACAATTGTCCACTGCGATCCCATCGTGGCGCCGTAGCGCGACCCGGAGAACCACTCCGACATCGTCATGGCGCGCAGCGGCAAGAATGCGCCGAAGGCAAGACCGAAAAGAGCGAAGTGGCCCGCCATCTGCCAGCCGGCCGAGCCGTCGAGCATTAAGACGGTCCCGGCAGCAAGTAGCACCGTCGTGGCCGCCTGGACGTTGGATGAGCTGAATCGTGTTGCCAGCAGTGGCGCCAGCCACCTTCCCGGCAGGCTCAGCGCGGACGCAGCGGCCGCCCAGGCTGCAACCGTACCGATGTCGAATCCTGCTTCGTCGAAGACGGCCACACGGTGTGCGATCAAACCCTGCACTGCAAAAAACACGAGGACCATCGCTGCAGTGTGGAGGGTGAATCGCCTGTCCCGGGCAAGTCTGCGTTGGAGCTCTCCCCGCTTGGTTGATGGAGTCGAAGTCCGGGGCGTATCCAATCCACCCAGAACGGCGGCGGCGGCGACGAGGGCAGTGAGAGCGACAAGCGAACCGAGGATGGCGGCTGCCTGTCTCCATTCGAGCAAATCGACGAGCCAACCGGTCCCGGGTATGAAGATGATTCCGGCGAGTCCACCGATCAGGGTCACCAATCCGAGGGCGCGGGGCCGGTCCCCTGGCAAACACCACTGATCAAGCGCGATGAAGGCCACCTCGTAGAACAACATGGCGGAACCAGGGCCGATGAACAGCCACCACGCGGCGACGACGTGCCAGGGTGTCTGCGCGACGGAGAAGAGCCACATCCCGCTCCCTGCCAGAAGACCTCCAATGGCCAGGATCGAACGCACCCCCTGACGGTCTGCCCAGACACCAATCGGGACCGCCAGCAGGCCACCCACCAGAACCGAGCCTCCGTATGCAACAGACAGGACCGACTTCGAGAAGTCGGCCCCGGCCGCCGTTGTGGTGACGAAGATCGAGAAGCCGTAGAGGATGACTCCGAAAGCAACCATCACACTCATGGCAACTGCCACGAGCGCACCCCATGGAGTCCTGTTGGCTGGTTGGGCTTCGATGTCCCGAGATTAGGGCGGCAACACGGCACAATCCCGGGGATGGGGTACGCTCTCCGGCGATGAGAGGCCAGAACAACCTGCTTCGTGTGGCCGCGGTGCTGCTTGGCATTGCGCTGTTCGGTTCTGCATGCACCGATGCGGCCGACGACCCCACCACGACTATTGACGGAGCCACCACAACCAGTACCGACACTGGGGCGGAATCGACCACCGCACCACCCTCCACTTCGGAAGCCCCTACCGGAACCACGATGCCGCCCTCGGTGTCCGCCAGTCCCGGGATGGACCAAGCGGTTGTCGACCGACTTACCGAACAGATCATCGAGCTCATTGCGGCGACCGAGCAAGTACGGGGCCTGCCGTTTCTCACCCAACCCAATGTCGCAATCCTGACCCCCGACGAGCTTGCCGCTCGGGTGCGCACAGACCTCGAGGATGAGATCGATTCCGATGAGTTGGCGGTCGATACCCGGCTGATGCAACTGCTCGGATTGCTCGATCCGCAGGACGACCTGGAGTCGATGCTCGTCGATCTCTACACGGAACAGGTTGCCGGCTTCTACGACGGTGACACCGGTGAACTCGTCATAGCGGGTGAAGCGGCCGACCTCACGCCACTCATCAAGAGCGTGATCGTCCACGAGCTGGTCCACGCCCTGACCGACCAACACTTCCTCTTCAACGACGACTTCCAGGCCATGTTCGACGAGGAGCGCTACGACGAGGGTGCTGCTTTCCAGGCACTCATCGAAGGTGATGCGACGTATTTTCAGTTGCTTTACGTAGAGCAGCTGTCGCTCGATGAGCAGTTCGCCCTGGCGACGGAAGCAATGGCCCAGATGAGTGCAACCAGCATCCTGGACTCTGTACCCGGATGGGTGCAGAACGATTTGGCCTTCCCGTACGACAGCGGTCAGTTCTTCGTTCAATCATTGGTGGATTCGGGCGGCATCGCTGCCGTCGATAACGCATACACAGCTCGTCCGATCTCGACCGAGGTTGTTATGCATCCGAAACGCTATGAAAGCGGCGAGCAGGTACTGGAGATCGAGGCCGTCGACGTTGAGCTGGACGGTTACGAGATTCATGAGGGCTCTTCCCACGGGGAGTGGGGGATCCGACTCCTGCTGAGCGAGGCCGACGTTCCGGGCACGGCGGCGCAAGCGGCCAACGGCTGGGGAGCCGACTCCTATCAAGTCCTCCACGACGCCGACGACGTTGTCATGGCCATGACATACAAAGGCGACACCGAGGACGACGCCTTCGAGCTGACAGACGCCTTCATTGCCCATGCCACAGAGACCATGGGCATGGGCGAAGGAGAGGGCTCCGGTGGCGGCCTGGTCTTCGCCGCTGAGGACGGTCGCTATGCCTTTATCGACCGGATCGGCGATGGGCTGGTATTCGTCGTCGCCACTGATGCGGCAGCAGGCGAGGCAGTACGCTCCCAAATCCGGGTGCCCTAACCCGCAGAGTCAACCCGGAGAACCGCAGCGGCGGGGTTCCAATCGTGTTACCGGCTGCCTACGTTGCAATGGTGTTCCGGGCGCGCCAAAAAGACACCGAATCTCAGAAGCGAATGAGCGCGACGGATCAGCCGCGGCCGGCGTTGGGGCGGCGCCCGTGGTTTGCCTTACTGCGGCGGGCGCGAAGCTTGCGTCGTTTTGCCTTTGCCATAAGGCGGGAGAGCGTAGCACGGTCCGGCCCCATACTCACAGTGGTAGATCCGGTATCCGGCTGGTCCGGGTCACCCGTTACTGCGGCAACGACCATCCGACGGCGTTGGCGCGGTGTCCGTGGCGGGGCCGAGAAACTGCTGATCCGGACGAGTCGCGTCCACGGCAGGGGCCTTAGGGAACCTCTTATCGCCGTCGGCATCGATGGTGATGGGGGAGTCGTTGCCAGCGCAACGTTGCAGCCGGGTCGATTCCTCCACATCGGTGGGGCCGTTTGGGTCTTGGAACTCCCCGGGGACCACGAGACGCCCGCGCCGGGAACCCGTTTGGAGATCTATGCTCGCCGACGTGGCAGGAACCCTCATCCTTTGTGCAACGCCGATAGGCAACCTTGGTGACGCATCGGCGCGCTTGCAGGAAACGTTGGCGCTGGTTGACCTCATCTATGCGGAGGACACGCGCCGCACGGCGAAGCTGCTTGCGGCTCTCGAGGTTCGAACGGAGGTGAGGTCGTACTTTGTCGGCAACGAGGAGCACCGGTCTCGCGAGTTGCGGGAGAGGCTCGAGGCAGATGCGACCGTTGCGCTGGTAACCGACGCCGGCATGCCCGCAATAGCCGATCCCGGTCTCAGCGCCGTGCAAGCGGCCCTCGAAGCGGGGGCGGACGTAACCGTCGTCCCCGGGCCGAGCGCCGTCACCGCGGCCCTTGCCGTCTCGGGATTCCCGTCCGAGCGGTTCGTCTTCGAGGGGTTCATCCCGAGGAAGGGAACCGACCGCCGCCGCAGACTGGAGGGAATGGCATTGGAGGAAAGGACCTCCGTCCTCTTCTCGGCAAAGAAGCGTCTTACCCGTGATCTGAGCGACCTGGTCGAGCACCTCGGTGCGGGTCGCAAGGTGGCGGTCACCCGCGAACTGACGAAGGTTTTTGAAGAAGTGTGGCGAGGGACCCTCGGAGAAGCTGCCGACCACTGGGCCGGCATGGAGCCGCGCGGCGAATTCACTCTCGTCATCGGGGGGGCGCAGCCCGTCGAGCCAAGCCTCGATGAAGCTGTGGAGCAGACGCAAACGGCAATCGAAGCCGGGGAGTCCATGACCGGCGCGGTGCGGCGAATCGCATTGGAAACTGGTGTTGGCCGACGCGAACTCTACGAAGCAGTTCTTCTAACCCGTCGCTGATTTAGCCCGCCAACGAGCCTCGACAGGAAGAGCAGACCCCACGTCCCTTGAAGCCTCCGACCTCTTCGGTCGATCCGCAGAAGACGCAGGTCGCATCTAGCTTGCGGATGATGATTGAGTCGCCGTCCACCGAAATGGCGAGTTCGTCCCCCTCGCGGATATTGAAGAGTCGCCGAGTCTCGGCAGGAACCACGATCCTGCCCAGGTCGTCGATCTTGCGCACCATTGCGGTGTTCAAGGGCGTTACCTCCGTGTGTCGGAACGACAGATTTGCCGTCCTCGTCTGTCGGCCCGAGTGTACAGGTCGGTTGCGCCATCTGTGCACACTTGGTTGTATCCGGTTGAAGTTCCGTCGACGCCAACTGGTACCATCCCGCGCTCGTGGAAGCTTCAACGAACCCCAAAAAGGTACTTGTGGCCGTTGCCTGGCCGTACGCCAGTGGATCTCGTCACCTCGGCCACCTCGCCGGCGCCTATCTCCCTGCAGACATCTTCGGTCGTTATCAACGCGCCATCGGCAACGATGCGCTGATGGTCTCGGGATCCGATGTCCATGGCACTCCGATCACCGTGCGCGCCGACGATGAAGGTGTCGAGCCGCAGGTAATCGTCGATCGATATCACAACGAGTTTGTCGCCCAGTGGGAGAAGCTTGGCTTCGATTGGGATCTCTTCACGACGACCGGAACCGCAAACCATCACGCCGTGACCCAGGACATGTTCCTCAAGCTCCTATCCGGCGGGCACATCGACAAGAGAACTTCGAACCAGTTCTACGATCCCCAGGCGGACCGCTTCCTGCCCGACCGGTACGTCGAGGGCACCTGCCCGCATTGTGGCTACGCCGAAGCGCGGGGCGACCAATGCGAGAACTGCTCCCGCACCCTCGATCCAATAGACCTGATCGAGCCCCGCTCCCGGCTCACCGGCGCCACGCCGGAGGAACGGGCCACCGACCACTTCTACCTGCGACTATCCGACTTCTCCGATGAACTGAAGCAGTGGCTGCTGAGCCGGGAAGGCTGGCGTAAGCACGTGCTGAACTTCTCTCTCGGATGGATCGAGGAGGGCCTCCACGACCGCGCCATCACCCGCGATATCGAATGGGGCGTTGAGATCCCGGTCGATGACCTTGGCCCCGGCAAGCGCATCTACGTGTGGTTTGACGCAGTCATCGGCTATCTGTCGGCAAGCAAGGAGTGGTCGCAGATCCAGGGCACCCCTGACGCCTGGAAGGAGTGGTGGGAGAACGCCGAGTCGGAGCACTACTACTTCATCGGCAAGGACAACATCCCGTTCCACACAATCATCTGGCCGGCGATCCTGCTCGGCTACGGCGGTCTCAACGTTCCGACCGACGTACCCGCCAATCAATTTGTCACATTCAAAGGTGGCAAGGCATCGGCCAGCCGCGGAATCGGGCTGACGATTGGCGGGGCACTCGACCGGTACGAACCCGATGCGCTGCGCTACGCCCTCGCCAGCAACTTCCCGGAGACCTCGGACGTCGACATAACCGAGGCAGAGTTGGTGCGCCGCATCAATGACGAACTCGTTGCCACCTGGGGCAACCTCGTGAACCGGGTCGTCTCGATGACTCATCGCTACTTCGACGGTGCGGTACCCGCACCTGGGCCCACATCCGAAGTCGACGCGACAGCACTGGAAGCGGTCGACGGGGCGCTCGCCGAAGCTTCCCAGCACCTGGCGGCAGTTCGGTTGCGCGCCGGCCTGGCCACGTTGCTCGGGGGAGCTCAGGCGACAAATCAGTATTTGTCCGAGATGGAACCCTGGAAGACGGCGAAGACAGATATGGAACGCACCGGGACAACGCTGTTCACGGCCCTGCAGTGCATATCGGGTCTGGCAGCCGCCTTCGCTCCGTATCTCCCGGCAACGTCGAACAAGGTGCTCGACACCATCGGGCTGGACACGACCAGCCGCCAACCGGCGTGGGAGCGGCGGGAGGTTGCCGCCGGGACCAATCTCGGACCGGCAGTCCCGCTGTTCTCCAAGGTCGAGCTGCCGCAAGACGCCGAGTGACCATGTCGGGCGAGACTGTCCGCTGGGTCGATTCGCACTGTCATCTGTTTGCCGGTGCCGAAACGCCCGGGACGCTGCTCGACCGTGCCGCCGCTGCCGGTGTCGCCTGGCTCATGTGCCCCGGGATTGATCTGGAGACGTCGCTGCAATCTCGACTCATTGCGGGCGACTACCCCGATCGCGTGATCTGGGCGGCAGGCCTACACCCCCATGACGCCACCAATTGGGCCGACCAGGGAGCGAGGCTGTCGGCGTTGATCACTGAGGCCGATGCCATCGGGGAATGCGGTCTGGACTACTACCGCGATCTCTCACCGCGACCGGTGCAGAGGATTGTCTTCCGGGAGCAACTCGAGTTGGCCGGATCTTTGGGCAAGCCGATCATCATTCATTGCCGGGACGCGTTCACAGACATCTACGAAGACCTGGAGACTGCCGGTCTCGGGGAGAAGGCCATCCTGCACAGCTGGACCGGGGGGCCTAAATGGACGAAGCGGTTTGCGGCGCTGGGAGTGACCTTTTCGTTCGCCGGCATGGTCACCTACCCGACGGCCGATACCGTCCGCCGTGCCGCGGCCGTAGCCCCGCCAGAAAGGTGCATGGTCGAGACCGACACTCCGTACCTGTCGCCGCAGGCACATCGCGACCTGCCAAACGAGCCTGCCTTTGTGCCGCTGATCGGAGGTGTGCTGGCGGACGTCTGGGGCATGGACATCGCACAAGCGGCCGCGACGACCCTGGCCACCGCGTGCCGGGTCTTCGGGTTCGGTGACGAGTGATGCCTCAGGGACGTCGCGAGATAAAGGGCCTTCTCGAAGCCCATGGTGTCAGGCCGACAAAGAAGCTCGGTCAGAATTTCCTCGCCGACCCCAACCTGGTGGACCGAATCGTGAGGACCGCCCGCATTGGCCCGGGAGACAGAGTGTTCGAGGTGGGTTCTGGAACCGGCGCGCTGACCAGGGCACTTGCCGCCACCGGCGCCAAAGTTCTTTCATACGAAACCGACAGGCGTCTCGAGCCGATCCTGGCGGATACCTTGTCCGGATCGACTGTTGACCTTCGGTTCGAGGATGTCATGAGGTCGGATCTCGGAGAGGTGCTCGGAAACGGACCGTGGACGATGGTTGCGAATCTTCCGTACAACATCGGCACCCCTCTAGTGCTGGACGTTCTTCGGCATATCCCTGTGGTCACCAGGTTCGTGGTGATGGTGCAGCGAGAGGTGGCCGACCGCTTGTTGGCGGCACCGGGAAACCGGACCTACGGTGTGCCGTCGGTCGTCGTCACACTGCATGCGGATGCCCGGCTGGCGTTCACCGTCCCCCCCGACGTGTTCTTCCCAATGCCCGAGGTGGAATCAGCCGTGATCGAGATGACGCGAATCGAAACGCCGCCGTGTGCCGAAGAAGCGATAGAACTGGCTGCGGCGGCGTTCCAACAGAGAAGGAAGATGTTGCGTCGATCCCTCGATGACGTCATTGCCGATCCGATATCGGCGTTGACGGCGGCCGGAATCGCCGAGACCGCCCGTCCGGAGGACATTCCGGCAGCGGACTATGTGCGTCTCGCCGAGGGGTTGGCATGATTCGGGGGACTGCGTTTGCCAAGGTGAACTTCGGGTTGCGGGTCGGTTCACGCCGGGAAGACGGGTTCCATCGCGTGGATGGAATCTTCCAATCGGTGGGTCTGAAGGATCGTCTGAGCCTGGCCGCAGCCGAGACGGACGGCATCCAGACGGCCGCCGGAGCGCAGGTCCAGGAAGGTCTCGACAACCTCGCATTCCGTGCCGCCGCCGCTGTCAGGGAACGCGCCGGCTCGTCGCAGCCGGTCGCCGTCACCCTTGACAAGACCATTCCGTTCGCGTCCGGTATGGGGGGCGGCAGCGCCGACGCCGCCGCAGCATTGGCCATCGCCGCACGCTTTTTCGGCCTGGATGATGACACCGTGGCCCTCATTGCCCCGCAGCTGGGGTCCGACGTCGCCTTCTGCCTCCGCGGCGGGACCGCCCGGGTTGCCGGCCGCGGGGAGATCGTGACCCCGCTCGATCCCCTGGCCGGGTTCGCTCTCGGAATCGTGGTGCCGCCGACCGAGGTGGCCACACCCGAGGTGTTTGCCCGCTGGGACGAGATCGAAACGCCGGCAGGGCTTCGCATTTCCTCGCCGGATCTTCCCCCAGCGCTGCGCCCGGAAGGCGAACTTGTAAACGATCTCTATCCGGCAGCGGTGGCGGTTGTCCCCGAGATCGATGACTGGCGGCAAGAGATCGAAGCACGCTGGCAGCGACCGGTGATGCTGTCGGGCAGCGGTCCCACACTCTTTGGCTTCTTCCTCGATCTTGATGAAGCAGCTGACGCCGTCTCCATCAGCCCAACAGGGGCCAGACTCGCCGAAGCTGTCGAGCTGTCTCCGCACGGCTGGACGATCGACGACTAGCCGGGTCCCGCCGACGAGGGCGACAGCGCCGTGATGCCGGGTCATCACTACAATCTCTCTCCGCCCATCCTTTTGGGGGATGGTGTAATCGGCAGCACACGTGGTTTTGGTCCACGCAGTCCGGGTTCGAGTCCTGGTCCCCCAGCCAGAACGAAATGGTGGTTTCGAAAATGGCCGTCAAAGCAATCGTCCTCGGCGCCGGCAAGGGCACCAGGATGAAATCAGGCCAAGCCAAGGTCCTATATCCGGTGGCAGAGCGACCCATGCTGCTCTGGGTTCTGGACGCGGTCGCCGGCGCGGCCATCGATGAGACTGTGGTCGTTGTCGGCCATCAGGCGGAATCCGTTCGATCCGTGCTTCCTCGGGGAGTGTCGGCAGCGCTCCAGGCGGAGCAACTGGGAACGGGCCACGCCGCCGCGGTCGGTCTTGCAGCATTAGAGAATGCACCGGGCGATCAGATCGTCGTTATGCCGGGCGACATGCCGCTCGTGAGCGCAGAGACATTGCGCGACATGCTTGCAACCCATGTGGAATCCGGGGCCGCAGCAACTCTGCTGACAGCCGAACTGGATGAGCCCCGCGCCTATGGGCGGGTGATCCGGGCAGGCGGCGCCGTCAAGGCGATAGTCGAGGCGAAGGACGCCACCCCGGAGCAGCTCGAGGTGCGCGAGGTCAGTACGTCCGTGTACGTTTTTGAGGCCGACTATCTGCCCGATGCGCTCGACAGGATTGGGACAGACAACGCCCAGGGCGAGTACTACCTGACCGACGTCGTCGGCATTCTTGTTGCCGACGGTCGCCACGTTGCCGGGTTTGTCGGCGATCCCGCCGAAGGCCTGGGGATCAACTCGGTCGACCAGGTGCCCGGGATCGAGGCGATCCTCGAGTCCCGCGGGCACGTTGGGCGTTAGGGCAAGCGACAGCTAGCCTGCTCTGGGAGAGGCCAATCGGGAGGTCGGCACACTGTGGAGATCACCAGTCGCAAGCGGTTGATGGTGTTCTCTGGCTCCGCCAACGAGGGTCTGGCACGGGAAGTAGCCAACATTCTCGGGACCCGGCTTGGCGGCGTCGAGAGAGAGGTCTTTGCAGACAGCGAGATCTACATCCACTTCACCGAGAGCGTGCGTGGATCCGACTGCTTTGTGGTCCAGAGCCACGTTTCCCCGATCAACTACCACATCATCGAACAGCTGATCATGATCGACGCCCTCAAGCGGGCATCTGCCAAACGAATCACCGCCGTTATTCCGTACTTCGGATACGCCCGACAGGACAAGAAGGGTCGTCCTCGCGAAGCGATCACCGCCAAACTCATGGGGGATATCTTTGTTACCGCCGGTGCCGACCGGTTGGCGTCCGTCGACCTTCACACCGGCCAGATTCAGGGTTTTGTCGACGTCCCCTTCGATCACCTCACGGCGCTTCCCGTGTTCGTCGACTATTTGGCGAAGACGATGGAGGGACCAACCACGATCGTGTCCCCGGACAGTGGCGGCGTGAAGCGGGCGGCACGCTACGCCCGACACCTCGACGCCGCGGTGGCGTTCATCGACAAGAGACGCAGTACCGATTTCCGCAATCAATCTGAATCGCTAGAAGTGGTCGGCGATATCAACGGCCGACACTGCATCATCGTCGACGATATCGTCGACACAGCCGGGAGCGCAGTGGGCGCGGCCAATCTTCTGCAGCAGCGCGGGGCGCTCAGCATCAGGTTGGCGGCAACGCACGGAGTGCTTTCCGATCCGGCGGTCGATCGGATCAAGAACTCCTCCATCAGTGAGGTCGTTATCAGCAATACCCTTCCGGTTCCCGACGATGCCGCAGATCTGCAATCGCTGACCGTTCTGTCAATCGGATCCGTACTCGCCGGCGCTATCAACGCCATCTTCACCGATGCGTCGGTGAGCGCGATCTTCAAAGGCGAGAACATGTGAATGGACCGGGAGAGCGCATTGCTCGGACCATTCTGAGGTCATTCGACGAATACTGTGTTCTGTTCGCGTCCCTGACCGCACGCGCCGCAGATCGTTTCGCTCGTCGCGATTGGCATGGCCTCCAGGATGATTCCGCCGAGCGCTTGAACCTCTACAACGCGCAGATCGACCAACTGGTCGAAGACCTGGCCTCCGGATTCGGTCCAACGCTGACCGACCAGAGTGTCTGGGAGGGTGCCCGGGCCTTGTATCTGGAGCAGGTGGCCGCACGGCCGGCTGCTGAGCTTGGCAAGACGTACTTCAGTTCTACGACGCGACGGGTTCTCCAGACCAAGGGTACCGATCCAAACATCGAGTTCACCGATGAAGCCTCGTCCATCCCCGACACGGAGCCGAAATTGATCCAGTTCGATGGTGACTCGCTCGAGGCCACCCTGCTCGCCTTGCTCGGCTCCTACGATCTGGGGGCTCCGTGGCAGAGCGCCGAGCGCGACGTGCGCCTTGCTGCACTCGAGATCGAGCGCCGGTTTGCCCTCCACGGCGAGCATGGTCCGGTTCTCACCATTGCGACCTATCCGAAGCCGTTCTACCGCGGTCGGGCCGCCTACATCGTTGGAGATATCGCATCGGAGCGGTTGACGCTGCCGCTGGCAATTGCGGTCCATCACACATCGCGTGGCCTGATAGTCGGGGCGGTGTTGGTCGAGCCGGACGATATCTCGGTTCTTTTCAGCTACACACGCGCGTCCTTCATGGTCGCAGCGGACCATCCGGGGGAGCTGGTCAACTACCTGTGCCGCCTCATGCCGCATCGCAAACCGGCCGAGATTTTCTCCACTATCGGTCACAACAAGCATGGCAAGACGGAGAGGTACCGGGATCTGCGCAGCTTCATGGCGGACTCGGGGGAGCGCTTCGAATACGCCAGGGGAATCCGGGGGATGGTGATGATCGTGTTCACCCTCCCCGGGTACGACGCCGTCTTCAAGGTCATCAGAGACCGATTTCCCTACCCGAAACAGACGACCCGACGCCAGGTGATGGCCAAGTACCGGCTCGTGTTCGGTCACGACCGGGCGGGGCGCCTCATCGATGCTTACGAGTTCGAGCACCTCCGGTTCGAACGCGACCGGTTCGACGAGGCGCTCTTGGCTGAGTTGCAGACGGACGCGTCTCGATCGGTGTCCGTCGAAGGCCACACTGTGACCCTGCATCATGTCTATGTCGAGCGCAAGGTGGTGCCGCTAGATATCTACCTCCGGGAGAGCAACCCGGTCAAAGCGACCGCGGCGATGATCGACTACGGCAGGGCAATCAAGAACCTGGCGCTCTCCGACATCTTTCCCGGCGACATGTTGTTGAAGAACTTCGGAGTTACCCGTTCGGGTCGGGTTGTCTTCTATGACTACGACGAGTTGACCAGGGTCACCGACTGCAAGTTCCGCGAAATCCCCGAGACCAGCGACCCCGATGATGAGATGTCGGCAGATCCATGGTTCGGAGTCGGGGAGGGAGACGTATTCCCGGAGGAGTTTCGCAACTTCCTCGGCGTTCGCGGAGACCTGCGCGATGTACTCGAGCAACACCACGGCGATCTTTTCGGGGTGCGCTTCTGGCGCCGGGTCCAGGATCGGATCAGATCTGGAGAGGTTGTTGAGATCTTTCCCTACAAGCGGAGCCGTAGATTGGGGGCAGGCGTACGCCGCAGAGCGAGGACGGGATGAAGACAACGACCATGCGGATCCATACCGGGTCGCACCGGGGGGTGACAGATCTGACCACCGAGGCGGCCAGTTTCGTCCGCGACGAGGAGGACGGGTTGCTCAACATCTTCGTGCCTCACGCCACGGCGGGGGTTGCCATCATCGAGACAGGTGCAGGTAGCGACTACGACCTGATGAGCATCATCGACGAGCTGCTGCCCCGGGAAGACCGATACCGACATCGGCACGGCAGCCCGGGTCACGGTGCCGACCACGTACTACCCGGGATCATTGCTCCTTCGACGGTAGTCCCCGTTATCGACGGACAGCTCGCGCTCGGCACCTGGCAGTCAATCGTGCTGGTCGACACCAACAGCGACAACCCCGACCGGACCGTCCGGTTCTCGTTCCTGCCCGGCTAACCAACGGTTCTTGCGGATCTGGACTGTCGAATCGGGGGAGTTTTTGGCGGGATATCCGCAAGAACGGCTTGAGGCGGCGATCGTAGACGGGCGTTCTCTTTGCCTCCGGAGCGCTGATGGCGCATAATGTGGGCCGCTCCGCCGTGCCGATTGGTAGCGCGCGACTGAGCAATCCCAAAGACTTCCGCGACGAGGAGACATCACAATGGACCAGGTGACACTACGCGCCCAGGAGCGGGCCGAGTTCGGGACAAGGCCGTCCCGGCGCCTGCGACGCCAAGGCCTGGTCCCGGCGACCGTGTACGGCAAGAGCATCGACACAGTGTCGATTACGGTCAGCGGCCGCGATTTGTACAGCGCCCTGCACACACAAGCCGGCCGCAACGCCCTGCTCAATATCGAGATCGAGGGCGGCGACAAGGTCCTTGCTGTTGCCCGTGAGGTGCAGCGCCACCCGGTGCGGGGAGACGTCATCCATCTCGACCTCATCGAGATCTCCCTCGACGAGACGATCACCGCAGAGGTTGCAGTCGAGTACCTCGGCACTCCGTTGGGAGTTCTCCAGGACGGCGGCTTCGTCGAAGCCATCGCCAACACCGTCACCATTTCTGCGTTGCCGACCGCAATTCCCTCATCCATCACCGTGGGCATCGAGGAGATGTTGACGGGAGACACTCTCAAGGTATCCGATCTGGCGCCGATCGAGGGAGTCGAATACCTCGACGACATGGATCGGCCGCTCGTGACAGTGCTGATGCCACGTATCGAGGAGGAGCCGGAAGAGGAGCTGGTCGAACTCGACGAGGATGGCGTACCCATCGAGCCTGTGGCGGAGGATGGCGACGAAGAGGCTGCAGCTCCGGCCGAAGGCGAGGAGTAGCCGTACGCTCCACAGCCCCCGTCGTTGTCGGGCTCCGTAATCCCGGCGAGCGCTACAGCCAGACAAGGCACAACCTCGGCGCGGATGTCGTTGCCCTGGTGGCGCAGCGTCATGGGGCTTCGTTCAAGCGTGCCAAACGGACGATTCGAGCTGAGGTAGCGGAACTCCGGGTCGGCGGTGTCAGAACCGTTCTTGGGCTCCCCACCACCTTCATGAATGAATCGGGACAGGCAGTGGCACCTCTGCTTCGGTACTTTGACGCCAATACCGCGAATGTTTTGATCGTCCACGACGACATCGATCTGCCTTTCACCAAGATGAGGCTCCAATACGACCGCGGTTCGGGCGGCAACAACGGGGCGGAATCCGTCATTCGTGCTCTCGGATCACGCGAGTTCTGGCGTCTCAAGTGTGGAGTTGGGCGTCCCCCGGGCAGAATGGACCCTGCCAAGTTCGTGCTGCGTCGTTTCACCAAAAAGGAGCAGCCGGAAGTGGACTTGATGGTGCAGTGGGCTGCAGACATCGTGGAGCGATTCATCGTTGAAGGTGGTGAGGCCGCCAGGCAACTGACCGGAGGTCAGGGCACGGGCGGGTAAACCGGAAGGAGACCAGGTGGCGTACATCGGAGCAATCGATCAAGGGACGACAAGCACTCGCTTCGCCATCGTCGATCACGACGGCAAATTCGTCGGGATGGCGCAAAAGGAGCACGAACAGCTGATGCCGCAGCCCGGCTGGGTCGAGCACGACGCAGCTGAGATCTGGCGAAACACCGAGGAGGTCATCGCCGCCGCTCTGGCCGACGCCGGGATCACGGCATCGGACCTGAGCGCGGTGGGACTGACAAACCAGCGAGAGACCACGATGGTCTGGGATGCCGAAAGCGGGGAGCCGTTGGCGCCTGCGATTGTATGGCAGGACACCCGCACTGCAGAACTCTGCAATGAACTCGGTGGTGAAGAAGGCGCCGACCGATTTCGCGCCAAGACCGGACTCCCTCTGGCTACCTACTTTGCGGGGCCGAAGCTTCGCTGGCTGCTCGACAACGTCGCCGGATTGCGCGATCGCGCCGCTGCCGGCGAGGTTCGTTTTGGGACGATGGATTCGTGGGTGATGTGGCACCTCGTCGGTGATCACGTCACGGATGTGACTAATGCCAGCCGCACGTTGCTGATGGACCTCGAGACGTTGGACTGGGACGAGGAGCTTCTGGCGGCGCTCGACATCCCCCGTTCGGTATTGCCTCGAATCGTGCCGTCCATTGGTTTGATCGGACGCGGTCGCGGCGTGCTCGCGGGTGTTCCTGTGGCCGGAATTCTCGGAGATCAGCAAGCGGCCATGTTCGGTCAGGCTTGTTTCAATCCGGGAGACGCCAAGAACACCTACGGCACGGGCTGCTTCATGTTGCTCAACACGGGCACACAGGCCGTCGCATCGACAAAGGGCCTGCTCACAACGGTCGCCTACCAGGTGGCCGGCGGCAAAGCGCGCTACGCCCTCGAGGGATCGGTGGCAATTGCCGGTTCCGGTGTGCAGTGGCTGCGCGATCAGATGCGGATCATCGACGAGGCGCCGGACGTGGAACCGCTTGCCGCTTCCGTCGCCGACAACGGTGACGTCTACTTTGTGCCGGCCTTCTCGGGTCTGTTCGCTCCCTACTGGCGATCGGATGCCCGGGGCATCATCGCCGGCCTGACGAGGTTCTGCGAGGCCGGGCATATCGCCAGGGCGGTGCTCGAGGCTGTCGCCTATCAGAGCCGGGATGTGCTTGAAGCGATGGAAGCCGACTCCGGTGTGACGATGAGCGAACTGAGAGTCGACGGTGGCATGGTTGTCAACGACCTCCTCATGCAGTTCCAGGCCGACATTCTTGATGTCGATGTGGTGCGGCCAACCATCATCGAGACGACAGTGCTAGGTGCGGCATACGCTGCGGGTCTGGCAACGGGGTTCTGGTCGGGCATCGATGAGCTACGCCGCCATTGGGCGGAGGATCGTCGGTACACACCGAGCATGGAAGAGTCGAAGCGCTCCGATCTCTACGCATCATGGGGCAAGGCTGTCGACAAGAGTCTCGGCTGGCTCGAGCAGTAGCCCCCCACCGTTCTTGCGTAAATGGTGCCGGTATCCCGGCACCATTTACGCAAGAAGCGCAAGGGGTCGTGGTCGGGCGAGGGCCAGGCGGACTTGTCTCGGCGCCGTTGTGAAGCGTTGTGTCCCGACGATTACCATCGCCCCATGTCGCTGTCGTTGAACGTCCCGAACCAGCTTGCACTGGCTCGCATCATCATGACGCCGTTTGTCATGGCTGCTGTCCTGTTGTCCGACCAAATCGACCATGCCTTCGGCATTGCCGTCGCCATCTTTGTTCCCGCGGCGTTGACAGACTTCGCCGATGGGTATCTGGCAAGACGGTGGAAGATCACAACGGTCCTCGGTGCATTCCTCGACTCGGTCGCCGACAAGATCCTGGTGGTAGGCAGCTTGCTGGTTCTCATCGAGGTCGGGCGAGCCTGGTCTTGGGCGGCGTTCATCATCATCGGCAGGGAGATCGCCGTGATGGGATTGAGAGCCGTTGCCGCCCTCGAGAAGTCGACGGTGCCCCCGAGTTTCTGGGGCAAGAGCAAGACGACCTTCCAATTCTTTGCGATTGGTTTTGCGTTGATTCGCGGCGAAACCGAGTTGGGCCCGTTCTTCATCGATGAGTGGCTGATGCTCATCGCCGTATTCGCCACGGTGCTCTCTGGATGGGATTACTTCCGCCGATATGCGAGTGCTTTCGACCCCGGTGAGCCGGTGGATGCGCGGTCCGGCGACGAGTAGCGCGTGGTGAAACGGACGAAGCTCGGATTGGGTGCGAGAACCCGCCGCTAGCCTCGTCGTCTGTGAATGCTCCCCTGCAGCCGTTGATTACGAAATGGCCCGATGACCTCGTCCCCGATGACACCGGTCGCCTCGTCGTCCCCCCGGCGCTGCGCGCCGTAACGCTTGCCGGCATTTCCCAACATCTCGATCGGCCGCTACTCGCCGTCGTCCCCGGTGAGCGGACCGCGGAAGAGCTGTACGACGACACCATGTTGTTCACCAGGACTGTGTGGCAACTGCCCGCCTGGGGGACGTTGCCGTTCGAACACGTGTCGCCCAACCAGGCGACGATGGCGCATCGCGCTGAGGCGCTGCATCGCCTGGCGAACGGCGAACCAGGCACAATCGTTATCGCATCAGTGCGAGCTGCTACCCAACGCCTCAGCACTTGCAGCTTCTTGCCGATCGTGATCAAGGCGGGGGACGACCACGGATTTGATCGTCTCGTCGCAGAGCTCACCGTCCACGGCTATCACCGCACCGATCGGGTTGAAGCGAGAGGTGAGTACGCGGTGCGCGGCGGAATCATCGACGTGTTCCCCGCCCAGGGAGACGACGCCTACCGGGTCGAGTTCTGGGGTGACGAGGTAGACGAGATCCGGTCTTTTCGGGTGGGGTCGCAGCGCTCGATCGAGACCATCGAGCAGGTGGAAGTCTTCCCGGCCCGCGAGCTCAGACCTGATGCCGCGGTTAGGGAGAGAGCCGCGGAACTGGTCTCGGAGCAGCCTTGGGCCGTCGAAACCTGGGACCGTATCGCCGCCGGCATCACGTTCCAGGGTCTGGAGTCGTGGCTCCCCTGGCTGTCAGAAGAAAGATCGGTTTTCGATCTGACCCGGCATCGCTACACCATGGTGTTCGATCCCGTCCGGGCATCGGCGCGTAGCGAGGAGTTGCAGCGGGAAGAAGCCGATCTCGCCGCGACGCTGGCGCCGACCTGGGGCAGCGGGGCCCCAGAGGCACAAGAACACCCGACCCTCTTCCTCCCCCTTGCTGATGACCGCTACGTTGCCGTTCCGCCGGTGGCTGCCGGACCGGGCGACTCGGGCATCGAGATCCGCAGCATCGATGCCGTGGCGGGCGACGCAGATTCGATTGCCGCCGGTCTCAGGCATTGGCAAGGGCGCGATGTCGAGATTGTCGTCGCCATGGACGGCGCCGGCGCCGCCGACCGAATCGCCCGGCTGCTCGCCCAGGCCGGCCATGCGCTTCCCGTGCGTGACGGTCTGGATCGTCTCGAGTCTGCGGTGCTCGGGGAAGGCATCCACCACGGGTTTGTGGCGCCTCAGATCGGCTTCGGCGTAGTCGGGGAGCGGGAGATAGCGGGCCGTCGCAGGGCGCACAGACGAAGCCGACGGGTGATCCAAGAGGACATCGGCGACGCCTATCGCGATCTCAGCCCCGGCGACTTCGTAGTTCACCATCACCATGGCATTGGAAAGTTCGAGGGTCTGGTCCATCGCGAGATGGCAGGGGTGGAACGCGACTATCTGCTCATCCGCTACCACGGCGAGGACCGCCTCTACGTACCGACGGACCAGCTCGCTGCAGTGGTCCGCTACACCGGCGGGGAGACTCCGCGGCTCTCACGCATGGGCGGGACCGACTGGGCAAAGACACGCACCAAAGTGCGCAAAGCAGTTGCTGTGGTGGCAGAAGCGGTCGTGCAGTTGCATCGACGCCGTGCGGCCGCCGCCGGACACGCCTTCGAGGCCGATACTCCGTGGCAGGCCGAATTCGAGACGGCGTTCCCCTACGAGGAGACCAGAGATCAGCTCACCGCCATTACAGACGTCAAGACCGACATGGAGACATCGGCGCCGATGGATCGGCTGATCTTCGGGGACGTCGGATTTGGCAAGACCGAGGTTGCGCTTCGGGCAGCCTTCAAAGCCGTGCAAAGTGGCAAACAGGTGGCTCTCCTGGTGCCGACAACACTGCTCGCCCAGCAGCACTTTTCAACCATGGAAGAGCGATTCGCCCCCTATCCAGTGTCGGTGGCAGTTCTCAGCCGGTTCCTCACTTCAAGCCAGCAGCGCGAAGTGGTTAGGGGCATCGGCGATGGGTCAGTCGACATGGTGGTCGGAACCCATCGGCTTCTCTCGGAAGATGTCGAGTTCAAGGATCTCGGGCTGTTGATCATCGATGAGGAACAGCGGTTTGGCGTTGCTGCCAAGGACAGACTGAAGAGTCTGCGCTCTTCGATAGACGTGCTGACGTTGACGGCGACCCCGATCCCGCGCACCCTCGAGATGGCGTTGACCGGCATCCGCGACGTGAGTCACATCAGAACACCGCCGGAGGATCGGCATCCCATCCTCACCTATGTGGGCCCTTTCGACGAGAGGGCGATCTCGGCAGCGATACGGCGAGAGCTTCTTCGCGAAGGGCAGATCTTCTATGTGCACAACAGGGTGCAGTCCATAGACCATGCTGTGGCGCGCCTCCGGGAGCTCGTTCCCGACGCCCGGTACGCGGTTGCGCATGGACAGATGAGCGAGGGCAGGCTCGAACAGATCATGTACGACTTCTGGAACGGTGACTACGACGTTCTGGTGGCCACCACGATCATCGAGTCCGGGCTGGATCTGCCCCAGGTCAACACGCTGTTGGTCGAGAGGTCCGACCGGCTCGGGCTGGCGCAGCTCTATCAGCTGCGAGGCCGAGTAGGCCGCTCCAGTCAGCGTGCGTACGCGTACCTCTTCCATCCCAAAGAGCAAACCCTGTCTGAGGCCGCCTATCGAAGGCTCGAAGCCATCGGCGAGTACTCAGATCTCGGTTCAGGATTCGAGTTGGCGATGCGCGACCTCGAGATCCGGGGCGCCGGGTCGATCCTCGGCGAGACTCAGGCAGGGCACATCTCAGCGGTGGGATTCGACCTCTACGTCGAGCTCGTATCGGATGCCGTCACCGAGCTCAAGGGCGAGACCGCCGAGCAACGTCCGCCCGAGATCCGGATCGATATTCCCGTCGATGCCCATCTGTCCGCTGCGTATGTCGACACCGCCAACGAACGTCTCGAGGCGTATCGGCGTCTCGCCGCGGCTCAAACACAGAATCAGGTGCAGGACGTCGTCGTCGAGTGGAGAGACAGGTTCGGGGAACCTCCGCCAGAGGCGCTTGCCTTGATCGACGTGGCGCTCCTGCGCGTGGAGGCGTTGCGCATCGGCCTTACGGAGATCGTGAAGGTACGCAACGAGGTCCGTATGGGCCCGGTTGCGTTGAAGCCTTCACAGGAGGTTCGCCTCGACCGGCTCGCCCCCCGGGCCATCGTTCGGGGTCCCACTGTGTTTCTCCCGGCACCCCGACAGGACCTGGTGCAAGCATTGATCGAATTCGTTCGTAAGATGTGGCCCCCAGAACAGGAGATCTCCGCCTAATGCCCGTTGTACGCCGTCTGCTCATGCTGTTGCCTATTGCCCTGCTGGCTGCCGCGTGCTCATCGAGCGACACCCTGGCGACCGTCAACGAGACCGACATCACAAAAGACGATCTCGTTGTGCTGCGCCCGAGCTACGAAGAACTGGATTCGTTGGACACAGAAACGATGCGGTCCGACCTGAGTCTGCTGATCATCATGGAGGCTCTGCGGACTGCCGCCGCTGACCAATTCGGGGCGGTGATCACCGACGACGATATCGATGAAAGGCTCACCAATCCGCCGGAGCGTTATGCGGCGGTGATCGCAGCTCCCGATCAGTTCGCAGACATAACCGAAGATGCAGTGCGCATCAGCGCCACCCAGAGTCTGGTTCGTGACGCGGTTGTGTCTGAGCTGGCTGCACAGGAGCCCGGCGGCTTCGAGGGAATGATGACCCAGACACCTCAGGATGTGACCCGGGTGTGTGTGCGCCGCATCGCTACGGCTTCCGTTGGTGAGGCGACGCAGGTTCTGGAGCGCCTCCAAGCCGGCGAGGACTTCGAAACTGTTGCCGCGGAGGCGTCGCCAGATCAGGTGAATCCGGGGGGATTTATCACCGATGAGAACGGCAATTGCCTGGTGTGGGTGGGTCAGGCCGGTGACGAATTTGCCTTCCTGGCAGCGACTGCACCGCTCAACGAGCCGGCGGGACCGGTCGCAAGCGGCATCGGCTGGGATGTCATCTTGGTCGTGGATCGGCGAGGGCCGGCGTCTCTTGCAGCGTTGGAAGCCGATCCCATGGAGTACCTGGACAGGGATGTCATCAGCGTCCTCTATACGCCGTGGGCGAATGATGCGATCCGGGAAGCAGACATTGAGGTTTCCCCGACGGTAGGCCGATGGTCCGAGGCGGGCGTCGGCATAGCTCCTCCGGGTGAGTGACCCGACCCTTCTCATCGTGGGGCTCGGTCCCGCCGGATTGGACCGCGTCTCCGCCCGAGTTCTTGCCCTTCTCGATGATCCGGATCGGCGGATCATCGTCCGTACCATCGACCATCCCGCCTGCCGAGAGCTCGCAGGGCGGCGATCCGTTTCCGCCTGCGACGATCTCTACGAGGCCGCCGGGAGTTTCGATGAGGTCTACTCGTCGATTAGTGACCGGGTACTTGCGGCTGCCGCCGATGGGCCCGTGGCTTACGCGGTGCCGGGGAGCGCCGTGGTCGGGGAGCGGGCGGTGTCCGAAATTCGAAACCGGGCTCGAAGCCACGGCATCGAGCCGGATGTGGTCCCCGGTGAGTCCTTTCTCGACCTCGTCTTCGCCGAAGGTGGCGTCGATCCGATAACGACCCCGCTGAAGATCGTTGACGGAAGGTCCCTGCCGGACCCACTGATCCTCGATGCGGCGCTGGTGATCACCCAGGTAGATCGGCGAGAGGTTGCCGCCGATGTGGCCGCGGAACTGAGCCGGGTCCTCGCCGACGATGCGCCGGTCACGTTTTTCGACAGACTGGGTGATGTCGATCAGGTCGTACGGACAGTGCCCCTGATGGAGGTGGCCTCGCTCGACGTTGGGCCGAGGACCAGCCTATTGATACAGAGCGAGCCCGTGGGCTGGTACGGATTGGTTCTGACGAACAGGATCCTGCGGAGCGAATGCCCTTGGGACCGCAAGCAGACTCATCACAGCCTGTTGAGCCATCTCATCGAGGAGGCGTACGAAACCGCCGACTCGATCCGGGCGCTGCCGGCCGACGCTCCCGGCGGAGAGCCCGATTTCGGTGCTTATGCTGAGGTCGAGGAGGAACTCGGCGACCTGCTTCTCCAAGTCGTCTTCCACGCCACTCTTGCCAGCGAGGTCGGAGCCTTCGATGTCGAAGAGGTCGCCGAGATCACTCGACGTAAGCTGGTGAGACGGCATCCTCATGTTTTCGGGGACACGATCGCGGACGATGCCGCAACGGTCATCACCAACTGGGAGACGATAAAGAGCGAAGAGAAGTCCCGGGAGTCTCTGATGGACGACATTCCGGCCGCAATGCCCGCCATCACGAGGGCCGACAAGATGCAGCGGCGAGCCAAATCCGTTGGCTTCGACTGGGATGAGATAGCCCCGGTCTTCCTGAAGATCGAAGAGGAACTCGGCGAGCTGATGGCGGTTGCCGACGATCGCCATGCCGCCACAAGCGAGCTGGGGGATCTTCTCTTTGCCGTGGTCAACCTGGCCCGTCACCTCGACGTCGACGCCGAGGTGGCGCTGGCTGGTGCGAGCGACAAGTTCGCCGCCCGAATTCGGCATATGGAAGCGGATGCGGCCGCAGCCGGAAGCAGTCTCGCCGAATACGGCCTCGAAGAGCTTGATGCCCTATGGGAAAGGGCCAAAAGCACCGAGTTGTCCTGACTCCCTGGTGCTAATCGTAGAACCGCTCGGAGGTTCGATCTTCCTACCCGCTGCGGGGCGGATCGCCCTCATCCGATTTTCGACGTCGGGTCGGGGTCATTGGTTCTTTCAACGGAAGTACTAGGTCTAACCTCGGGCAGGTGATAAGTTCCGGGCACATAGAGAGGGCCCTTTCATGACAGCGATCACACGAATATGGGCCCGCGAGGTCCTGGACTCCAGGGGTAACCCGACAGTTGAGGCCGAAGTAACGCTTGCTGGCGGTGGCTTTGGCCGAGCTCTGGTTCCCTCGGGAGCTTCAACAGGGGCACTCGAAGCCAATGAGCTTCGTGACGGCGGTGACCGCTACGGCGGTAAGGGCGTGCAGCGGGCCGTCGACCATGTCAATAGCACTATTGCCCCGGCGCTCGTCGGCATCGATGCCACGAGGCAAGAGACAATCGACCAACGTATGCTCGATCTGGACGGCACTCCCAATAAGGAGACCCTCGGGGCCAACGCCATCCTGGCTGTTTCACTTGCGGCCGCACGGGCCGCGGCATCCGGTGTCGGGCTGCCCCTCTACCGCTATCTCGGGGGCACCGCGGGACGAGTGCTCCCCGTTCCTTGCCTCAACGTTCTCAACGGAGGCGCCCATGCGGCCAACTCTGTGGATATCCAGGAGTTCATGCTCGTACCGGGCGGATTCCCCAGTTACAAGGAAGCCCTGCGTGCCGGCGCTGAGACATATCACGCGCTGAAGAAGGTTCTGGCGGGCCGCGGTCTGACGACCAACGTCGGCGATGAGGGCGGTTTCGCTCCGAACCTGCCGGCCGACCGTGCGGCTCTGGAACTGCTATCCGAGGCCGTTGAGGCCGCCGGGTACAAGCTCGGCGAAGAGATCTCGTTTGCGCTCGACGTTGCGGCGACGGAGCTTCATCGTGCCGGTCGCTACGAGCTCGACGGGCGTCAGCTCACTGCAGAGGAGCTTGTCGACTATCTCGAGGGCCTCGTCGATGACTTCCCCCTCGTCTCCATCGAGGATGGCCTTTCAGAGGACGACTGGGAGGGCTGGAAGCTGCTCACCGAGAGGATCGGCGACAGGGTTCAGATCGTCGGCGACGACTTGCTGGTCACCAATGTCGATTTGCTGCAGCGTGCCATCGACGAGGAGACCGCCAACGCCATTCTGATCAAAGTGAACCAGATCGGGTCGCTGTCGGAGACACTCCATGCCATGGAATTGGCGGTCGAGAACTCTTACGGTTTGATGGTTTCCCATCGCTCCGGCGACACGGAGGATGCGTTCATCAGCCACCTGGCAGTTGCCACCAACGCCGGGCAGATCAAGACGGGCGCCCCCGCTCGGGGAGAGCGCACCGCCAAGTACAACCAGCTGCTTCGTATCGAAGAGGCCCTGGGCGATGAAGCCCGGTACGCCGGCTGGAAGCCTTTTAGAAGGTGAGGATGACGGTCTAGATGACGACAACGGACACACCGGCGGGCGCTACCCGCAAACGCAAGAGGCCCGGCTCATTCATAGTCGTGTTGCTTCTCGTCGGGCTGGCAATTGTGCTCGCCGGGGTGTTTCCGTTTCGTCAGTTGATCGCCCAGGAGAGGCTCGTCGAGAACACCCAGGCCAAGCTGGACGCACTGGTTGATGGGAACGAGTCGCTGCAGGCGGAGATCGACGCCGTTTCTTCGCCTGCAGAATTGGAACGGATCGCCCGCGAACAGTACGGAATGGTCCAGCCGGGAGAGACCAGCTACGTCGTCGAACTCGACGGCGGCCCGGCCCCGGAGGGGACCATCGTTCCGCAGGATGATCTCGATTCGAGGTCGTTGCTGGAGCGATTCTGGGATTTTCTAACCGGACGCGATCTGGTCCCGGATGACTGATCGACAGGTGGTCGCCGCCCAGATCGGGCGGGAACCCCGGTCGGTCGTCGAAGTTGTTGCCCGCTGCCCGCTCGGGCTGCCCGTCGTGATCAGGGTGCCGCCGAATCTAGATGACGGCACACCGTTCCCGACCATGTACTGGCTGACCTGCCCGCTTGCATCGAAGCGAATCGGCAGAGTGGAAGCCGGTGGTGGGGTCAAGGCGGCCGAAGATCGGATCGCCGCCGATCCCGTTTTTGCAGCCCGCCATCAAGCCGCCGCCGAACGGTACCGCCGAGATCGGGATGCGATGCTCGGAGAAGAGGCACCTTCTCATGTGCCCACCGGTGGTGTCGGTGGGACCCGGCGCGGCGTCAAGTGTCTCCATGCGCACTATGCGGACCACGCGGCCGGCAACGACAATCCCGTTGGCCGGCAGACGGCTTCGAATGTCGAACCTCTCGATTGCACAACGGCCTGCGTGGTGGCGGGTGACGCTGCGATGATACGAAATCCGGGCTGGAGGGAACCACCGGCATGAGGGTCGCCGCCATCGACATCGGAACCAACACGGTTCGCCTGCTGCTGGCGAACGTGGAGGGCCAACCCGGTCACTATCGGGTCCACCAGGCCCAACGATTTGAGCTCATCACGAGGCTGGGCGAAGGCCTCGACGCAACCGGGCGCCTCGGTGAAGCACCCATGCGGCGGGCTCTCGGGGGCCTTGCCCGCTACGCATCGATGATCAGGGAATCCGGGATCGAGCACGTCGCCGGCGTAGCGACGGAGGCAACCCGAAGTGCGTCCAACGGGGAAGAGTTCATCGCTCGAGCCACCCAGATCCTCGGCTTCCACCCGCGAGTCATCGACGGGATAGAGGAAGCAAGCCTTACATTCCTCGGGGCGACCAAGGCCGCCGATCCGGCGGCCTCGTACTGTGTGATCGACGTTGGGGGAGGGAGCACCGAGTTTGTCATTGGGCATTCCTTCCCCGACTATGCGATCAGCATTGAGATCGGGTCGGTGAGGCTGACCGAAAGGGCCCTAGCCAAGGGCTTGGACACGCCGGCTGCCATGCGGGAACACATCGATGCGTTGTTTGCCGGGATCACCCCTCCATATGCTCCCGAGCGGGTCCTCGGCTCCGGTGGCACTTTTGTGACACTTGCTGCCGTAGCCGACGATTTGTCCATGTCCGCCGCAGAGTCGGCCCGACGGGAGCTATCTCTGGGAGAGCTGCGGTCAACCGTCGACAGACTGCTCGAGATGAGCGTCGCAGAAATCGCCGAGCTCCCGGCGGTACCACTCGGTCGAGCCGGCGTACTTCATGCCGGTGCGCTGTGCGCCGAACGTGCCGTCGCCCACATAGGCAGCACCCAGATAGCGGTTTCTGTCAGCGACATCCTCGACGGTCTCGCCCTCCACTTGGCCGAGGAGAGCATGACCGGATTGGGGAGCTAGTCGTCGTCCTTGGCCTCGGCGACCACCTTGTCGGTGAGGTGCGAGGGCAACTCCTGGTAGTGATCATGCTCGGCAGAGAATGTGCCCCAGCCCTGGGTGAGCGAACGGAGATCCATGGCATAGCTGATGATCTCCGAGGTCGGGACCAGAGCCGTGATCACCTGGCGGCCACCGGTAGCCGTTTCGGTACCTTGCACCTGGCCACGCCGTGACGACAGGTCACCCATCACGTCACCCTGGTAGTTCGATGGCACGGTCACGGCGATCTTGGAGATAGGTTCAAGGACGATCGGACCGGCATCCTCCATGCCAGCCTTGAAACCGAGCCGACCCGCCATCTTGAAGCTCATCTCCGACGAGTCAACCGAGTGGTACTTGCCGTCGTAGCAACGCACCCTCACATCGACGACCGGGAAGCCGAGAATACCGCCATCCACCATGGTCTCCATGATGCCTTGCTCAACAGCCGGGATGAACTGCCTGGGGATGGACCCACCTTTGATCTCATCGACGAACTCGAATCCTTCTCCCCTTTGGGTGGGTTCCAGCCTGAGCATGGCGACACCGAACTGACCGTGACCGCCGCTCTGCTTCTTGTACTTGCCCTCAGCTTGGGCCCTGCGGCTGATGGTCTCGCGGTAAGGCACCCGCACCTGCTCGGTCTCGACCTCGACGCCAAACTTGCGACTGAGGCGCTGCAGAGTGATGGCGATGTGGGCTTCGCCCATGCCTCGCAACAGCGTCTGCTTGGTTTCCGCGCTGCGCTCTACAACGATGACGGGGTCCTCTTGCTGGATGCGCCGCAGCGCATTGGCCAGTTTGTCGGTGTCCGCCTGTGTCTTGGCATGGATGGCGGTTGCCAGTACCGGGGTGGGGCGTCGGATGGCCGGTGCTTTGACCGGTTGGCCCTTGACGGAAAGCGTGTCACCCGTTCCAGTTTCGTTGAGTTTGGCAACGGCTCCGAGATCTCCCATGGCGAGGTGGTCAACCGCCTCGGATTCCTTGCCAACCATCACTGCGATCTTGGAGAACTTCTCATCCGAGCCGGATCGCTGGTTGTGCAACGACTGCTCTGGCATCAGCTTCCCGGAGAGCACCCGGAACAACGAGATCTGACCAACGTAGGGATCGGCGATGGTCTTGAACACCTGAATTAGGGGATCGCCATCGGAGGTTAGGTCTACGGCGACTTCGGATCCGCCGGCCGTTACCGAGAGCGTCTCCCGGCGAAGCGGTGAGGGGCCGATCTCCACAATGAAGTCGGCGAGGCGGTCCACGGCAATCGGGCCGGTCGCCGATCCGCAGACCACCGGGAACACTGTGGCATTGGCGACACCGACGGCCATGGTCTTCTCGAGCTCTGCGGCGTCCGGGACATCGCCATCTAGATAGCGCTCGAGCAGGTCGTCGTCGGCGACGACGATTCCTTCGACCAGGTTGTCGTGGACCTCGTGTTCGCGTGCTGCCAGCTCTTCCGGGATCTCGACCTCTTGCCCCGAACCACTGTCGTAGATGTAGGCCTTGTCTGTGAAGAGGTCGGCGACACCGTGGAACGCGTCTTCTTCGCCGATGGGCAGCTCGATGGGGGCGATGCCGGCGCCGAAGCGATCCCGCAGCGCTTCCAGGGTGCGGTCGAACGAAGCCTGCTCCTTGTCGAGCTTGTTGATGAAGATCATCCGGGGCAGACCGAGATCTTCTGCCACCCGCCAGGCTCTTTCGGTCCCGACTTCGACTCCGTCCGCAGCCGAGACGACGAACACCGCGAGGTCGGCCACGTGGAGGGCGGCGTAGACATCGGCGACAAAATCAGGGGAACCGGGGGTGTCGATGATGTTGATCTTGTGGCCGTGCCATTCGAATGGGGCGAGTGCGAGGCTCAGCGAGAAGCCCCGCTCATGCTCTTCTGGATCGAAATCCGTCACTGTGTTGCCGTCTTCGACCCGGCCCAGACGAGATACGGTTCCGGCACGGTAGAGAAGGGCCTCAGCGAGTGTCGTCTTCCCCGCTCCGCTGTGCCCTACGAGTGCGACATTGCGGATCTTCTCGGGTGGGTAGACCTTCACGGGGGCTCCTCTGTCTCTGGGTGAACGTGAGGGGCGGAGGATACTCGACACGCGATAGTTGGGGCCAGCCCGATTTGCTGTCTCTGGGGGCGCTCTCTCGCTCGCCGGCGACGATGATGGCGGCAGAGGGATTAGCCTCCTGTCGTCATGCCCGGATGGCGAAACCGGTAGACGCGGCGGACTTAAAATCCGCTGTCCCAAAGGGGCGTGCAGGTTCGAGTCCTGCTCCGGGCACGTGCGTTTTGCAGCTTTGCTGCAAGACGCGTTGGCAGTTCGCTTTGCGAACTGAAGTGCGCGAGCACCCTGCAGGTCGTCTTCCTGCCTACCTGTAGTTGGTGGGCCGCCGCTTGGGGCCGATTCGTGCGGCTGTGGTTCGGTCGGGCGAGGGTTCGAGTCCTGCTCCGGGCACGCGGACTCGCCGGAGGCGAGTCCGTCCCGAGTTTGCCTGCGGCAAACATCGGTGTGCACGCGTTGGCAGTGCGTGAGCGCTGCGGAGCAGCGCACGAACTGCAGTGCTCGCCTATGCGTGTTTGATCGGCCGCCGCTTGGGGCCGATTTGTCCGGCTAGCGGTTGTGTGGGGCGAGGGTTCGAGTCCTGCGTGACCGACCCGTCGTGCGAATGTTGGCTTCCCTCCAGGTCGCCGGCCGTCAGATGCCTTTGGTGATATCACGTCCGTGGACGGTGAGTGCCCAGATCACTGCGATGCCGATGGCGATGGCGATGA
>CAMYKI010000036.1 GCA_947258985.1 uncultured Acidimicrobiaceae bacterium
CTCAAGGAAGCCGTCGATAACGACATTCCAGTTCTCGGCATATGTCTCGGGTGCCAGATGCTTGCCGACGCCCTCGGTGGACGGGCGTATCGGGGGGCGACACACGAGGTCGTATTTGAAGGGTTGGCGATTACCCAAGAGGCAACGGACGACCCAATCGTGGGCACCCTGAGCGAGCCCGTGTTGTCGTTCCACGGCGACACATTTGATCCGCCCCCCGGAGCAGCAATTCTGGCAACGACAGCGCGCTATCCGCATGCCTTCCGGCACGGAAGCGCGGTCGCCATTCAGTCCCACCCCGAAGCCGGTGCCGGGATAACCCGCAGATGGGTGGAACGGTACGGGAGGGAGAAGCTCGTCGAAGAGGGGGTCGATCCAGACGAGCTGCTCGCGAAGGTGGAGGAAGCGGACTCGCTCTTACAGCGAAGAGCTGCAGAGATGTTTGGCGCCTGGCTGGGCGAGGTCATCGCGGCCCAAGACTGACTCGCCCGCGTGCGGCGCTAGCCTCCAATATCGGAGGTCGCAGTGGACAGAATCGCTCGGATAATCGTCAACCACTCTCGTCGCATCCTTGCCTTGACAGGTCTGGTGACGCTGATTGCGCTCTTGATGCTCTTCCGGATGGACTTCAACGGTGATGTCGCTTCTTTCGTCCTCGAGGGCAACGAGACCGGCGAGGAGTTCAAGGCGATCCAGGAGAAGTACGGCGCGGCGGACCCGATCAATGTTGTTGTGTCCCTGGAAGAAGGGCAGACATTCGAGTCCAAGGAGAACCTGGTCATCCTGGCCCGGATCCGCGACGACATCGCCGCCGTCGACGGGGTTGGGGCCATCGCCTCGATAATCCCCGACGAGAACCCAATCACCGGTGGCGCGATCACGGCGTCGATGATTCAACTGGCACCCGATGAGGTGATCGGCCAGCTGATCAAGCAGAATCCAGTGTCGGCGCTCTTGTTGAGTGAGGACGGTCAACACACGCTGCTGATGGTCAACCCGGAAGGCGAGGCTCTTGCCGTCGCCCGCGACGTTGGTGATGTCGAGGCTCCGGCGGGGTCCGAGCTCACCTTCTCCGGCAACCCGGTCGTGTTTGCCTCGGTCATCGACAAGATCTCCCTGTTTATCCTCTTCATCCCACCCGTGGTGATCTTCCTGCTGGTGGGGACGTTCTACGCGACGATCGGGGATCGCAGGCTCAGTGTGATGGCTCTGATACCCGCTGCGCTCGGTGCCATCTGGACCTTTGGCTTGATCTTCGGGCTGGGCAACAAGATAGATATCGTCACCGTGATTGTGCCGATCTTCGTGATCGTTATGGGCTCGGCGGACGGGCTTCACTTCGTGACACATTTTCAGGAGGAATCGGAGAACCCTGATCCGGTGAAGCGGGTCAGCCTGGCGCTGTCCCATGTCGGTATCCCGATGATCCTCACCACGATCAGCACCGCAGCCGGGTTCCTGTCGCTGGTGGCGACCGGAGTCCGCCCAATCCAGCAGCTCGGGCTTTTCACCGCCATCGGCATAACCTTTGCCGGCATCATCTCCTTCTTCTCCCTGCCGGCGCTGCTCAGCCGCATCGATATCAAACCGCACCATCACGATGCGCTTCTCGGACCGCGCGTCATCCGCGGCCTCAAGGCCGCGGTCAAGACTCGCCGGCCTGCCATCGCGCTGACGATCGTCCTGCTGGGGTTCAGCGCAGCCACATTGCCGGGACTGGACGTCAACCCCGATCAGCTCTTCTTCTTCAAGGACGACGACCCGGTCCGGGTGGCGTTCGCAAAGACCGAGGACATCTTTGGTGGGGCAACACCGCTGGTGGGGGAGTTCGTCTTCGATCCTGCTACCGGGACAGCACAGCTGGATTCGCTGCGGGTCGTGAGTGCCGAGCTGGAGGCCATGCCCGGAGTGCGCAAGGTGTTCTCGCTTCCCGATCTGGCGCCGGCGCTGCCTCCTGATCAACTGGATGCGGTGCTGGCGGGTGAGGTCGCGCTGCCGGTTGGCGATCTCGTCAGCGAAGACGGCATGAGGTTCATGCTGTTGCCGTCCAACTTCACCACCGACGATCTGAGGGGATGGCTCGACTACGCCGAGGAGACACCCGAGATCCGGGTGCTCACCGGCATGCCGGTTGTCTGGGACGAGATCGCCCGCCTGGTGCTGCGGGCTCAAGTCGTCTCGCTCGCCGTGGCCTTCATCATGGTCACGATCATGCTGGCGCTTTCCTATCGGCGTTTGCGGGAAACGCTTGTTGCGCTGGTGCCGGTGGCGCTTACCGTCATGGTCATGCTGGGCTTTGTGGCCATCTCCGGCATTCAGTTGAACCTCTTGACGGCCGTGATCTCCGGGATCGTTATCGGTGTCGGCATCGACTACGCCATTCACTTCATTGCCGCCATCGACTACGCCCGTAGGGACGGCGATGGCTATGTGCTTCGAGCCGTCGAGAGGGCCGGACGGCCGATCGTTGCCAATGCTCTGGGTATCGCGTTGGCGCTTTCGGCGTTGTGGTTGTCGCCGCTCAAGATTCACCCTCAGGTCTCGATGATCATGTGGGTTGCCATGACCACGGCGGCGGCGACTGCGCTCATCGTCATCCCCGCATTTCTTCCCAGGGAGGGCATCACCGAGCCCGGCTGAGCGGTCTGGCGTACGTGAGCGCCGTATACGGCGCTCACGTACGCCAGACGCGGTGGAACCAGTTAGCGTTGCGGCGTGATCGCAGTAAGAGTTCTCGTTTTCGCCGCCGGAGTCGCCATAGCGCTCTGGACGGTGTTGTCTGCGATCCGTACAACGGTGCTGCCGCGTAGCGCCCAGGTCACAATAAGCCGCTGGGAGTTTGGCACAATGCGTCGCCTCTTCGAGGTGATAGTCGGGAGCGGCGAGTTCACAGACCGCGACCGGGTGATGGCGTTGTATGGGCCGACCAGCTTGATCGCACTTCCGATCGTGTGGCTCATCCTGATCGGGTTCTCCTACTCGCTGATGTTTTGGGCGCTCGATACCTCTTCGTTTGCCGACGCTATCGGCCTCAGCGGATCGTCGTTGACCACCCTCGGATTTGTCCCCGCCGAGACTCTTGCCGAGCAGCTCCTGGCATTTACCGAAGCCGGCTGGGGTCTCATCCTCGTCGCTTTGATGATTACCTTCCTCCCCTCGATCTACTCGACCTTCTCCCGCCGAGAAGCGCAGGTGGCCATGTTGGAAGTGAGGGCCGGTGACCCGCCGAGCGCGGTTGAGATGCTGCTGCGGCACCATCGCATCGGGTGGCTGGAGAACATGGACAACACGTGGATCGATTGGGAACGCTGGTTCGCCGAGATCGAGGAGTCACACATGACGTTCCCAATACTCGCCTTCTTCCGCTCCCCGCAATCGCAGCGCTCATGGGTGACGGCATCGGGTACGGTGATCGATGCCGGAGCTCTTTACGTATCCTGTCTCGAAGGGGTAAGGGTGGGACCGGCCGGCGTGTGCATCAGGTCGGGGTTCCTGGCCCTGCGCAACCTGGCCGACTTCTTCGGCATCGAATTCGATCCCGATCCTGGTTCGGGCGATCCGATTTCAATCACCAGAGAGGAATTTGACGAAGCCTGGCAAGCGATGAGCGAAGCCGGGATGCCGATGAAAGCAGACATGAACCAGGCGTGGCTGGACTTCAGAGGATGGCGGGTCAACTACGACACGGCGTTGTTGGCCCTGGCAGAAATCACGATGGCGCCTTACGCCCCCTGGAGTTCCGATAGGTCCTCGCCGAGTCATCGACGTCCCCGGCTACAAAGGTTCGGTATGAGGCTGCGTAATCGGCGGGGCGACCGCATCGGCGGCAAGTCGTCATAGAATCCGGGTCTAGGGATTATTCCAGGAGGCCTTGTGGATCAGTCTGAGCCGTACGCGTCGATGCGAGAGCGCGTTGTCGGCGAGCGCGGTGTTGTCATGGTGATGGGCGCCGCCAACACCGGCAAGACCACAATGGCCCGCTTGCTCCTCCAGGATGCGCTGGATGCCGGACGCTCTGTCGCATTCGTGGACTCCGATGTTGCTAGCTCGACGGTGGGACACCCGGCATGTGTCGGATTGCGCTGGGTGCGTTCCCCGGCCGATCTAGAGGACCTGTCGCGAGCGGATGCAATGCGCTTTGTCGGGTCGACGCAGCCTCAGGGCGTGGTGCTGCCGCACGTGGTGGCGACGGCGACCCTCATCGACGAGGCCCGACAGGGTGCCGACTTTGTCGTCCTCGATACGAGCAGCGTGGTTTCGGGCGTCGTCGGCCAGACTCTCACCTATCACATCACAGAATTGTGCGACCCCTCTCTGATTATCGCGATTCAGCGAGGCGAAGAACTGGAACCGGGGATCGGAATGCTGCGTCGCTTCCTGGGAGCTCGTGTTGCCAAATCCGAACCGCCTCCCGGTCTCAATGTCAAAGGACCTCTCGAACTGCGAGCTGGGCTCATCGATGCGTTCCGGGGAGCATTCGAGCCTGACCTGCAGCGGTGGCGGGTTCACTCATCAGTATTTGCCCCCACCCTGCCGGAGGCCTTTGATCTGTCGCGACTCGAAGGAATGCTCGTGGGCGTCCAGAACGAATCAGGTGCGTGCCTCGGGCTAGGGGCCTTGGAGCACGACGATGGTGTGGTCCGGGTCGCTACTCGGCACGGCAATCAGATGCGCGGTCTGCGCCTGGGTTCGATGCGGATCGACCTCGACACTTACGAAACGAGCCGGGTTCGTCTTCGCCAGCTCATCTTCGGCGTCTAGCCGTACACCTTTCCCATCTCTGGGCCACCGGCGGTTCCTCTCGCCGACAGTCGCCCGGGAGAAGAGTGGCTCAATGCAAGAGCCCAAGGAACCCCGGCGACACGTTCCCCCGCACTTCCCCGGACGAGGTTTGTTTGCCTGAGCCCCTTGGGCTTTGCACTATCGAACCTAGGGGTTGCCGGCGACCGTTTCAAGTCCGTCGTTTGTGACCAAATCACAGTGTCTATTGATGTCAACTAGTATCTATTGATGTCCGATTCAGCCGAAAATGACTCGATTTCCACATATCCACAGCTATCCACAGGGGGTTGTGCACAAAGGGTGTTCACAAGTAGTGCAAAGGGATTTTTCGCGTAGTCCGGTACCGCGAAAAGATAGCTTGGAAGTCGGCGCCCTACCGGCCCGAAATCCCGTCGTAGAGCTCGAGTAGGCGAGAAACGGTGGCTTCCCATGAGAACCGTTTGGCGTTCTTCAAGGCGCCCCTGCGGAGCAGCTCCGCAAGCTGGGGATCGTGCAGGATGGCGTCGATTGCGGCGGCATAGTCATTTGGGTCATGTCCGGTGACGAGCAGTCCCGACTTTCCATCCTCGATGATGTAGGGGAGACCACCGACGTTGGATGCGATAACCGGGGCCCCACACGATTGCGCCTCGGCAGCCACGAGCCCGAACGTCTCGGAGCGCGACGGCATGATCACGATGTCTGCGGCCCGGTAGAACGATGCGAGCTGTTCGTGGGGTACGGGTGAAACGAAGTGCACCCGGTCGACGATTTCCAGATGCGCAGCCAATTGACGCAGTCTGATGACTTCGGCCTCTCCGCTACTCCCGCTTGGTCCACCGATGATGACCAGCTGCGCCGGCGAAGCGGATGGGCGAAGACGGGCCAGCGCCTCGATTGCGGTGTCTATGCCCTTGAGGGGTTGGATACGGCCGACAAAGAGGATGACCGGGCCCTCGCCCAGCCCGGTCCATCGTCTTGCCTCGATCCGGTCGCCCGGCCCGAAGATGTCGTGGCGAATGCCGGGCGGCGAAGTGCACAGCGCGGCCGGATCGGCGGAGTAATGCTCGAGAAGATCCTCGAATTCGTACGGTGTGGATGCGACGACACAATCGCTACGCGCAATCACCTCTTCCTCGGTGAGAGTGCGAATCACGCCTTCTGAAGCAGTCTCAGGGTGACGAGTGAGGTCCTTGACCCGTCCGAGGGTGTGGAACGAGTTCGCCAGAGGGACGTTCAGCTTCTCCTTGAGGAGGACACCCGACCATCCCGACAGCCAGTAGTGGCTGTGGATCAGATCCGGGCGATGATCGTTTTGGTCTATCCAGGCCAGGGTGGACTCCGTGAACTCGCCGACGAGACCGGGAAGGTCTCGTACCGGGAGCGGTTCCGGCGGCCCCGCTTCGACATGGACGACGCGGAAACTGGAACTCACCTCGACGACCTCTGGGGTGAACTCGTCTGTGCGTCGGGTGAACACCGAGACGTCGACACCGCGAGCGGCCATTGCCAGGCCTAGTTCCTTTATGTAGACGTTCATGCCGCCGGCGTCGCCGCTCCCTGGTTGCATGAGAGGGCAGCTGTGCAACGACAAATAGGCAACACGGGCGATCATGGCGTCGTCCCCGTGGTGGCGGTGACCTCGTAGAGGGGTCGTGCCCGTGCCCCGAGTTTGAACTTGTAGGTCTCAGCGCCTTTGAGGAAGTCGAACAGGGTGCGCTCGGCGGCGATTGCCGTTTCGATCAGATGTGACAACACGACGTTGCCGGGGGAGAGGTGGCCAATGTCGGGTTCGAATGCGCTGTTGTATAGGTAGGAGGCCTTCTCATCTTCGAAAAAGAACACGGCGGCCGCCGGTAGGCCTGCACCGTCGACCAACACGTCGATCAAGCCACCTGCATTGGTGTGCAGGGCAAGGAAGAAACGCTCCATGTCGGAAGACATGAACGCACCCTTGTCGCCGGCCGAGCGGCGATGCAGGTCGGCAAAGAGGGCAACGGCTTCCGGCCCCTCCTGTCGGACCAGCGTTGCCTGCCCGCGCTCGTTGTCGAAGCGGCGTCGCTTCCTGCGCATCTCATGGCGCTCCTTCTTGCTGATGGCTGCCAGATACCCGTCGAAGCTGTCGGGGAGATCGAGTACCGCGGCGACCTCGTGCTGGCGGACTGTTGGGGAGAGCCCGGCGTCGACAAGCGCGCCGGCAACCGCAACGGATGCTGCGGCCGGGAGGCTGTCCAGCCGGAAGCTGAACCCGTTCGGCAGGCCAGCGACCAGATCGACCAGGGCCGCAACCGACGCTGTTCCGAGAGGGGAGTGGTAGTCGGTCAGGTCCGCCTCGCCGGCGAATTCGATGACGGAGTCGTCGATCGTTAACACGGCAAGGCTGTCTCCCGATTCAGCGATCAGAAGGTCGCCGTGACCTCGTTGCTCCCACCAGGTCCGCAGCCAATCCCGCCCGGGAAACGGACCGACGAATTCGGCCACTGCGGGCATACCGAACGCCGCCGTCTGCCAATCCTGGTGGGTGGCCATTTCAGGTACCGCCATCGGCGATCGGCGAAATCGTGCCGACTTGGCGGCCCCCACCGAGGACCGGTATCCGTCTCACATCCTCGAGGGCCTCCACGGCCGCCTGCGGAAGGAGACCAAGTCGGATGGCCGCTTCGGCAAGAGCGGCCACAGCAATGGGCATGGCTCCCTCGTGGCTCTTGGCGGCTATGCCGAGACCATTGCGACCGGCGGCGACCAGACCTTGAGCCCCCACCTTCACCGGTCCTCCCCACCAGGCTGCGAACTGCCCGTCCGGCAGCGTGTTGCTGGCGATCAAGCCGGGGAAGCGGTGGCTGGCCAGGCGCGTTTGTTCGAAGCGGGCGTCCACCGAAAGCGTCCCGAACGCCCTGGCCAATCCGCCAAGGTTGCCCCGCAGTGTCGGCGCCCCGCAACCGTCGACTCCCACCGGCTCGGGATGGGCTCCTGTGACCTCTTCGATCAGCGAGAGCACGCGCACCTGGATGGGGTGGGACCGGTCGAGGTATGTGGCTGTTGGCCAGCCGTGGGCGGCGCATGCTGCGAGCCAACCACTGTGCTTGCCCGAGCAGTTGTGGAACAACCTCTTCATATGACGATGCCCTGCCGCGATCAACAGATCTTTCGCTCCGGGATCGCGAGGCCATGCCGCGGGACACTGCAGAGCGCCGGCGTCGAGTCCGGCCCGCCTCAGTATCGATTCGACGAGACTGAGATGGATCGGGTAGCCGCCGTGGCTTGCACAGGTGACGGCGATCTCTTCCGGTGACAGATCAGCACCGCTTTCGAGCGTGACGGTCGCCTGGAAGGGCTTTATTGCCGACCGGTAGTAGAAGGGGACGTCAGGGTCGCCCCAAATGGCCATGGTTTGGCCTGCAGCGTCGGTGGCGACGACAGATACGTCGTGCGTGGCTTCTACTTCGCCCGAGCGGACGGTAGCGAGGCGCACTAGTCGCCGAGAAGCTCGTTGACCGACGTCAGGCCGTCGCGATACCGCCTGGCAACCTCGTCGGTCAGTGTCTCCAGGGCTTCGTAAACCGAGCGGCGCTGCGTCGAGACCCGCTGTTCCGCGTCGGAGAGCATCTCTTGGATCGACAGCAGCTCGGCGTCCTCGATGTCGGGGAGATGGGTGAGGAAATCGTCCGCAAGGACCCGGTCGATCGAACGTCTTCCATCGATCGGGACATCTGGTGGTTCAACGGGAAGCGTCTTCGGCACCAGATAGTGAGACGGAGCGTCTGCAGAGCCGTCGGCAAGGATGTCGGGAAGGGCTTCGATGAGCGAACGGGTCTCCTCGCCGCTGCGTCGGCGTAGCTCGAACGAGAGAAGATCCATCCGGCCGTGCAACAGCCGTCGGTAATAGGACAGTTCCGCGTCCAGGTCTTCGCAGATCCCGCGTCTCTTGCGAAGCTCGTCGAGAGGAATCTCGTTGACGGCTGCGGTGAAATCGGGATCCAGGATCTGGTCGATGCGCCTGCGATGCTGCTTCAGGGTCTGCCCCTTCCAAGTGTCACTATCAGGGTCCAGAGAGTACCAGTCCGAGACGTCAAGACCCTCAACACGCCGCGGCGAGCGTCGGATAGGGATTGACCGCGCTGCCGTGGCCGGGGTGAATCTGGAAGTGGAGGTGATGGGCCCCGCCGTATGCGTTGCCGGTGTTGCCGTTGTAGCCGATGACGGTTCCCCGGGTAACGAACGATCCCGCGGTTAGGCCCGCAGCCCGGCTGTCGAGGTGGGCGTAGTAGTAGCTGGCGCCGCTTCCCTTCAGCCAGATGGCGATACCGCCCAATCCGCCGCTGCTAAATCGGAGAGTGCCGTCCGTGACCGCGACGATGGGCACGCCCTTGTCCGCCATCATGTCGGTCCCTTTGTGGGTGCGCCCGCCGGATCGCGGATTGCCCCAGTCGTTTGTGAAGTGGACGGGGCCGGCGACCGGGCAGATGAAATCGGGGATGGTTCCGGGCGGTAGACCCCCGGCTGCGCCGCTCTTTTTGGCCGCCTCGGCGATCTTGCGGGCACGTTCAGCGGCTTCCCAGGCGCGGACCTCCGCGGCGTAATTGCTCCTGGCCTCCTCGTATATGGCGGTGCGTTCTGCGCGCAGCTCGTCGAGATCGGCGACCATTGCCGCCTGTTGCTGCTCGAGCTCGGCGACACGCTGGCGGTCCTGCTCCAACGTCGCCGTCTTGCGAATCAGGTCCCGGGTGATGGCGTCGAGCCGGTCGAGGGTGGCCGTACCCTTGTCCGCGGCCCGCCCGATGAGGTGTTGCGCCGTCAGGATGTCTTGGATGTTGGCGGCGTCGAGCGCCGACTCGAGGCTGCTGGAACCGCTGTTGATGTAGGCGTTGGTGACGAGGTCCTGGGCGGCATTGCGCAAACCGGAGAGGCTGTCTTCGTCCTCGTCGATGCGGCCTTCCATACGTCCGATGCGGTACTCGAGATCCTCGAGCTCGGCGTGGAGATTCACGAACACGACAAGTGCGGCCTCGAGCTCGGCGTCGGCCTGCTTGAGGGCATCGAAGGCGTTGTCCTTCTCCTCCTTGGCTTCCTCGATCGCGTCAGTTTGAGCCAGGGCTCCAGCCGGAACCAGCCCGAACAGCGCAATAAGAAGGATTGGAAGTAACGCGCGAGAACGTCGCATATATTCCATGATCGGTTGGAGCATAGTGGCGACTTGAGTCCTATCCCACATTGCCAAGGCCTATCCTCCCGTCCGTGATCAAGCAAGTCTTGTGGGTTGGCGCCGGTGGCGCAGTCGGAAGCGCCCTGCGCTACGTCGTCTGGCGAGCAATGGGCACGTCCGGCGGGTTCCCGTGGGCAACCGTTTTCGTCAATGTGACCGGCAGTTTTGTCCTGGGTCTGCTCGCCGGTCTCTATGCCGGCCGGGTGAGCCCGACCATGCGGTTGGCCGTCTTCTTCGGGTTGCTCGGCGGATACACCACCTTCTCCACGTTCACTGCCGAATCAATCGTGCTGGCGCGCACCGGCTCGACCGTCGCCGCTTTTGGGAACGTTGCCATTTCTCTGCTCGCCGGCGTGACGGCAGCGTTTGCCGGAGTGATTCTCGGGGAGTCACTCGGCAGCTAGGTTTCGGCTTCTCCGCCGGTGGCGGCCTGCCGGTTGCCTAGGCGAACACCCATATGGCAGCCCAAAAGGCGGCGACGCCGAGGACGGCGCCGTCGAATGGGGTGAGAAGCCCCGGGGCGCGTGCGGTGTGTACGACCGACCCCGTCCTGAGCAGCGACCCGAAGGCGCGGCCCGCGATCAAGCCGGCGGCGCTTGCGGCTGAAGCAAGAACCATTGTCGTGATGGCGAGAGTCTCAGCGGCGAGGCCGCTGATCAACCCGGCAATCACCGCACCGAGCACCATTCCGAGGTTGGGGTCCAAACCGCCCACCTCGCCTCCCGATTGCTGAACACCCCAGGCGGCAAACCCGGCGGCCGCTGCTACCGCGATAGCGGCGTTGACCATCGGCACTGAGAACAGGTGGAGAAGGGTGAGGCTGCCGGTCGCTAAACCGGCGAGAATCGCCAGGGTCATGGCTATCGAAAGCCCGCGAGTCGTACGTTGCTCGGGGTCGAGAACACTCCAGACAAGAGTGAACAGGATGGCCATGGCCATCCCTCCGGCGAATCCTTCGATGCCCCAACGGTACGAACCGTTGGCAACGGCCGTTGCCCCCACCATCAGCGGGGCAGGGTTGATCCGGGCGCCGCGAATCCTGAGCACGTCGGTGGTATCCCACAACCATGCGAGGGCGGTACCGACCACCACAAAGATGAAGATGGCACTGTCGTCGAGGAGATTGGAGATGACGAGAGCGGCGAGAAGCGCTACCACGAGGAGTGCCCCGGAGCCCTCGGATACTCTGGTAGCCAAGGCTCCTCCGGAGACCGGGGGAATCAGAGCAATCTCGTCGGTGACGCCGACGGCGTCGGCCATATCGGCGGGTTCCCCGTTGACCCAGACCTTGGCCACACTGAGCCCGCGGCCGAAGTCTTTGCCGTATGCCTCGGTTGCCGCGTCGAGGACCTCGGCGACCGTGGATCCATCAAAGTCGGCCTGGCTGGTTCCAGCAGATTCCCTGAGGTTGGCAAAAAGGCGCAGCCTTGCCATCAGCTGCTCGCCCTTGATCTGTTGATCGTCTCCACGGCCAGCAGCGTAGTCGCCGCAGGGAGCATGACTGATGACGGACCGGCCGCTCCTTGACGCGCTTCGAACCGTCGCTGAGTTAGCTGGCGACCGACGTGTTGTGCAGCCGGTCCACCAACTCAGCCTGTGAGTGCACTCCGAGCTTGCGGAAGATCGACTTCAGATGGTTGCGCACTGTGTGCTCGCTCACCTCGAGGATCTCGGCAATCGAGACCACACGATGGCCCTGCAACAGGTGTGTCACGACATCGCGTTCCCGGCGTGAGAGCAATTCGAGGTCCGGGTGAGTGGGAGCCGGTTCCGTGCTTGTACCCGAGGAAGCCAATCCGACCCTGCCCAGCTCGTCTGAGATGCGGCGCATGGCGTCTTCGAGTTCCCGTCGACGCGGATCCTGAATGACCCGCACTTCACCGGGAGCCGGACTGAAGATCCAGAGGAGAGCGGCGGACGGGCCGACTCCGTTGTGCATCGGGATGATCTTGGTCTGTGTGGGAATCGGCGTGCCGTCGAGGCTCATCAGGTTCCACTCGACCGTCTGCGGGCGGCGCGGAATGCGACCGTTGAGCGAGCGAGTGATGAAGCGGCGATATTCGCTTTGGTGCGGAAGGCTGATCCAACCAGGTGCTTCCTCATTCATGGCCGGGTCACATGCCTTGATCCCGACGAGATTGTCGAGAGACGGATTGGAGTACGTACATCTGCCGGTCTCGTCGGTGATAAGTACTCCGTCGCTCATGGCCTCGAGTAGCTCTTGAAGCGGTACCACCACAGTGCCGGTCCCATTGCGTGCGGTCATGACACCCACCCGTTGTCGTGCTTGCGAATTGAATGCATCAGCTTTGCCCCCTGCCCTTTTCCGTTCTGGCCCTGTTGCGGCTGCCATTCCTGGCCGGCTACCCCAACGATTCGACAGTAATTCGCAATGTCGATGGCCGGTAGGAGGGTTTCTGCTGACTCAGCATGGACTAGTCATTTTTAGCGGTTGCCCGGATACCCAGAGTGGCGGTCTCCTGACGGCTGTGAACCCTGGGTTGGTAGCCCCGGATTTGACGGCTGTGAACCCTGGGTTGGTAGCCCCGGATCTGACGGCTGTGAACCCTGGGTTGGTAGCCCCGGATCTGACGGCTGTGAACCCTGGGTTGGTAGCCCCGGATCTGACGGCGGTGAACCCTGGGTTGGCGTTCTAGGGGGCGAGCTGGCGGCCGTACAGGTCCGCATACAGGCCGTTCCCGTCAAGGAGGTCGGCGTGGGTGCCTTCCTCGACTATGTGCCCCCCGGCCAGCACGATCAGCCGGTCGGCCTTGCGCACCGTGCTGAGACGGTGGGCGATGACGATCGTCGTTCTACCCTCCATCAGGCTCTCGAGCGCCGCCTGCACCTGGGACTCCGATTCTGCGTCGAGGGAGCTCGTCGCCTCGTCGAGAATCAGGATCGACGGGTCGGCGAGAAGCGCCCGGGCTATCGCCACCCGTTGCCGCTGACCGCCGGAGAGTTTGATCCCCCGTTCGCCGACAATCGTTCCATAGCCCTCGGGAAACCCGGTGATGAAGTCATGGGCGTTGGCAGCCTGACAAGCTGCCACGAGTTCTTCGTCGGGTGCGCCGGGGCGGGCAACCCGAAGGTTCTCGGCGACGGTTCCGGAGAACAGCTCGACTTCCTGGGGAACGGCAGCCATCCGAGCCCGCAGTTCTCTGATGCCTTGCTCCTTCACATCGGTGCCGTCTACGAGGAGCCGACCCTCCGTGACGTCGTAGAAGCGGGGAATCAGCTGGACGAGTGTGGTCTTTCCCGCCCCCGAGGGACCGACCAGCGCCACCATCTCCCCGGAGCCGACCTCGAGATTGATGCCGCTCAGGACCTCTTCTTCCCTGTCGGCGTATGTGAAACTGACGTTTTCGAAGCGTACGGTTCCGGCGGAATCAGGATTGGTGGTGGCGGCAACGCCGGCATCTTCAGGTTGCTCATCGAGCAGCTCGAAGATGCGGCGCGACGCACCCAGCGCCTCCTGGAGCTGTGCATACAGGCCGGTGAAGGTTCCGATGGCACCGGCGACCGTCAGCGTATAGAGGAGAAACGTCACAAGGTTGCCCGCGGTCAGGTCACCGGAAACGACGAGTCGTCCGCCCTGCCATAGGACGAGCGCCAGGGTGCTGAACATGGTGAAGGTCACGGCGGGCACGAAGATCGCTCGGAGTCTGGCCCGGCGCACGGCGACTTCATAGGAGGCCCGGATATCCTGATCGTAGAGTCGGGCGGTTTCCTCCTCAGCGGTGAACCACTTCACCACCCGAACTGAGGCGATGGCTTCTTCGGCGAGGCTGTTGGCGTCGGCGAGCTTGTCCTGGAAATCCGTTGACACCTTGCGGAGGCGTCTTCCGAAAAACGCGGCAGCGATGATCACGATCGGCAAGAACGTGAGAACCGTTAGCGACAGTCGCGGGCTGAGGAGTAGTAGCAAAATGATGCTGCCGATCAGGGTGATGCCTTGCGAGAGCGCTTGGGCTACGGCGGTGGAAACAGTTGCCTGGACGACGGCAGCATCCGCGGTGAGGCGCGATGTGATCTCGCCGGTCTTGCGCCTGTCGAAGAACGGCACGCTCAACTTCACGACACGCTCGAAGACGGCGCGCCTGAGATCGGCGACCACCCCTTCTCCCGCAATCGCCAGCCAGTAGGAGCGGAGGAAGTTGAACCCCGCTTGGGCGAGGAAGACCACGACAAGGATCACGGCGAACCTGTCGAGCTGGCTGGTGTCCTCGCTGCCGACCTCTCCCAGAGCAGAGTCGACGAGATCGCCCATGATCCGGGGAAAGACCAGTCCCAGCCCGCTGGCGAAGGCAACGGCGATCGTTGCCGCGATGATTCGGCTGCGATAGGGGCGGGCGAAGGTGAAGAGTCGCCGCAGCTGGGCCAACTGCGCGACCCTCAGGCGGGGCGTGGTTCCTTCCTCTCGCGCTCTAGGCGCTCTTCGCATTGGCCGCATAGCCAGAGATGTTACGCGTCTGGCGTACGTGAGCGCTGTATACAGCGCTCACGTACGCCAGACCGGGGGGAACGTCTCGCACCTTCCTGTTTACGGATGTAGGCTCGCGCGATACGCAGCTTGCCTGGGAGGGGTCTTGCGTTTGTGATGCACCCCCAATCGGCGCCGGCTGTTGACCATGTCCGGAGATACTGGATGTGGTACGGAATGAGAAGGAAGGGGAAAGCCGCAGATGAAAACAACCCTCAAGGCGTTGTGGATTCTCGTGGTATTCGCGTTGATCGCCGCAGCTTGCGGCGGGGACGACGACTCCGCTGATGAAACAACCACTACCGCAGCAGCTGCAGAGGAAACAACGACTGCAGCTCCGGAGGAGACCACCACTGCTGCGCCAACCACGACGGCGGCGCCAAGCCCCGATTTCGAGGGCCTGGCCATCGATGCCGGTGGCTGTGATTACGGCGGCCGGGTCAACAAGATCTCGGCGGTCGACGAGTTCACCGTTCAATTCGACCTGTGCGGTCCGCATCCGGCGTTCCTGGCACAGATCGCCTTCGGTGTGTTCGGGATCCAGCCGGAAGAGCATCTCGCTGCGACGGGCGGTGCACCGCTCGACAATCCAGTCGGCACCGGTCCGTACGTGCTCAACGAGTGGGTGCGGGGCGACTCGGTCAACTACTCCCGCTACGACGACTACTACGGCGACAAGCCCGCTCATTCAACACTCGTGTTGAAGTGGGCGACTGAGAGCGCCGGAAGACTGTTGGAGCTGCAATCGGGCACGGTGGACGGCATTACGTTCCCGGGCACTGAGGACCTTGCAGTGATCGAAGCCGATCCGAATCTTGCTCTGCTCAGCAAGCCTGAGCCGAACATCTTCTACGTCGGGTTCACTAACACGTTCGAACCGTTCGACAATGCTGATGTCCGCAAGGCCATCGGCCTCGGCATCGACCGGCAACGGATCGTTGACATTTTCTATCCGACGGGTTCCGAAGCTGCTTCGCACTTCACACCCTGTTCGGTAGAGAATGGGTGTCAGGGCGAATCCTGGTACGACTTCGATGCGACGGCGGCCAAGGACCTGCTGACTGCCGCCGGTTTCCCGGACGGCTTCTCGACGTCGATCTACTACCGCGATGTGACCCGTGGCTATCTGCCGACACCGGGTGACGTTGCAGCCGACATTCAGACCCAGCTTCGTGAGAATCTGGGCATCGAGGCTGAGATCGTCCAGATGGAGTCGGCGGAGTTCATCCAGGCCTGCTCGACGGCAGGTACCTGTGACGGAATCCACTTGCTGGGTTGGACGGGTGACTACCCGCACGTGACCAACTTCCTGGACTTCCACTTCGCGGCCGGCAACGCTCAGTTCGGCGATCCCCATCCGGAGATCTACGAACCGCTGGAGCAGGCTTCGCAGTTGTCCGACGCGGCAGCGGCCGCTCCGCTCTATGAGGCGGCGAACAACGCCATCAAGGAACTCGTTCCGATGGTCCCGATCGCTCATGCCGGTGCCTTCTTTGGTGCCAGCGCTGCGGCCGAAGGCGCCAACGCTCCTCCGTGGGGACACGTCCAGCTCAACCTGTGGGACAACGGCAGTGACACGCTGGTGTTCATGCAGGGCAACGAGCCCATCTCGCTGTACTGCTCGGATGAGACAGACGGCGAGTCGCTTCGTGCCTGTGGTCAGACCGTCGAGGCGTTGTACTCGTACGACACCGACGGCAACGTTCGTCCGCAGTTGGCCACCGAATGTGCGCCGAACGAAGACCTGAGTGCATGGACCTGCACGCTCCGCCAGGGCGTGACGTTCCACGACGGGTCGACGTTCGATGCCAACGACGTTGTTGCGTCCTACTCGGCCGGCCTTGACTACGCCAACCCGCTCCACGTGGGCAACAGCGGTGTGTTTGAGTACTACGACTACCTGTGGAATGGCCTGATCAACGCTCCTTCGGAGTAACGGTCACCCACAACAACTACCTGAGAGGGGGAGGCGCGCAAGCGCCTCCCCCTCTTGCTTGCCCTCTCGCCATTGACGGGATGAACCATCGCCGGCGCCGATTTGGGTGCGTTCGCATTCCGGCCGGCATGAAGCCCTAAGATCCCTGCCACGAATGCTGAGCTATATCTCTCGACGCGTGCTGCTGGCCATTCCGGTCTTGATTGGGATCATGGTCGTGGTTTTCATCCTCGTCAGAGCCATTCCGGGGGATCCATGCACATCGCTGCTGGGTGAGCGAGCCACCGAAGAAGCATGTGAACAGTTCAACGAGGACAACGGGCTCAACGAACCGGTCTGGGTCCAGCTCGGCATCTACATGAAGAACGTTGTCACATTCGATCTCGGCGAATCGATTCGCTTCTCCCGTCCCGTCAATCAGTTGTTGATTGAGCGGCTTCCGCTGACCACAGAGCTGGCGTTGAGCGCTCTGGCGCTCGCAGTTCTCGTCGGAGTTCCGCTCGGCGTCCTCGCCGCCCGCCGCCACAACACCATCGTCGATACCGGGACGATGGCTCTGGCAAACATCGGCGTGTCGATGCCGGTATTCTGGTTGGGGTTGATGCTCGCGTATCTCTTTGCGCTCGTCCTGAAGGACACCCCGTTCGTTTTGCCCCCTTCCGGCCGGTTGAGCGCCGGCCTCACCTCGATCCCGTACTACGAGTATTGGGGCTGGGAACTGACAGAAGGGTCGTTCTGGTCCAAGTTCCACGAGTACGTCGCCAACCACTACATCTTCAACAACTTGATTACAGCCCAGTGGGAAGTCTGGCGCGACGCGGTCAGGCACATGATCCTGCCCGCGGTCGCCCTGGCAACGATTCCGCTTTCGATCATCGCCCGTATCACCCGTAGCTCTCTTCTCGAAGTCATGGGCAAGGACTACATCCGCACCGCCCGCGCCAAGGGGGTCAAGGAGTGGTCCGTAGTCAGAAGCCACGCGTTCCGCAACGCTTTGCTGCCGGTGGTCACCATCGTCGGCCTGCAGCTGGGAGCGCTCCTCGGCGGCGCCGTACTCACCGAAACGGTCTTCAATCTCGGCGGCGTTGGGCGAGCACTCTTCGACGCAATCACTGGTCGTGACTATGCCGTTGTGCAAGGGTTTACCGTCGTGATTGCGGCCGGCTACGTGATAGTGAACCTGCTTGTAGATCTCTCGTACGCGTATCTCGACCCGAGGATCAGGCTGGAATGAGCAGACTCAGCCGTCGCGAGGCACTCGACAAGCTGGTGGCCGAAACCGAGTCCGCCGATCAGTTCTTCGAGAAGCCGGCCAGCCAGTGGCGCTTGGCGCTGCGCCGCTTTCGCGGCCGGAAGTCGGGCATGATCGGTCTGTTCCTGATCTCGGGACTCGTGTTGGTCGCCATCTTCGCCCCGCTCATTGCACCGTATGATCCAAACGCGGACCTGATCGGCGACGAAGACGTGCGACGCTATCAGGCGCCGTGCGTCCATCTTCTCGGGTGCCCGGAGGACCAGCCGGAACACCTCATGGGGATCGACGGCAACGTCCGGGACTACTTCTCGCGGGTCGTGTACGGTTCCCGGGTGAGCCTGACGTTGGGGTTCTTCACGGTGACCCTGGCGCTCTTTGTAGGTGCCGGAATTGGGGCGGTCGCCGGCTACCTGGGTGGCTGGTTCGACAACATCGTCATGCGCTTCATGGACGTGATTCTGGGGTTCCCTTCGCTGCTGCTGGCGATTGCGATTGTCGCCGTCCTCGGCCCGGGTTTACGCAACGCGTTGATTGCGATCGCCATCGTCACCATGCCCGGCTACGCCCGCGTCATGCGTGCCCAGGTTCTTGCCATCAAAGAGAGCGACTACGTCTCTGCCTCACGGGCACTGGGCAGCTCCCCCGGCCAGATACTGATACGTCGGGTCATCCCGAACGCCATGACTCCGTTGGTGGTGCTCGCCACGCTCGGCGTCGCTACCGCGATTCTGGAGGCGGCAGGGTTGTCGTTCCTCGGCCTGGGAGCCCAGCCCCCGCTGGCGGAATGGGGGTCGATGCTGGCTACGTATCGCAACCAGGTCTTCACCGCTCCGCACCTCGTCTTCTACCCGGGCCTCGCCATCATGATCACTGTGCTCGGTTTCAACCTCATGGGCGACGGTATGCGCGACGCCCTCGATCCCTCCCTCAACCGATGACTGCACCGGCACCCACCAACGGCGACCTCGGCGACGCAGCCGGCACCGAAACGGCTGAGCGGCTGCTCGACATAAAGGGCCTGAAGACGCACTTCGACACTCGCGATGGTGTTGTCCGTGCGGTAGATGCCGTGGACATCCACGTCGACCGCGGAGAGGTGCTGGGCATCGTCGGGGAATCAGGTTGCGGAAAATCCGTAACGGCGCTTTCGGTAATGGGCTTGATCGCCCATCCGGGCGAGATAGTTGCCGGCGAGATCCTCTTCGGCGGTGAGGACATCGCCAAGATGAAGAAGTCGGAGGTCAGGAAGCTTCGTGGCGAGCATATCTCGATGATCTTCCAGCAGCCCGCCGGTGCGCTCAACCCCGTATACCGGGCCGGGGCGCAGATCAAGGAAGTCTTCGAGCTGCACCGTGATTGGTCGAAGAATGTCGAGCAAGAAAAGGTGACCGAGATGCTCGCCAAGGTGGGCATCCCTGATCCCGAAACTAGGGCCAGGGCGTATCCGCACGAGTTGTCCGGTGGGATGGCGCAGCGGATCATGATTGCGATGGCGCTCGCCTGCGAGCCGGAGCTCCTAATTGCTGATGAGCCCACAACCGCATTGGACGTGACCATCCAGGCTCAGATCCTTGACCTGATCCGGGACCTCCAGGCCTCATCGAACACCGCGGTTCTGCTCATCACCCACGACCTGGGCGTTGTTGCCGAGATGGCTCACCGGGTGGCAGTGATGTACGCGGGTGAGATCGTCGAAGAATGCGATGTGCGCACCATCTTCAACGAACCGATGCATCCATATACCCAGGGTCTGATCGGTTCGATCCCGGTGCTCGGCGTACTCAAGGACGTCCTCGACACCATCCCCGGAGTTGTACCTTCGCTGATAGACCTGCCGCCGGGATGCCGTTTCGCCTCCCGCTGTGTGGACAGGGTCCAGAACGATCTCGAGATCTGTACCAGCCAGAAACCCGAGCTACGGGAAGTGACGCCGGGTCACAATGTGCGCTGCTGGCTTTATCAGGATGGATCATCGGATGGCTGAGAACCTCGTAGAGATGCGCGATTTGGTCAAGCAGTTCCCGGTCAAGGGCGGGCTCCTGCAGCGGGAGATTGCCACCGTCAACGCCGTCGCCGGGGTCGACCTCGACATCCCCAAGGGCGAAGCGATCGGTCTGGTGGGGGAGTCGGGTTGCGGCAAAACCACGTTGGGCCGGATGCTGGTGCGTCTTCTGGAACCGACCAGCGGCACCATCAAGTTTGACGGCGACGACATCACCCACGTCAAGGGGTCGAAGCTCAAGCCGTTCCGCCGCCGCATGCAGTTCATCTTCCAGGACCCCTACGGCTCGCTTGACCCGCGCACCCAGGTGGGTGATTCCATTGCTGAGGGTCTCCGGCTGCATGGGGTCGACAGCAAGGACGAGCGGCACCAGCGGGTGACCAAGATGCTGGAGCTGGTCGGTCTTCGTGGGGCCCACGCCGGTCGCTATCCGCACGAGTTCTCCGGCGGTCAGCGGCAGCGTATAGGCATCGCCAGGGCGTTGGTGCTGAACCCGGACCTCGTCGTAGCGGACGAGCCCGTCTCGGCTCTGGACGTTTCGGTCCAGGCCCAGGTACTCAACTTGCTCAAGGACTTGCAGTCGGAACTGAACCTGACCCTGCTGTTTGTCGCTCACAACCTTGGTGTGGTTGAGCACATCTCCGACAAAGTTGCGGTGATGTACCTGGGGCGGATAGTCGAGATGACCGACCGTGAATCGTTGTATCGCCAACCGCTCCACCCGTATACGGAGGCGCTGCTGTCGGCGATTCCGATTCCGGACCCGGATCGTCCCAAAAATCGGCAGATTCTCGACGGTGAGATTCCCTCGCCGTTGAACCCCCCGGCGGGGTGCCACTTCCATCCGCGATGCCCAATCGCCCAGGAAGGCATCTGTGATGTCGACGTGCCCCGGCTGGCTGCCGCTGACGACAACGGCGACCATCTTGCGGCATGCCATCTCCGCACCGGCGACCATCAGCACCTCAACCGGAAGATCTACACTGACTGACGGTCTATCTATTCCTGCGTTGGTCCTGCCGGTATTCCGGCACGCGCAACGCAAGAACAGAGAAGTTCGCCGGGTAGCATCGTCGGCATGAATCTCCCCATCTCCTTTCTGTCCGATTTTGGCCGTGATGATGAATTTGTCGGGGTCGTCCACGGGGTCATCGCCCGCATCGCACCCGAGGTGAGAGTCATCGACGTCGGCCACGAGTTTGCTCAGGGTGACATCCGGAGCGGGGCGCTCGCTCTGACGCGAGCCATTCAGTACCTCCCGCAAGGGGTGGCGCTTGCGGTCGTCGATCCCGGCGTCGGCACCGAGCGGAAAGCCATTGCCGCTCGAACTGAGTGGGGCACCCTCATCGGGCCCGACAACGGCCTGCTGGCTCCGGCCGTTGCGATGGTGGGGGGTGCCGACAAGATCGTTTCGATCGAAAACCCGGAAGTGATGCTTCCGGCGCCGGGCGCCACGTTCCACGGCCGCGATCTGTTCGGGCCGGCGGCAGCGGTCATTGCATCGGGCCAAGCCCATATCGATGACCTGGGCCCAGAGGTTGCTCTCGACTCAGTTCTTCCCCTGATGCTGCCGCTCGTCGAACACACTGAGAACGCCGTGGTTGGCGAGGTCCTCTGGGTCGACCATTTCGGGAACGCCCAACTCAATATCTCGCCCGAGGACCTACAACTCGTCGGGGTGGGTCCCGGCACCGAGATCGTGCTCAAGATAGGGTCCTCCGAGTTTCCCATCGATTGGGTGGATGCCTACGGCAACGTCGATGACGGGGAGGGTTTGCTCCACATCGACAGCTACGGGCAGATAGCAGTGGCGGTGCGCAACGGGAGTGCGGTGGAGTCGTATCCGCTCGATGCCGGGACTGCGGTGACGGTCCGCAGCGGCAAGCCGGGCCTGCACATTGCCGGCGCCTAGAAGCTGCGCAGAAGCCAGATCAGGGATGATCCCATGATGAGTACTAGGAGGCCGATGATGACGGCTGCGGTTCCGGGTCGCATAGGGGCGCAACGATAGTGCGCCGTAGTTCGCTGCTGTTCCTGACCCGGCCCGGATGCGGCTTGTGCGATGAAGCGCTCCCGGTTGTCGAACAGGCGGCACGGTGGTTGCGGGTAGAACTGGTGGCTGTCGATATTGCAGCAGAGCCCGATCTCGAAGCGCACTATCACCTGCGCATCCCCGTGCTCCTCAGTCACGAACACAAGGTTCTCGCAGAAGGCAGAATCGGCCGTTGCCAAGCCTGGCTGTCCGCAATCCGCGCCAGGTTCTAGCCGGATGAACCACTCTGGTTTCCGGGGAGATTTGGGCCCTATCTCGCACCACTAATCTCGCGTTTGTGAAAGGTTCTATCCCGGCTGCGACGGTTGCCCGATTGCCTCTGTACCTGCGTTGTCTGGGCGAGATGGCGGCGGGGCAGGACACCTGTTCATCCGAGCAGTTGGCCGACGGTGCCGGGGTGAACCCGGCGCAGGTGCGCAAGGATCTTTCGTTCATCGACCCTCCCGGTGTCCGTGGCGTCGGCTACGACGTTGCCGAGTTGCAGGCCTTGCTGCGGCGCGAGCTGGGACTCACCAGGCCATACCGCGTAGCGATCGCGGGAGCCGGGAATCTGGGTAGCGCCCTGACGATGTACCCCGGCTTCAACGAGTCCGGCTTCGAAGTAGTTGCCCTTTTTGACACCGACAAGACCAAGATTGGGACGACGATCAACGCCTTGCTGGTTGAGCCTTTCGACAAGATCAGGGGAATCGTGGCGGCCAAGTCGGTCTCAATCGGGATCATTGCAACCCCCGCTGGTGCGGCTCAGGAGGTCGCCGATCGGTTTGTTGAGGCGGGTGTCCGGTCAATCCTCAATTTTGCGCCCGCCGTTCTCAAGCGAAGCTCCGCAGTCGAGGTAAAGAGGGTCGACCTGACCAGCGAGCTCCAGATCCTGGCCTACCACCAGAACCAGTAGCGCTACGACTCGAGGGCGTTCGCCAGGTCGCCGATTATGTCCTCGGCATCTTCCAGGCCGACGGAGATGCGAATCAGCCCGTCGGTTATGCCCGAGGCCGCCCGCTCTTCCGGCGGGACCACCCTATGGGTCATCGACGCCGGGTGCTCGACCAGAGTGTCTACGTTGCCAAGGCTCACTGCCAGGGCACAGATCTGAAGTTTGTCGAGGAAGTTCGTGGCGGCGTCGTAGCTGCCCAGATCGAAGGCAAGCATCGCTCCCGCAGCCGCCATCTGGCGCCGGGCAATCTCATGCTGGGGGTGCGACGAAAGGCCGGGGTAGTGGGTGGCTGCAACGCTCGGATGATCTTCGAGGAAAGTCGCTACCTTCATTGCGGTGGCGCAGTGACGCTCCATGCGGAGAGGCAGCGTTTTCAAACCGAGGTTGGTCAGCCAGCAGTCGATGGCGCTCGGTACTCCGCCGGTGAATCGCATTAGGGCGGAGATCTCGGTGTCCATGAAGTCTCGATCGGTGCTGACGACGGCGCCTCCGATGACGGTTCCGTGGCCATTGATGTACTTCGTTGTGCTGTGCACCACGACGTCGGCGCCCAATTGGAGCGGTCGTTGCAGCACCGGGGTAGCGAATGTGTTGTCGACAATGAGCCGGGCGCCGTGGGCGTGGGCTATGTCGGCGGTGACCTCTATGTCGATGACCCGCAGAGTCGGGTTCGCTGGAGTCTCCAGGTACACCACCGATGTGTTCGGGTTCATCTCCAGCTGCTGCTCGAGTTCCTCAGGATCCAGCCAGGGAATGCGGTGGTTGGTTATCCCGTATTCGGGGAGTACGTCGGAGATGAGGTGATCTGCCGAGCCGTAGAGCACCTGCTGGGTGAGGATGTGGTTCCCGGCCTTTGCGGACCCCATGAGGGCGGCGCTGATTGCGGCCATCCCCGATGCGAAGATCTCGGCGGTGGCACCGTCTTCTGCCGTTCCGGCACCGTGGTTCTCCAATGCGGCCAGTTTTGTGGCAAGGGCGGCGCGGGAGGGATTGCCCGCCCGGGAGTAGATGAGGGCCTGAGTCTTGCCCGCGGTCCAGTCCTCGACCGCGGTCATATCGGCGAATGTGAACGTCGACGTCTGGTAGATCGGTGCGATATGGGCGCCGGACGGATCGTGGATCTCGCCGGCATGGATCGCCTGCGTCGCCATGCCTTGCTGTCGACCTGTCTGGCCGGCCTCTCGGTCACCCATTTGAGCCTCCCTTTCGCTTCTCGCACACACGTCAGCCGACATCGACGCAGGGGTGAAGGGAGTCGCTCGGTCTAGACCTCGGGCTGTTCCTTCTCGTAACGATCGAGGGCGGCAACGAACATCAGGAAAAGGATCAGGGACGCCAGGGTCAACGCAATCGATGGTATCCGGATCTGAAATGCGTTGAGGCCCTGCAGGTTGGCCGGGCGAAGACCACGTGGCGCGTAAACAACAAACAGCATCGAGCCGACGACCAGCCAGCCGAACGTGGCGGCGCCGGTGACGAGAAACGCCAGGCGTTTTCCGAGGTCGGTATAGAGGATCAGATAGCCGCTGCCGATGAACGCAACGATGGAGATGATCGTGATTGCTATGCCCCGAAGCGCAATCGCCGTGCTGGTGAGGTCCCCGTTGTCGTCCTTTTGCCCGAGGGTGGCGTCGAAGAGTGCGGCGAAGACGGAACGAACGGCGGGGACGAAGACCGCAACGGCAAGAATCGCCGCGACGATTCCCATCCATTCGAGGGTGCTGATACCGCTCTGATCCGAGACGATTCTGGAGCGCAGATTTCGCAGAGCAGTCATCACATTGACCTCTCGTACTTGACGATCAGCTCGATGTCTTCGAGGCTGAGCATGGCGCCGAACCCAGGCATCCCGCCCACCCCGCTGAGACCGTTGACGCCGTACTGCTCGGACGCGTTGGCGCCGTTGATGATGAAAGCGATGTGATCGGCTTCATCCGGGAACTGCACGATGGTGCGTTCGTCCGTGAGGGCCGGGGCCCAGGCTCCGGACCCGGCGGTCTGCTCAAACTCGACTCCCGCGCTGTAGCCGGCGGTATGACAGCGGGCGCAGTAGGCGTTGAAGAGGCCAACTGCCCGTTCGGCTTCGCCGCGACTGAGGCCCGTATCCGTGGCTAACTGGTCGAAGTCGACGTCCCAGGCCCGCTCCTCGAGAGCAGCTTCGAGGTAGGCAATACCGTCTACGACGGGCGCAGCGAACTGGTCGTTGCGGTCGGTGAGCAGGGACCATTCGAGGTGCTTGGCATCGAGGTGCGAGATGAAAGCCTCAGCAGAATCGAGATCGGGAATCGGGTTGCCGGTGGCATCGGTCATCGAGAAAGCCGAGGTTGGGGAGAAGACGATATCGAACTCGGAATCCTGCACCGTGGAGACCTCGAGAGTGGCGGGATCAACCTGCCGCTTGGTGAGGGTGTCGAACGCGAGTTCAGCGAGGGCGGCGAGAGCCGGCTCAACGTCGTCGGTGAGGCCGTCCCTGTCGGCGTCGGGGCCCTCTTCATCGCAGGTCGTGCCTACCAGCGCCGCCGACTCATCGGTGCACGTACCGCTACCTCCGAGCAGGGCATCGATGTCGTCCGGCATACTGCGGATGGCGGAGAACTGAGCAGGACCGTCGACGATGTCCTGAAGCTTGGCTTCTTCGATCGCGATGCGCGCTTCGATGGCAGTTTCGGCGCCGCGGATTCTGTCGAGGGCGGCGAGTACTGCGTCGTCTGCTTGCGAGAATGCCTCGAGCTGGGTGACTTGCAGACTCTGGAGGTAGACGATGACCTGGTCCACTTCCTGTACGGTCATGGCCCCGCCACCCTCGAGCCCGCTGGCGGGCATCGGGCTCCCTGAACGCCCATTGACGATCCAATGCCGGACCTCTTCCTCGCTGTACCGGAACAAGACATCGTTGATGCCGGGGGCGGACCAGTTGGCTGTGAGCCCGGATCGCTCTTCAACGATCGCGGCAACGCCTCCGCTCCCGTCCGGCCCGTGGCAGGCGCCACACTCGAATTTGACCCACCACTCCTCGCCAAAGTGCTCGTAATCCTCCTGGATCTCCTCAGCGGCTGCTTCCTGTCTGCCGGCTTCGTTCATGAAGTAGATGGGCATGATTATGGCGAGCACGGCGGCAGAGATGACGGCGGCCGTGAGCACTCTGGTCAGCCGGTCGTTCTCTAGCCGCTCGTTGTCCATGAAGAACTCTTGATTTGGGGCAGGTTGCTCAGGGGCTCGTGTGCGCCGGCGGCTGTTGATGATCAGATATCCGATCCAGACCAGGAATACCCCGACCACGACGGTCAGGACGACACTGCCCAAGCCGACGTTGCTTGGTCCCGCCGGAGTGCTGCTCTCAGCGGTTGCGACTATCGGGAGCAGGGATGCGATCAAAGACACGATGGCCCCTGCGGATACGCGATCGTCTTGACCTGCGCCCGTGGTGTTTCGAGGACGTTGCCGGTGTCGATGATCAGGTTGCCCTGGGCGTCTTCCTCTAGAGCGAATCGGTCGAGGTTACGCGGCGCCGGCCCGGAGTCGTATTCGCCGTGGAAGTTGTACTTCGAGCCGTGGCACGGGCACTCAAATCCCTGAGAGGAGGCACACTCCGGCACCCGGCAGCCGAGGTGAACACACTTCTGCCAAAGGGCCATCAAACCCGAGTCGCCACCGTCGGCTCCGGCGACTGCGGGGATGCCCTCAAACGAGCTGCCGGGGATCGATGAGCCCTCCATCGGTACCAGCCAGGCTTGGGCTTCCGGGAAAAAGAGAGGCTTGATGGTGCCGTCGCCGGGTACCACCTCCGCGCGCAGCGCGGCGAGAGGGCCGGCGTTGATCTTGCTTCCGAAACCGCCCCTCAGCTTCGGCCAGAAGAACGCAAGCATGCTGATGCCGAGGGTGCCGAGGAAGCCTCCTCCGAAGAGCCCGAGAGCGGCACGGTTGAGGAACATGCGGCGGGTCACGCCGAGGTCCTCCTCCGATATCGCCTCGCGGTCGTCCTCGATGGCGGCAGGAACGGGCAACTCCTCTTCCCCGTCGGCGTCAACGGCGGGTACAACCTCGGCCTCGGGCTTTAGAGACGTCTGCTCGGGCTTCCGAGACGTCTGCTCGGGCTTCCGAGACGTCTGCTCGGGCTTCCGGGACATGTCCCGTTTGGCGGCGGCCTTGTCGAAATCGCCGACGATGGGGCCGGCGCTCGGACCCCGTTTCCACGCAACAGCAAACACGCCGGCGGCGACGAGAATCCCCGCACCGATGATGGCAGTTACGAATATGGCAGTTGCGCTCATGCTCTGGTCGAGTCCTTTTGCATCAGAAATCGAAGAATATGCCGTCCACCCAGGGGAACGAGAAGTTGAACCCCGGTCCCCGGAAGAACGAGCCGTATATTGTCAAAACAGCCGAAGCGAAGACGAAGAAGCTGAAGACCATGATGGCCAGTTTGCGGTCAGATGGCCTTACAGACGGGTTCTTGTCTACGTAAGGGATAATGGCCAGACCGATCATGCCAAACGTCGGGATGATTACCCCGGCGACCTGCGGATCGAAGTAGGACAGCAATTCCTGGAGCCCGAGGAAGTACCACGGAGCCTTCGACGGGTTGGGCTGCTCGTTGAAGTTGGCAAATTCGAGAAGCGGTGCGTCTACAAACACCGAGAAGATGATCAGGCCCGCCGTGACCACCATCAGGGCCACGAACTCGATGGCGAGCAGATGAGGCCACACGCTCACCTTGTCCTGTGGTGACGACTTGACCTGCTGAATGGCACCCGCCTTGACGACGGTGAGCAATCGTTGCGTGGTTACTCCGTCGGGAATAGCCGGTGCCGCTGCGGGTGCGGCTGCCGCGGCTGGTGCGGCGGCCGGAGCGGTTGCTGCCGGTGCGCTTGCCGGGGCCCCTGCCATGGCCGGTACGGGCTTGCCCTCTCTGCGGGCTCTGCCTTCCATTGCCCTCTGGAGTAGTGGTACCGGCACACCGGTGGCTGCGGATTCTGCGTCGAGATCGCGTCCGGGTCCGGCAGCGGGTGCTGCCGGCGCTGGGGCGGGCTCGGGGCCAGCTGCGGGTTCCTTCGGGGCCGGAGGGGCTTCCCCTTTCAGCTCGGCGAGCACTTCTTCAACGTCGCGCCCTTCGGCTTTGGCACGCGCCTCGGCGGAGCGGCGAAGCAGGTGTTCGGGAAGCCCCGCCATTAGAGGGGCCCCGAGATTCCGCCGTCCTTGCGGACTCGCCAGAAGTGGACGGCCATGAAGATGACGATGATGAACGGCAGGAACAGGACGTGCAGGACGTACCAACGCAGCAGAGTGTCGGGGGTGATCTGCACCCCTCCAATCAAAGCAAACGACACTTGATCGCCGATCACCGGTGCGTACGCACCCATGTTGCTTCCCACCGTGACCGCCCACAGTGCCAGCTGGTCCCAGGGGAGGAGATAGCCGGTGAACGAGAGCAGCAGCGTCAGCACCAGCAGAACGATGCCGACGACCCAGTTGAATTCGCGGGGCGGCTTGTAGGCGCCGTGATAGAAGACCCGGGCCATGTGAAGGAACACGGTCAACACCATGAGGTGGGCGCCCCATCTGTGCAGATTCCGAACCAACTGCCCAAAGGCGACATCAGTGGCGAGAGCCTGGATGTCGAGGTAGGCCTGTGGTGAGGTCGGGCGGTAGTAGAACATCAGGAAGATGCCGGTGATCGTCAGCAGGATGAATAGGAAGAAGCTGAGACCGCCGAGACAGAGTGTGTACGAGAGTCGCACGGCATGCCGCTTCACCTTCACCGGGTGGAGGTGATAGAGCACGTTGTTCATGATCACGTAGGAGCGATTGCGCGGCGAGTCGGTGTAGCCGGCGCGGAAGGGCGAGCCGGGGCGGAATATGCTCGACCACACCTGACTGGTGCGGACGTGATCGGCGGCCTGGGAGACTCGCTCCTTCAGACCGACCTTCCCGTTTCCGTTTGCCACCTGTTCTCCTCAATCGTCCGTTTGCTACCAGCGAATGCCGTACATGTAGCCGTTCTTGAAATCCCGGTCCCCAGTGTCGTACTCCCACGGCTTGCTGGTGAAATCTGCATTTTCGTCGGCAAGAGAGCCGGAGAATTTGCCCAAAGAGATGACACCTGTGGGGCAGCGGTCGATGCATAGTGCACATCTTGTGCAGGCGTCCTCATCGACGACGAAGAAGCCACCGTTCTCCTCTTGCGCCTTGGGGTCGTCGACGTTGGCCGCTTCAGAGATTGCGTCGATCGACAGGTAGTGGATGCACTTCCACGGGCAGATGTCGACGCAACCTTCGCAGAGGATGCACTCGGACTCGTTGATGTGAAGGAACTGCTTCGGCTTGACCGCTGCAGTCAGGTAGGAGCCTTCGACAACGGCGAGTTGGTAGTCATCGCGGGTGTCGATGAGTTCCGTCCATGCCTCGTTCGCCATTGCCTCTACCTCTCGGCCTTCTGCAGGGGGCGGCCATATGTGGAAACCGACTTCTTCTCAGCCCGCCTCTTCTCCATCTTGGCCTGGATCTCGTCCCTCTTTTGCCAGTTGATCATCGCTGCAGCGACGGCTACGGTCGCAACGAGGACATACGTTCCAACGATGATGTCCTTGAACGCAGATGCGGAGATGGCCAGCTCGTTGCCTCCGATGAGGTCGGCCGGGATTCGTACCCATACTTTCTGGTCGGTCCATTCCCACACGGCCTGGGTGTATGTCAGCCACTCGTTGGGGATGACGCCGAACAGGATGATCATCAGCGCTGTGAACAGAAGTGCACCGATGGCCGACCGTGCCCATGTCAGCGGTTTGCCGTACAGGAATGCCAGAGTTGTGCCTGCCATCAGAATTAGTACGCCGCCGAGCGAGACGAGCTGACCGATGAGTACCCATGCCCAGCCCCTGGGGATGTTGGGGTATATCTCACGACCAACATCGTCAAGTTCGGAGAGGCCGGTGAAGTGGGCCCAAAGGGCGCCGACCAATGCCAGGACAAGGCCAACCGCCATGGCTGCGACGCCGGGGTTGAAGTTTCTATCTCTGCCTTCAGCCATTTGTCAGTCCGACTCGACTCTTCTCAGGGTTGCGTCATTCTAAGCCCCGCGCACCGTCCCGTGGATCGCGAACGGCGCCGACAGTCCGCAACCATAGTGGGATGGCCATGTTGCGGGGGAATCACATCGACTCCACATTCCAGCCGTCGCCGCCCGATGGTTCCGGACGTGCACGAAGCATCAGTTTGGCACCGATGACGCACTACGTATGACGAGACGTCTACCCGTCTTTGCGCCAACCCGGGACGCTTGGTACTTCGGCTTCGAGAGATCGAAGGTATGTGGTTATGGCGACGATCTGCTCGTGCGTAGAGGGTTCGTGGTTCCGTCAGGAGTCTGGGGGGCAAATCAGGAATACGACTCCCGAGATTGCGCTGTTCGCCCTTGCCGCCTTCTACGCGATCTGTCTCGTCCTGAACTGGTGGTACTGCCTGGACCCCAGGGGAGAATTCCAGAACCCGTGGGCGGGTACCAGCCGAGCCGGTGAGGGTCTCGCTGACGAGTTCGGGAATCTTCGTTTCGTCTGGCTATTCTGCCGGGGTCCGCGATGGACCGGCCGTGTCGATTCAGCGAGAAAGGGACTAGGCAAGGGTGACTGCCGAGGTTTCGCAAGACAATCCAACGGAGACGTCTGAAACGGCAGCGTCTTCCCAAAGTGTTGCTCGTCACCATTTAGCGGCTTCGCTAGGTTTCTTGATCATTGGCGTCCTCATGCTGGCATTAGCCAGCGTGCAGTTCGTTGCTCCGGACCTGCTCAGCGGCTGGGGGCCGATCTCTTACGGCAGGCTTCGCCCGGCAGCGATCCACTTCCTCTTGTACGGATGGCTGACCCTCGGCCTCATCGGCGCCATCTACTACGCAGTACCGCGACTGACCGGCGAGAACCTCACCGATCCGGCGATCGCCCGCATCGGATTCATCTTGATGTCGGTCGGGTACGCGGTCGGCGGCGTCGCCATCTTGACCGGGCAGAGCGAGGGTGTCCGCTATCTCGAAGCGCCACCTCTGGCGGACCTGCTCGTCTTGTTGGGAATGATGGCGATGGCTCATTCCGTGGCTCGAACGATCGCCCGCCGCAACGACCGGGAACGAAGCCCGGCCGAGTGGTTCATGCTTGCGGCTGTGATCTGGCTGGTAGGGCTTCACTTCATCGGCAACCTCTCGATGCTGGCGCTCCTGTAGTGCCTCGCCTGGTCGGCCTTGCCCGCTTCAAGCCGACTCGCATGTCGGTTGTCGGGTTCTGGGGTCTGGGCATCGCCTGGGCATTCACCGCTACTGCCGAATTGACCTTCACTCCCGCTCCCGATTGGTTGGAGACCGTTGGAGTGATGTTCTCGATGGCGTTGTTGTTGCCTATCGCCACGATCATCGTGGACATCAACGCTGCTGTTCGGGGGCGCCTCGATGATATCGCCGACAAGGACCGCGCTTCCCTGCGGCTGGTCTATCTGGGACTTGGTCTCTTCGCCGCCCTGCCGGTCCTCACCCTGACCCAGGCGATGCGAGCATCGGGCGGTGTGGTCGGCTTCACCGACTGGGTCTACGGAGTCGAGGTTCTGGTTCTGCTCGGAGCCTTCAGCGCCTGGCTGTTTGCCTACGTCTATCACGTTGCGCCGCCGATGGTCACCCGGGACGCCCGTCGCGTCCAGCAGTGGCACCTCTGGCTGACGATCGACGGCGTAGCCATCGCGGTGTTTGCGATGATCGTCGGCGGCCTTGTTGTTGGATTCACCTGGGCCGGCGGAGGCGCCGACGGGGCGCCGGCGGTCGGTGATGGCTTCGAGTCCACCGCCGACGCGATGTGGAACTACGGGTTCGCCATCGCCCGGATGGTCGGGCTCATGATCATTGCCGTTGCCCAGGCTCTGCTGTTTGCGTATGCGACCGTCGCCTGGCTGCTTTCCGATAACCGGGACGCAGTCCTGGCTGCCGACCCCGTGCTTGACGCGGGCGGCCAGGAAGTCAACGAGGAACTCGAGGTCGTGGCGGAGGCTGAGCCGGGCTGGCTCCGGATCGGCACCATTGCCCTGGCGGCCGGTATCGGCGTGTTCTTGCTCATCGTTTTTCTCCCGTCGCTCGAATCCGAGCCGGCGGAACCGACGATCCTCGCCGACGAGTCGCGTCTGTTCGCCGAAGGCAGCGACGCTGCACTCGGCCGCGACGTCTACCTGCGTGAGGGCTGCACCAGCTGCCACACCCAGGTGGTCCGTCCCATCGTCACCGATCGCGGCCTGGGTCCGGTGAGCCTTGCCGGTGACTATGCCCACGAGCAACCCATGCTTCTGGGCGTGGCCAGGATGGGTCCCGATCTGATGCACATCGCCAGCCGCGGCGGAGTGACCGTCGAGCAGCTGAAGAACCCCCGTGAAGATCGCTCCTGGTCGACCATGCCGTCGTATGACTACCTCTCGGAAGCCGATCTGGCCGTGCTGGTCGCTTACCTGAACGGGCTGAGGTGATCTGATGAATGAATTCCTGAATCAGATTGCAGCCGACACCGGGGTGCCTGCCGAACTCCTGGAGCGAGCGGCCCGGGCTCGAGCGACATCCCAGGGCGTGGACGTAGATGCTCTTGTTGCCGGATGGGCCGGTGGTGAGGCCCCCGCCTCGGCCCCCGCCCCCGCCGCCGCGCCGGCCGAAGCCGCGCCGGCCGAAGCCGCGCCGGCCGAAGCCGCACCAGCCGAAGCCACCCCAACCCCGGCACCTGCCGCTGATACCGGAGCGGGCAAACTGCCGGAAGCGCTGCTGCGCCGCAGTGCCGCTGCTCGCGCCAAGCGTGAAGGGCGGCCGCTCGATGAAGTTCTCGTGGAGATGGGACTGAGTCCCGATGGAGAAACGTCTGCGCCGGCCGCGGCCGAGACCACGGCACCGCAGACAACCGCAGTCGCGGAGGAAGCGGCGGAGGAGAGGGAGCCGGCCACCGAGGAACCCGCCGAGGAGGAACCGCAACCGGTTCTGGCCGGGTTCCCCAGGTGGCTGGCCGCTTCTTTCATCATCATTCCGATGATTGCGCTGCTGTACGCCGGGCTGGCGCCGCACGGACCGGATTGTGGAACGTCCGGCGCGCTCGACGTCAACCCGCTGACCGGCGAGGTTCAGGACTGTGCCGGCGATGCCAGCCCGTTCTTCAGCCTGGGCCAGTCGATATATACAAGCCAGTGCGTTGCATGTCACGGAGCCGGTGGCGGCGGTGGTGTCGGCCCTGCCTTCACCGGCGGAGCGGTCCTCGCTACGTTCTCCGCCTGCAACGACCATGTCGAGTGGGTATCCATTGGCACGAACGATTGGCCGAGTCCGACCTACGGTGACAGCGGGAAGCCCGCTGGTGGTGGCGGTGTAATGCCCGGGTACCAGGGTTCACTCAGCGAAGAAGAGATCGCCGCGGTTTCCCTCTACGAACGGGTCGCCTTCGGTGGCGAAGATCTAGCCGTCGCCGAAGTCTCGTGCGGCTTTGTCGAGGGCGGCGAAGAGGGCTGACCCGCCCCAAAGAACACCCCGGTTTTGGCGTCGCAAACCGGAATATATGCCGGTCTGCGACGCCAAAACCCTCTGGAGGAGGCGTTATGGCCACAACCGTTCCCGCATCCGAGCTGCCTTCGATGGTCGGCACCGAACTCGGAGTGTCCGATTGGGTTTTGATCGAGCAGGACAGAGTCAATGCGTTTGCCGATGCGACCCTCGACCACCAGTTCATCCACATCGATCCTGAGCGGGCGGCGATGACACCGTTCGGGGGGACAATCGCTCACGGCTTCCTCACGCTGTCGCTTCTGCCGCACTTTCTCGAATCCGCCTCGCTGCCCGTCGAAGGCCTGCTGATGGCGATCAACTACGGGACGGACAAGGTCCGCTTCTTGCAGCCGGTCAAGGTGGGGCAGCGAATCCGCGGCCGGGCTGTGCTCTCGGGAGCCGAGGAGAAGCGCCCCGGACAGTGGCTCGTCAGGCAAACGGTCACAGTGGAGATCGAGGGAGAAGAGAAGCCGGCGATGGTTGCCGAGTTCCTCATGCTCTTTTTCGTCCAGTAGACGCCGCGTTCGACATCTCTGCCGACGGCTAGCCTCGAATCCCCATGATGAACCCCGATGTACTTGTTGTAGGGGGCGGCCCCGGTGGTGCCGCCGCCGGATACTGGCTGGCCCGCCGTGGCCTGTCGGTCGTGGTGGTCGAAAAGAAGGAGTACCCGCGGGAGAAGGCCTGCGGCGACGGCCTAACGCCGCGGGCGATCAAGCAGCTCGTCGACATGGGATTCGACTTCGATGGTCACCATCGGATCGTCGGGTTACGTGCCTATGCGGGTGACACCCGGCTGGAGATGCCGTGGCCCGAGCATTCGATCTACCCCAACTGGGGCGCAGTGATCCGCCGGGCCGACCTGGACATGCAGGTCGCCGCGCTTGCCGAGAAGCAAGGAGCGGTCGTACTGACCGGTACCGAGGCGGTCCCGGTCGTCGAAGCCGGCGAGTTGACCGCGGTACAGCTGCGGCGCAAGGGTGCGGAGGCGGAGATCCTCAATCCGAAGATGGTGGTGATCGCCGACGGGTCGCTGTCTCGCTTCGGGCGCAAACTCGGTATGGAGCGGCGCAAGGACTATCCGTTCGCACTTGCGGTTCGCGGCTACTGGAAGAGTGACAATTCCGCCGACGGATATCTGGAAAGCCAGCTCGACATCCGCGACCGTGAGGGTCGCGCCATGCCCGGATACGGCTGGGTCTTCCCACTCGGTGATGGTGAGATCAACATCGGGGCAGGGGCGCTCTCCACGTTCAAGGGATGGAAGGATCTCAACACATCGCGGCTGATCGAGGCCTACGTGGCACAGCTTCCATGTCGGTTGGCCCCCGTTTCGGGCGTAATTGGGTGGCGGTGGGTGACTCGATTGGTGCCGTCAACCCGTTCAACGGCGAAGGCATCGACTACGCATACGAGACCTCCCGGCTTGCCTCGGGCTATGTCGCCGACGCCGTCGCCGGCAACGCAGGCGCATTGCGGGGCTACTCCGCTGCAATCGATGACATCTACTCCGACTACCTGCGGGTGGCCAGGACGTTTGCGATGGTCATCGGATACCCCGCCGTCATCCGTAGGCTGACGCATCTCGGGATGCAATCCCGTCCTCTGATGGAGTGGGCCTTCAAGGTGATGGCGAACCTGCTCGAGCCGGAAGACAAGGGCTTGACGGAGCGCATCTACGGCACCATCGAATCCGTCGTCAAGGTGACACCCGACCCCGGCCGATGAAATCGGCTTGGAGTTGTTATCGAACTCCCTCCCCGGTTCTTGCGTAACTGGTGCCGGGGGTTCCGGGGTGGCACCAGTTACGCAAGAACCGTTGGGTTTGGGGTGCGGCGGTACTCGATGGCGTTGCCACGTTTCCCGACGGGTTCGATGGCGGCGCAGTGACGGAGGCAGTAGGCCATCTGCTGCGCCAAACGGAGTGGTCGTTCCACAGCCGATGCAAGGTCGGATGTGGTGAACGGCTCGGGCAGGTCGTCGGGGAGCAACGTGGCCAATGCCGGCACGTCTGCGATCGTCACCGTGCCCTCGATCTCGACCAGCCTGCGCTCCATCACCACCCAACCTCGCCGCCGCCATGCCCGGGACGGGTCATGCTTGCGGTACTCGTCCTCGACGGTGAGCACGAGCTCTAACTCAAATCCGGGGTGGGCAATCAACTGGGGGATGCTCACCAGCTCGCTGAAGATGTCGATAGGGTCGCCCCGCTTCGGCGAGCGTCGTCGACTGACCACCTCACCGTCGGCGTCGACCTTGACTATCGACTTTCGCACGGGAATCGGATAGAGCACCCTGACGTGGTGCCCGAAGTCGAGAAGCTCCTGCAACTTGCGCTTCATCGAAGAGAAGCCGCCCGTCTGGACCTCGATCAGCATTTCACCCCTGACGACGTCAATGACGTAGCCGGCGATGGGCACCTCGAACCTGTCCCCATCCTGCGCACACCACTGCTTCAGCGAGGCGTGTAGCGGTCCCTCGCGCAGGGTTCCGATGTGGGGCGGGGAAGCAGTCATCGCTCGGATCGTAACCCCGGTCGACCAACGCGCGGGTCCAATTCGACCGCGGACTCGCCCTGTGGAACGGTTAGTCCCTGCCGGCGAGGTCGGGTAGCTCGGTCTCGATATTGCGCACCCGTGGCGACATCCATCCCGCGATCGCCAGCAGCACCGTCCCGGCTCCGGCGAGGATATGGATGAGTCCAATGCCGCGGCCGGTACCCGTCCCGATGAGCTGCCCGATGGAGTCGGCAAGTATGCCGTCCACCTCGAGCGCCGGCTCGAACAGTCCGTCTGCCAGAGGCCCGGCGAGGAGGATCGCGATGGGGGAGATTGCCTGGGCGATCATTCGTCGCAGGGAAAACACACGGCCCTGGGCCCCCTCAACAACCTTGGTTTGCCAGACCACCTGGCTGGCGCCGTTGATGATCGGGCTGAGGAGGAATACCAACACCAAGGGAACAGCGATGACCACAACGGAGGCCCGGACCCCGGTGATTGCGATCAGGATGCCGGAGACGAGTATCCCGCCAAGTATCGTGCGCAGCAGGTGTTTCGGCTCTCCATAGGCGCCCACGATCAGGCTTCCCACAACGGCGCCGACACCCGCCATCGAGAGGATGGCACCGAGCATTGGTATTAACTGCCAGAAGTTTTAGTCGTTAATAACTAAATGTTGCTGCAGACCAGATGACATCTGGGCACCTATAGTTAAATTTGTAACCCTCTGCCCATAATTAAATATTGGCAAGAAACACAAATTTCTAGTTAGCCGTTACAGGCAGGGTCCCCGGAGCCCGGCTCACACTCTGGCGGCTCAGGTTCGCACTCATCGCCCTCATCACACGGCTCAGGATCGCAAGGCAACAAATCATCTCCTGTGATTTTTGAAAAATTTGCCCTAACCCTATTGCACGCCTGTTCCGCAGCTTGGGGCTCGATATAATCACAGTCCATCGCTTCGCAATAGGCATTGCATAGTCCAAACGCAGCCCCACTATATTCACTGCATACCTCTTCCACAGCAGGAGTCAAACCATCTGGAGTTTGTGCGTGAACTATTATGGGTGAAAGTAATGCTAGGACAAGCACACTTCTAATATTTGATAACAGATACTTCATGATGTACCCCCTTTAGTACGTTTTCATTTTATTTGATTCAAGACGCCTTAGACGCTCTTGAATTATCCCCATAGCCAATTTAACGGCTGAAACAATCATACTTTGTCGATTGATAGAGTACAAGTCGAACCTAAGCTCTAAAAGGTAAAAAAGGTCAAGAAACGATGATGGAAAAGGAGTGCAGCAGGATTATACCGAGTGCTATACCTGGAGCTCTGGAGGGTTGTTAGGCGGTTACTTTAATGACGGCTTCGGAGGGTGGATTCGCAAGCATCTGCAGGCATTTAACTCATTCCCTGCGAAGGGCAGAAGAAAGGGGCAAGAGGTTCCCTTCTATTTCTGTAAGCCGAATGTCGGCAAAGCGTATTTCCTATCTTGTAGGCGTGTTTAATAAAGATCAGATTCTCTGGTAACTGAGATTCGCCAGATGCCGCTGATCAACTTTTCATTGTAAATTGATGAGCAAAAATTGCTAACCGCAAAGTATGAACAGATCGTTGCAACTGAGCTTAGAGATGACCTGTGATATGAATATGATTTATTTTTAGATATCTATCTCAAAGACTTAATAATAAATCTGAAGTTTTAGATAAGTTTCATGTAACTGGAATTTAAGAAAACAACCATTTATCCTATAGACCTCACTAACCATCTCACAAAGGGGGATACAACCATGAGACACATATTAGCAAGTCACATTAATACCCGGATAACCGGAGTGATGGCTTTACTTGTTTTCGCAATCGCAATGCCGTGGTCATCTATGACGTACTCCGCTGGCCAGGAAGGAATGGATATAAAGATTCGGGCACAAAATCGATCAATAGACGACACTACTACATTTTGTGGATTAGGTGCGGGGCTTAAACGTGATCGGCTGGATGTAGATGTTTCGACAGATTCAGATGGGAATGCTGTAGGAACAGCACGGTTCGAGGACGGTAATGGTGCTGTAACACTTATGGACATTGATAATGTATTCGTTTTCTTTGGTGGGCTGGCGTTACAAGACTCCATTTTGGGAAATACTGTCGCTATTTGGTTTGGAAAAATAGAAGGTGGCACAAACTACGCTCCTGCGCATATCAATGTTGAGTTTCCTAGAGGGTGTACGAATTCAATGTCCACCTTTACAGTTGGTGAGGATAAAGTAACCCTTCAGATTAAGACAAACTAGCGAAAAGCGTTAAATCTTGAATTTCTATAAAAACAATATGCAATATTAACAATAACGTTAAGGGGGATTATTTGAAATGAGGCGGGTTAATCCCGCCTTTTGTTTTCAGG